>NZ_MLJI01000002.1:707948-1061922 GCF_002095535.1 Pantoea cypripedii
GCCCCTTCTCTGGCACCGGTTTCGCTATCTTTCAGGCAGCACTCCCACTCCAGCACCGCCCAGCCTGCATAATCGTATTGCGCCAGTTTACTGAAAATCCCGGCAAAATTGATTTGTCCGTCACCCGGTGAACGGAACCGCCCGGCTCTTTCCAGCCACGGTTGATAACCACCGTAAACACCACTTCTGGCTGACGGTGTAAACTCGGCATCCTTAACGTGGAAGGCACGAATGCGTTGATGATAAATATCGATAAAGCCAAGATAATCCATATGTTGCAGCAGCATATGGCTGGGATCATAGAGGATATGGCAGCGTGGATGATTGTTCACCTCATCGAGGAAACGTTCGAAGCTGACGCCATCATGTAAATCTTCGGAGGGGTGCAATTCGTAGCACAGGTCAACGCCCTGTTCGTCAAACACATCGAGGATCGGCCGCCAGCGACGCGCCAGTTCGGTAAAAGCCTCGTCAATCAACGCGGCTTTTCTGGGTGGCCACGGATAAGAATAGGGCCAGGCCAGCGAACCCGAGAAAGTGGCATGGGCAGTTAATCCCAGCTTTGCTGACGCGACCGCGGCGCGTTTAACCTGAGCCATCGCCCATTGCTGGCGCGCACTGTCGTTTTGACGCAGTTCCGCCGGACCAAAATCACTGAATGCCTGCTGATACGCCGGATGCACCGCCACTAACTGCCCTTCAAGATGCGTTGACAGCTCGCTAATCACCAACCCATGCTGCGCCAGGATGCCCGTCACTTCATCGCAATAAACCTGGCTTTCTGCGGCTATGGCTAAATCAAAGATTGCCGGGTGGTTACAGGGGATCTGCACTGCCCTGAAGCCCAGGCTGGCGGCCCATTCCGCCAGACCTTCCAGGGAGTTAAAAGGTGGCTGGTCTCTTATAAACTGGGAAAGGAATACGCCAGGCCCTTTTAATGTTTTCATCATCACCTCTCAGGTTATTTAGCTACTTCAGCGTCTTTATAGTGGAAGGAAAGCAGGAGAATGATGGCAATCACCGCGGCGGCAATCGCCGGGATCCACCAGAATGTGGGCCAGTTCGCCACCACGTCACCGTTGCCCTGATTGATCAGGCGGTTATATAACGCGCCGGAGATCTGCGAGCCCAGCAACATGCCAATGCCATAGGTGAACATCACGATCAGGCTCTGCGCCTGGCCTTTCACTTTGTCGCCAGCAACACGGTCGGTGTAGATAAAACCAATCACGAAGAAGAAGTCGTAACACACGCCATGCAGCAGAATGCCGAGGTACAGCACCCAGCGCAGTTCTTCATTCACGCCGAAGGCAAACAAGGCATAACGAACAAACCAGGCGAGCATCCCCACCAGCAGCATGACTTTCACACCGAGGCGACGGAACAGCAGCGGGATAACCAGCATGAAAAAGATTTCTGACATCTGGCCGAACGACATCGCCGTACTGACATTGCTGATGCCGAGGTCCGCCAGGAAGGACGCGGTGTAGGCATAGTAGGTCCCGAGAGGAACCGATATCAGCGTGGCGCAGATGGCAAAGATCAGGAAGTGGCTTTTTTTGAGTAAGGCAAAAGCGTCGGCACACAGCAGGTCACGTAATGCCAGCGGCTGGCCTTTCGCAGGAGCCGGTGTATGCGGCAACGTCAGGCTATACAGCGCCAGTAGCAGTGAACAAATCGCCGCCAGGTTGAAAATGGCTGCGCTGGCCGCAATACCCGTTACTCCGATGCAGATACCCGCCACAATCCAGCCAATGGTGCCGAATACGCGCACCACGGGAAAACTTTTTTCACTGTTTGCCAGGTTATGGAAGGCGATGTTATTCGCCACCGCCAGGGTCGGCATAAAACATAGCGTATACACGAACAACAATGAGATCAGTTGTCCCCCGCTCTGGTTTTCCAATGCCTGCGGCACAAACCATAGGATGACCGCTCCCAGCAGATTCAGTACCGCCATCACTTTCTGCGACGCAAAGAAACGGTCAACCAGCATCCCGAGCACGAAGGGCGACAGGATGGAGGCAACGGGTTGTGCAGAGAAGGCATCGCCGATCAATGCCGCCATATTGTGCTGCGTCATCACCAGCCCGAGCGTCACGGACCAGGTGCCCCAGATGAAAAACTGAAGAAACATCATCAGCGCGAGGCGAGGAACTAATGCCCTGTGCTGTGTGGCGCCTGCGACAGAACCTGCGATTGATGAAACCATGATAGCCTCATAAAGTAATCGATTACAAAAGTCAGTTTGCAAAATGTAATCGATTACTTTTCTACTTATCAGGATTTTTCGGCCCAATTGCGAGATGCATCACAAAGAGATTTTGTCGCAGACTCCAGGCAGGCTAAATAACCGCACATAACTTAACTGATCCAGGAATAGCGGCATGTATTGATTTTCAGCTCTGAAACAGGTTATAGATAACGAAACAGGCCCCTTTCTATAAGAAATTTGCGCACCATGTTGAATACTGATCATTTTTTCGAAAGGATTGAAACCTCTATCGGGGTTGATTACATGTTGCGCGCGCGCGAAGGGGTTCCGCAGCAAGGTGTCTATATCCGGCCGCATGTGCACCTTGAGCATGAAATCATGTGGTTTCATCGGGCTGAGGGGGCCTTTTCGATCGGTAGTGAAAAATTCCAAATCAGGGACAATACCTTAGTCTTTGTCTCATCCATGATGTTGCACGATATGGAGCTGAGTTTCACCGGTGACCATGAGCGATTCCTGCTGCAATACGATACTGCGGTGCTGAATCGACTGAAATATCCCTTCCCCACCTCCGCTTCTCATGCGGGCTTTGTGATGCAGTTGACTCATCACCAGGCAGAAAGGGTCCAGTTTTTATTTCAGTGGCTGACAGAGTTACACGATGAACCCCATACGCTCGACGAAGTGGATCCTTTATTGGTTCTTTTATTAAATACCGTATTAACCCATGGCGAATCTGCAGAAAAGGTGGTGATCAGCGGAGAAAATAACAGCTCGTTCGATAATATCATTGGCTTCGTAGTGCAGATTGAGAAAAGCAAAAAATTCAACATCAGCCTTAATGAAGCGGCAGCACACTGTAAACTCTCTGCCAGCCACTTCTCCCGTTCCTTTAAAAAGATCATGCAAATTTCTTTTAAAGAGTACCTGGTCCGCAAGAAAATCGCCCAATCTGCCGAATTACTCAGAAATACCGACCTGAGCATTACCGACATCGCCTATCAATGTGAATTTACGGACAGCGCTTATTACTGCTTTAAGTTCCGGGCATTGATGGGGGTAACACCGAAAAAATTCCGCAGCAACTCGCGTTCGACTAAACAGCTTTCTACCAAACATGATGTTCTCCCCCTTGCCACCGCCAACACCTGGCCCTGAGTTAAGTCAATTAGTTAAATAGTGATCTGCGTTTCACCGGCAGCGCAAAAAAATTATATAAAACCCCAAAATCACTACATATCCAGCCCTGATTTCAGCCTAATTTTGATACCTGGCAGGAAAGACCTCTCTACCTACATTCAAAGAACGCACCAGGGGTATCATTATGTCTACACTCACCATTAAAGAAAAATAGGCTATGGGCTAGGTGACGGCGCATCAAACATTATCTGGCAAACCATCATGTTGTTTATGGCTTATTTTTATACCGATATATATGGTTTAAGTGCCTTTCACATGGGGATGATGTTTCTGGTGGTACGTATCGTCGATGCATTCTTCGATGTTTATGTCGGTTTTCTTGCCGACCATACCGCCACTAAACACGGACAGTTCCGGCCTTATTTACTCTGGTTCTCGTTGCCTTTTGGTATTCTTGGCGCACTGACCTTTTTTACGCCAGATATTGGCGAGACAGGCAAAGTCATTTATGCCTATGTTTCCTACACGGCTTTGTCTCTGCTTTACACCCTGGTCAATGTGCCTTATTGCGCCATGATCAATAACATTTCGAAGAACCCAGAAGAACGCGTGTCTATGCAGTCATACCGCTTCGCGTTTGCCGCACTGGGTGGCATTGTGGTTTCCATGATTGCCCTGCCACTGACCAAAGTGATTGCCGGTGGTAACCTGCAACAGGGTTACTTCTACGCCATGCTATTGATGGGCATCGCCAGTAGCATCATGTTTTACCTGTGTTTTGCGTTAACAAAAGAACGCTATATCCCGCAGATCGATACTTCGCAGAAATTCAGCGGCGTCTTTGTCGAATTACGCCAGCTTGCCGCCAATGCAAACTGGCGAAGAATATTTGTCCTTAATGTTGTGAACCTGACTGCCGGGATATTGAAAACCGGCGGAGCGATGTACTTCGTGACCTATTATCTTCATCGCCCTGATTATGTCAGTATTATATTGACGATTATTCTTGGCGCAAAATTTATCGGTTCAATGTTTACCACCACGCTTTATTCCAGACTGGACCGGGTTTTCGCTTATAAGATGGCGATGACGGTGCAGGCCGCAATTATGATTGGTTTATTTTTTGTACCTGCACAACACCTGATACTTATTTGTGCCATTATCGGCGTAATCCATTTTATTAACTCCACCGCCACCCCACTGCAATGGAGCCTGCTCAGCGACATCATCGACGATATTGAGCATAAAGCAGAGAAATCCTTTAGCGGCCTGGTGTTTTCCACCAATCTGTTTGCCATTAAGGTGGGCATTGCGATTGGTGGTGCGCTGATTGGATGGCTGCTGACCTTCGGCGGATATGTTGGCAATGCTGCCGTTCAGGCTGGTGATGCCGTGCTCTGTATTCGGCTTATTTTTACCGTAATCCCCGCACTGTTAATTTTGAGCCTCATCCTGATACTGAGAAAATACACGCTGAATAAAAATAAACCTGGTGAACCATTCACTCACTCTGTAGATACACTGACAGAAGCGGAAGGAGATGCACGATGACAGAAATAATCAATCCGATACTGCCCGGTTTTAATCCTGATCCCTCGATCATTTTTGCCAATGGCGCATATTATATTGCCACCTCAACCTTTGAGTGGTTTCCTGGCGTAGCGCTGTATAAGTCATTTGACCTGAAAAACTGGCAATTAATTTCTTTTCCCTTAAATAGGGTGAGCCAGCTAGATATGAAAGGCAATCCTGACTCGGGTGGAATCTTTGCGCCTTGCTTAAGTTATGATCAGGGGATTTTCTGGCTGGTGTACACCGACGTTAAAAATCTCACCGGCAGATTCTGGGATACCCATAATTATCTGGTCACCACCACGGATATTGAAGGGGCATGGTCAGAACCGGTTTACCTTAATAGCCGTGGTATCGATCCCTCACTTTTTCATAAAAAAGACGGCACAAAATGGCTGGTGAGTATGGAGATGAGTTACCGGGATGGTGGCAAACCCGGGTTTCCTAAATGGAACGGCATTATTCTGCAACAGTATGATGAACGAGAGCAGAAACTCGTCGGCATGTCGCATAAGATTTATGCTGGCAGCGAATTAGGCATAACCGAAGGCCCACATCTTTATGAACGCGCGGGCTGGTTTTATCTGTTAACCGCCGAGGGCGGCACGTTTTACAATCATGGTGTCACCATGGCGCGATCGCGCGAGCTGACGGGCCCCTATGAAACCGACCCGATTGGCCAGTTAATGACGTCCCGCTATGACTGCCGTTTACCCTTGCAGCGAACGGGACATGCCGACCTGGTAGCGACGCCCGCCGGTGAATGGTTTATGGTTCACCTGTGCGGCAGACCACTGCCCTCCAGGGGCAGAAGCCCGATGGGGCGTGAGACAGCTATCCAGAAAGTCTTTTGGAGCCATGATGGCTGGTTAAGGCTGGCCAATGAAAAAACCACGCCTGAACTGATTACCCATACGCAACTGGCAGAACACCCCTGGCCGCAGTTGCCACAACGTGAAGATTTTGACAGCGCGACCTTACCGTTGCAGTTGCAAAGTTTGCGCATCCCGCTTGCTGAAAACGTCTGTAGCCTGAACGCCCGCAAGGGCTGGTTGCGGCTGCACGGCAGAGAATCACTCAGTTCCCATCATTGTCAGAGTCTGGTGGCGCGGCGTCAGACCGATTTCAGTTTTGAGGCCCAGACCTGCGTGGATTTTAAACCCACCTCTTTTCAGCACATGGCCGGGCTGGTTTGTTATTACGATACCACCAACTATCTGTATCTCTTTGTCTCAACTAACGACCAGGGCAAGCGCACGGTTAATTTACTGATTAATGACCTGCACAGATTCAGCCAGCCTGCTGGTGACGGTATTGAACTTGACGGTCATAGCCCCATTCATTTGAAAGTGTGCGTTGATCATGATGCGGCTTATTTCTTCTACTCGGTTGATGAGCAGGAATGGCATAGCGTGGGAGGGTATGTGGAATACAGCAAACTCTCTGATGAATATTTTAAAGAACGCGGGCATGAGCGCTTCACCGGTGCCTTTGTCGGCATCTGCTGCCAGGATTTCACCGGTGAAAATCATCACGCTGATTTTGATTACTTTTCTTATAAGGTTGTCTGAAAGGGGGCGCTATATCTGGGGGTTGCTGTCCCGGAGTTTGTCGCGGATGAAATCGAGAAAACGCTGCGTTTTTGCCGGTAATAACCGGGTTTCGGTTAAGGCATAAACGGCAGTGGCTTCTCCGTGCCATTCGGGCAGTACCGGAACCAGCAGCCGCGCCGCCAGATCGTCTTTTATCGCCTGGGCAGGGACAAAAATGATTCCCTGATGCATCAGCGCCAGTTTTCTCATCATGCCAACATTATTCAGCGTGAACCGCCCACGACCATTGATGGTCACGCGCTGGTGATCATTGAGCAGCGTCCAGCCGGTATTTTTGAGAAAGCCAATACACTGATGTTCATTAAGATCATCAGGGTGCGTCAGTTTTTTTGCCCCTGCCAGATAGGATGGTGAGGCAAAAAGTTGTCCGTGAAACTGCATCAGCTTACGAGCTATTAAATTCGACATGGCAGGTTCGCCAATGCGAATAGCCACATCAATACCTTCAGAGATCAGGTCAGCTCGCCGTGGCGTCAAATCCATCTCAAACTGAATGCCGGGATAAAGCCCGGCAAACTCGGCAAGTAATGGCGTGAGGAATATCGCGGCAAAATCCACTGGCAGGGATACCCGGATCATCCCCTCAGGCTGTTCAAGCATGTCACCCAGCTGTTCATGAATCAGTCGTGCCTCATCTACAAGGCGCTTGCAGCGTTGATAATAAATTTGCCCGGCTTCGGTTAGCTCCACCCGGCGTGTGGTGCGGTGCAGCAGCCGCAGTCCGATGGCTTTCTCCAGTTGGCTGATGCGACGGGAAAGGGTCGAGCCGGGGATCCCTGACACCTCCGCCGCCCGGGTAAAACTCATGGCTTTCGCCACTTCAACAAATAACGCCATGTCGTTCAGCAGTTCCATCTCATTACGCCATAAATGGAAAAATAATTTCCATTTTATACTATTTATGCCGTCAATTGATTAGTGAATCATGTACTGCGCCGGGAAAACTTTCTTTCCTGAATTTTTTGCATGAGTGACACGATGATTAAAGACGCTAACTTTCCCAAAATATCCTATGGCTCCCCACACGACTTACAGGGCAAAACGGTAGTTATTGTGGGAGGGACCGGGGGGATTGGCCGCGCGCTGAGCCGCTATTTTGCGGCGAATAAAGCCAGCGTGATTGTGGTAGGGCAAACCTTTCGCGATGCCGGGATCGGCGGGATTACTTTCCTTCAGGCCGATCTGAGTCGCATGACCGAAGCCAAAAGAGTCGCTGGCCTGCTGCCTGCCCCTGCGATAGATATGCTGATCTTTACCAGCGGTATCTTCGCAGCTCCCAAACGTCAGGAAACTGCCGAGGGGCTGGAGCGGGATATGGCGGTGAGTTATCTCAGCCGTCAGGTTATGCTGCGCGAGCTTGCAACACAGCTTGGTTCTGCAAATACCACCAAAACCCGTGTTTTTGTGATGGGATATCCCGGCTCCGGTAAACCCGGCACGCTCGGTGACTTAAACGCGGAAACAAACTACCGCCCGATGGAAGTGCATATGAATACCGTGGCAGGGAATGAAATGATGGTGCTGGATGGCGCACAACGATATCCCAATCTCAGTATCTTTGGCCTGAATCCCGGTTTTGTGAAAACCAATATCCGCGCCAATTTTCTCGGGGGAAATAAGCTGTTTTTCAACGCTCTGGAGACAGTTATTGGCTGGCTCACCCCGACAGCTGAACAATATGCCCGATCGATCACCCCGTTGTTGCTTTCACCCCAGTTAGATCTCCACAACGGTACGCTATTTGATCGTAAAGGCCGGGCCATTCATCCCTCGAAAGGGATTAGCGACCCACAACATATGCAGGCATTTATCCAACAGTCTTCCTCATTGATAGGCCGCGTACTGGATTAATTCCCTCTCGCCAACTATTCCCCCTGATCTTTGGCATAGAGATAGACCGATGCCCGTGAGACGCCAATATGCTGCGCGATCGTCTCCATCGACCGTTTGATATCGAGGAAACCGTTGTCGCGCAGATCATTAATCAGTTCTTTGCGTTCCGCGGTCTTGAGTGCACGCGGCGTGGTCGCCAGTTTCGCGGCAAATTGATCAATGCGTCGGCGAATTGATTCTGTTCCGGTAGGCTCCAGGGTTTCGCTGATGCTGTCGGTGGTGATTTTGGTGAACTGATCAAAGGCACTTTGCATGCCGCGGAACAATGTCATATCCACGTTCAGGCATAACGCCGCAACAAACTCGCCTTTCGCATTACGGATACCCACTGATGTGCTTTTCACCGGGCGTCCATCCGCGAAGTGGTTGGCGTAATTGGCAATCACATCAGGAAAATCAGGCGAGGCGATGCGGGCCAGCCCCAGCTCGGTTGCTGGTTCACCGCATTCACGCCCGGACAAATTATTGTGAATGGACAATATGGCATGCTCCGGGTTGGTCAGGTCATGCACCACCACTTCACAAAAGGGGGCAAATGTCGCACTCAATCCCTCAGCAATCGCGTCAAGTTGAGAAAGTAAGAGGTGTTCCTGCTGCTTCGCCATGCGTTCTCCGGCTGCCATCGGCTATTTTTCGATAAAATATTCATAGTAAGATTTTTTGTCAAATATCACCCCCCGCTTGCAGTGTTTTAACGCTTGTCAGAGGCGCCATTTATCGCTATACCTTTAGATTCATTGTCTAAAACTATACTTTTTGTAACCCGTTACTGGTGCAAAATTCTCACACAGGTAAAAAGTATGACTGCATTGATGCTCCCCACCTTTGCCGATGTTCAGGCCGCCGCAGAACGCATTACACCCTATATCAACCGCACCCCGGTGATGACCTCCCGCAGCGCAGATGCGCTGACAGGCGCGCAGATCTTCTTTAAATGTGAAAACTTTCAGCGTATGGGCGCATTTAAATTCAGAGGTGCATTGAATGCGCTGTTGCAGTTCAGCGATGAACAGAAAGCCGCGGGTGTCGTTGCTTTTTCGTCGGGAAACCACGCGCAGGGCATCGCCCTGGCGGCGAAAATCCTCGGCATTCCCGCCACCATTGTCATGCCAGAGGATGCACCAGCGGCAAAAATCGCGGCCACTCGCGGCTATGGCGGCAAGGTTGTGACATACAACCGTTATACCGAAGATCGTGAGCAGATTGGTCGGGAGCTGGCAGAACGGCACGGATTGACCCTGATCCCGCCCTACGACCACGCGGACATCATCACCGGCCAGGGCACCGCAGCCAAAGAGTTGTTTGAAGAAGTGGGTGAACTCGATGTCCTTTTTACGCCACTTGGTGGTGGTGGCCTGCTCTCCGGCTCAGCGCTCGCCGCTGCGGCACTTTCTCCAGGGTGTCGGGTCTTCGGCGTTGAACCGGCGGCGGGTAATGATGGTCAACAATCGTTCCGTAAAGGCGAAATCGTGCATATCGATACGCCAAAAACCATCGCTGATGGCGCGCAGACGCAGCATCTCGGCAATCTGACCTTTCCGCTGATTCGTAAATTGGTCACGGACATTTATACCGCGCAGGATGAACAGCTGATCAGCGCGATGACCTTCTTTGCGGAAAGAATGAAGATGATTGTCGAACCCACCGGCTGTCTGGGTTTTGCCGCTGCGCTGGCACACGCAGAGGAACTTAAAGGCAAACGGATTGGCATCATTATCAGTGGCGGAAACGTGGATATCGCGAAGTTCGCCGCGCTGGTCGCGGCCTAATCTTACCGTACGCGCCAGACGCCCTCTGCGGCTGGCGCGCCGATGTTATGGCAGATTGAGAAAATCTTTTAAGGTCAGTTTAAAGCCAACGGAAATTTTTTCGATAGTTGCCAGCGTCGGGCTGGATTCCCCTCTTTCAATCTGTCCCAGCATCGATTTACTGACGCCAGTCATTCTTTCCGCCTCACTCAGACTCCAGCCATATGCTTTTCTCAGTTGCCGCAGTCGTTCAGCGATAATTCTGTCAATGGCTGCCATTTTCACCTTCAGAGGATTACGGAAATGGATGAGTATCTTAATTGATTTTTTTATATTCCAATGACAGGATGCAAACAAGGAAATCATGCGTCCTCAAAAAAATATAAGAGTACAGTATGATTAAAATAAGAAAATCATATTATACAGGTGAGTAATCATGGAGAAGAAAAAAAGCACCGACGCACCGGGGAATGATAAAACGCTGGATCGCTTTGATATGGCGATTTTGCGTATTTTACAGCGCGATGGTTCAGTCTCCAATGTCGCCCTCGCAGATAAAATCAACCTGAGTCCTCCCGCCTGTTTACGCCGGGTTGAGCGCTTAAAAAAACTCGGTTTTATAAAGAACTATGTGGCCTTACTCGACCCATCCACCCTTAATGCCGGACTGGTGGTGATGATCGGCGTGGTACTGGATCGTTCAACGCCGGAATCATTTAAAGACTTCGAAGGCGCGGTCAGTAAAATAAGAGGCTGCATGGAGTGCCATATGGTCAGCGGCGAATTTGATTATATTATGTTAATTCGCACCGCTGATAATCAAAGTTTTAATAAACTCCATGCTGAGCAGCTGTTATTTCTTCCTGGCGTACGTCAGATTCGTTCTTTTATTGGACTGCGCGAAGTATTTTCCACCACACAAATACCTTTATGATTCTGCCTTGTCTTTTTCCGGGTCATAATCGCGATCCCCAGCGCAATAAGCAACGAACCTGCCAGTAACGATAGCGGCAGATCCTCATGCAGGGTGATGACAGAAACGATCAGCCCGGTGATCGGCACAAACAACATCATCGATGAAAGCGTGACACTGGACAGCCATGCACTGGCCGCATTGACAGCGCAGAAGCAAAAGGCCGTGGCCACCGGGCCGACAAACAACGTGATGGCCAGCAACGTACCGGAGTTATCGCCACTCCATCCCCCTTCAAACACCCATGTCAGCGGCAACAGCAGCAGCGAGGCAAGCAGCATCTGCCAGGGTGCCAGCTCAAAAGCGTTGAGGCGCGACCGATTACGACGTAAATGCAAAATACAAATCGCCCAGCACAATGAAGCCAGTAATAATAATCCATTGGCGACCAGTTGAGTCATATCATGCCAGTCGGTTGCCAGCGGATTAAATAACACCAGAATGCCGATAAAACCGGTAAAGGCACCGGATAACTGGAGCGTTGTTAATTTTTCCCGAAAGAAAATAACCGACGCTGGTACCACCCATAATGGCGTCGTATAGGCCAGCACCGCCGATTTTCCTGCCGGAAGATAACTCATCGCAATACAACCCAGCGCGGTAAATGCCATCATCTGCAATACCCCCACGCTGATGATAATCGGAAACTCATTGCGGCCGGGGATACGTATTTTTCCGGTGGAATATTGCAATAAAAATAGCACCAGCGCGCTACTGGAAAAACGTAATGTAGAAAACCACAGCGGCGTGATATGTGAAAGACCGGCTTTCATCACTGGCCAGTTACATCCCCATAAAATGATAGCCACCACCAGCAAAATGATGCCTTTGGTTTTGTTTGCATTGTCAGTCATAAATTAATTCGGATGAGGAAAAGGGTTAGCAGATAAATAGCATTATCAAGCCCGCCAATTCAATTTTAGCGATGGCAGGAAAGCACGGTTTTGCCCCCCATCACGCCACACAAGCGCAGAAATCGTAACCATATGAATTTATTGAACTTAAATTCAATAGTCATGCAAAAAACCTGTTTCATCAGCTGTCGTCACACAATTTTATTTCTTCCATACAGGTAAAAACGAAACTTTAGTCAGTGAGATGGCCAATCCATTAAAATTAATTAGAAAAAATCAGGTTAAAACGAAATGTGAAAAACCCATTCGCCAGGTTATTGTTATTCCGTCACCACGATTAACAGCGCTGAAAAATTAATGGCGTGCCAATTTATTTCCCGGAGATAAACAATGAATCTTGAAAAGTTCCCCCGCTATCCTCTGACATTTGGTCCGTCGCCGATTACACCGATGAAACGTTTGAGTGCTGAACTGGGCGGGAAAGTGGAAATTTATGCTAAGCGCGAGGACTGCAACAGCGGACTGGCATTTGGCGGCAACAAAACGCGCAAAATGGAGTACCTGATCCCCGAAGCGCTGGCTCAGGGCTGTGACACCCTGGTATCGATTGGTGGCGTTCAGTCTAACCAGACCCGTCAGGTTGCCGCCGTGGCCGCACACCTCGGTATGAAATGTGTGCTGGTGCAGGAAAACTGGGTTAACTACTCCGATGCCGTCTATGACCGCGTAGGTAACATTGAGCTTTCCCGCATCATGGGTGCGGATGTGCGTCTCGATTCTGCGGGTTTTGATATCGGTATCCGCGAAAGCTGGAAACAGGCGATGGAAGAAGCCGCAGAAAACGGCGGCAAACCGTTCCCGATTCCGGCGGGCTGCTCGGAACATCCGTACGGTGGCCTCGGTTTTGTTGGTTTTGCCGAAGAAGTGCGCCAGCAGGAAAAAGAACTGGGCTTCAAATTTGATTACATCGTGGTGTGCTCAGTCACCGGCAGTACCCAGGCAGGCATGGTGGTGGGCTTTGCGGCTGATGGACGTGCACGTAACGTTATCGGTATCGATGCCTCGGCAAAACCGGCACAAACCAAAGCGCAGATCCTGCGTATTGCGCAGAACACCGCCAACCTGGTGGAGCTGGGACGCGAAATCACTGAAGAAGACGTGGTGCTGGATACCCGCTATGGCGGCCCGGAATACGGCTTACCCAGCGAAGGCACGCTGGAAGCGATTCGTCTGTGCGCCCGTACCGAAGGGGTACTGACCGATCCGGTTTATGAAGGCAAATCCATGCAGGGCATGATTGATATGGTGCGTAACGGCGAATTCCCGGAAGGCTCCAAAGTGCTGTATGCCCATCTCGGTGGTGCGCCAGCCCTCAGCGCCTATAGCTATATTTTCCGCAATGGCTGATTGATCGTCAGATAGCAGGAAAACGTTGCCCGGCCTTCCCTGCCGGGCAACGTTGTTTAACGGAACTGCAATGCGAAATCGTCACGACATTGCTGGTCAAGCTGGTGCAGTTCCTGACGCAGAAAGACAAAAAAGGTATCCAGTATCGCCGTTCGTGGCATACCCATTTCGGTCTGAAGTTGCAGGCTGCGCTGACTGAGCTGGTCGCGGTTGATGGATTTTATGATCAGGCCATCTTTACGCGCGCTATACATGATGGAGTAATGGCTGCTGACGCTGATCGCCTGCGGGGTTTTGCAGACAAACTCATACAAGGTTGAGAAATGGTTACTGGTGAATATCGGGTCGATAAACACGTTATTCATGCGACAGGAGAGATCAAACAGCTGTCGAATGGTAGCCGACTGATCCGGCAGCACCACCGGCCAATCGTTGAGATCGGCCAGCTGAATATCGCGTGCTGCCAGCGGATGGTCAGCCTTCATAAACACCAGCACCGGCGAGGGAAATGAAGCCAGCACCTCAACCCCGGTCTCGGGCGAAAGACTGAATTTTATCCCCAAATCACACTCACCGTTACGAATCAAATCCGGTACCTGGCGGGCGGTGCCTACCGTCAGCACAAAACTGACGCGCGGATGCAGCAGACGAAACTTAGCCATCAGATTCGGCAACAGATTAAACGCCAGCCCGTCGGTGCAAACCACCCGAATGGTGGTTTGATCAGCGGCTTTGATCCCCTTCAGCTCGGCCATTGCCAGTTCCATATCCGCCATACTGCGGCGCACATGATTTGCCAGAATATGACCGGCATCGTTGAGCTGCATCCCGCGCGGGCTGCGTTCGAACAGCGTCATGCCCAGACGCGATTCCAGCCGCTGAATATGGCGGCTGATGGCAGAGATGGCGACAAACAGTTGCTGGCTGGCGGCGCTGATCGAACCGGTGGTCGCCACCGCCATAAAGTAACGAATTTCGTTGTTATGCACTGCGGGCCTCCGTTTTATCAGCCACCACGGGTTTGCATCACCTCCCGCCCTTCTTCAGCCAGATCCCAGAACAGGCCGGTCATCAGTTGCAGTGCTTCGCAACTGAGGTCAGCGAGCAGATGTTCATCGGGGGCGTGTTGAGAACAAGCAGGATAGGAATGCGGTAGCCACAATGTCGGCACATTAAAGGTTTCTAGGAAGCATGCGTTGGGTAAGCCACCACCGAAGTTAGGCAGTACCGCTGCCTTTTTCCCCAGCGAACGCTGGATGGAGGCAACGCTCCAGCTTACCCAGGCATCATCGGGATCAATGCGCGTGGCCTTAAAGCAGTTAACCGGGTCGACAATTGCCACGTCACTGAATCCATGCTGATCGAGATGACGGCGGATATGGCTGGCAAAGTTATCGACATCGCTACCTGGCACGTAGCGCATATGGCAGTGCGCTACGGCCGCCGGGGGAATGGCATGCGCCGGTTTATCCGGCGTGCCGCTGGTTAACGCCAGCGTCTCCAGCGTATTCCAGCCATAGAGTTTTTCTGCCGCACTCAGCCCCGGCTCGCCCCACTCCGGCGCGATTTGCGGATCTCCCGGTGCGTTGCCCAGTTCCAGGTCACTGAGATGATGACGAATAGTGGCTGACAGCGGCGGCGGCAGCAGTTCCGGCAACAAAATACGTCCGTTGGCATCCACCAGACAGCCAATCGCATGCGCCAGCCGGATGCCGGGATTGCTGAGGAGTCCGCCCCAATTCCCCGAGTGATGCGCGCCGTCACGCAATTTGATCACCAGCGAGAAGTTGAACACGCCACGTGAGCCGAGGAACAGGGTTGGACGCTGCGCCGTAACGCGTGGACCATCCGAGGCAATAAATAAATCTGCCGCCAGCCAGTCGCGGTACTGCTGGCAAACCTGATCCAGCCCCGGAGACCCGGCTTCCTCACCCATCTCCAGAATCAATTTAACGTTATAACCCAGCCGCCCGTTACGCGCTTTCAGCACCAGCGCCAGCGCGGCCAGGTTGATGCTGTGCTGGCCTTTGTTATCGGCGGTGCCACGGCCATACCAGCGGTTGCCCTCAGCGTGCAGCTCCCAGGGCGACAGACCGCTGCGCCAGTTGTCTTCATCGCCAGGTACCACATCCCCGTGGCCATAACTGAGCAGGGTAAAGTCCGCATCGTCTTCCAGTCGACGAGCCAGCAGAAACGGCCCTTTTCCGGCCTCGGGATTTGCCACTATCAGGCAGCTGAACCCCATTCCTGCAAGATAAGGGATCATTTCTTCTTCCAGATACGCCATCAGCGTAGCCGCCTGCTGTGGATTTTGGCTTTCGGTACGGTACGCGATGCGACGATTTAGCGTTTCACGAAACTCGCCGGAGTGGAAATAGTCCAGCGCAGCTTGCAGGGCGCTTTCACGAGTCATGTTTTGCTCCTTTCAATCATTGTCGGACTGCCCTGTTCAGTTGAGGGTAATTTCCGGGATGCCCAGCCCAGGTTCAGGCGTCATTACCGAGGCCAGCAACGCCCGGGTATACGGATGTTGTGGCCGGCTGAAAATCTGTTCGCGTGTGCCCTGCTCAACGATTTTGCCTTTACGCATCACCGCCACATGGTCAACAAGATGCTCAACCACCGACAGGTTGTGGCTGATAAACAAATAGGTCAGCGAAAACTCCTGCTTCAGCGCCAGCAACAGATTGAGAATCTGCGCCTGTACCGAAACATCCAGCGCTGACGTTGGCTCATCACAAATCAAAATCTCCGGGCGCAGGATCAGCGCCCTGGCTATCGCCACACGCTGACGCTGCCCACCGGAAAGCTGGCCCGGATACTGACTGTGGGTGCGCGACGGCATGCCCACCATATCCAGCATCTCACGCACCTGTTTTTTGCGTTCCGCCGGGGTGCCAATGTTATGCAACCGCAATGCCACTTCCACCACATCGGAAACCGTGCGCCTTGGATTGAGTGAAGAGAAAGGATCCTGAAAAATCGGCTGGATGCGGGCGCTCATTTTACGGCGATCCACCGCATCAACCTCGCGCCCTTCAATCAGCACGTTGCCTGATGTGGGGGGCAGTAACCCCAGCAACATTTTCGCCAGCGTGCTTTTTCCACAACCCGATTCGCCCACCAGCCCCATGGTTTCACCACGCCGGATGCGCAGTGAAATATTATCCACAGCGAGGATCTCCGCCGGGGGCTTGAATAAGCCGCGATTAAGGCGAAAGCTGCGACTCAGCGCGCACAGTTCAAGGGCGATATCTTCATTACCGGCAATATGCGGCAGCACCGGGAACGCGGTGTTTATTTCTGTCATACCCCCTCCCCGACAGCGATGGGGCGCACACAGCGCACCCGATGTTGTGCGTTGACTGACTGATAAGGCGGCGTTTCGCTACAGCCTTCCTGACACTGATTGCAACGGTTGCGGAAAGCACAGCCGTGCTGCGGTCCGGTCAGATTGGGCACCACGCCGGGGATGGTTTGTAATGGCTGGCCCGGTAAGGTGCGACCGGATACCGGAATACATCCCAGCAAGCCACGCGTGTAGGGATGCTGGGGTTGATGAAACAGATCATTGACCGGTGCCGTCTCGACGATCTGACCGGCATACATCACCGCCACACGATCGGCAATGCGGGCCACCACGCCTAAATCGTGGGTGATAAAGATCACCGCCATTCCCATTTCCTGTTGCAGCTCGCGCAGCAGACGCAGGATTTGCGCCTGGATGGTGACATCCAGCGCAGTGGTGGGTTCATCGGCAATAATTAAATCCGGACCACACATCAGCGACATGGCAATCATGATGCGCTGACGCAGCCCGCCGGAAAGCTGATGGGGATACTGTTTCAGGCGATCCGCCGCCATCGGAATCCCGACGCGCTCCATCAGGTAAACCGCCCGGTCACGCGCTTCGGCACGGGAAACCTTGCGATGCGCCAGCAGGGTTTCGCATAACTGCTCGCCGAGGGTATATGAGGGATTGAGCGAGGTCATCGGCTCCTGAAAAATCATCGACATTTCATTACCGCGCAGCGTGGCGCGTTCGCGTCGCCCGAGAGACAGCAGGTTGGTGTCTTTGAAGCGCATACTGTCGGCCTGACGCTGGGCATTGCGTGGCAGCAGATCCATCAATGCCAGCGAGGTCATTGATTTACCGCAACCGGATTCACCCACCAGGCAAAGCATTTCCCCGCGCTGCACACTGAAATCAATGCCGCGTACCGCATGCAGGGTGCCGCGCGGTGTCTTGAGATTCACCTGCAAGTTTTTGACTTCCAGCAGGGGTGTGTCGGTAGTGATGTGACTCATGGCCTGACCTCCTTAATTACGCCCATCTAACGCCGTGATATCGCGCAGACCATCACCGACCAGATTGATGCTAAGCACCAGCAATGCCAGCACCACGCCGGGGATCAAAATCACCCAGGGTTGGAAGAACATATAGGCTTTACCTTCCGCCACCATCAGGCCCCATGAAGGCATCGGCGGCTGCACACCCAGGCCGAGGAAGGAGAGCGTGGCTTCCAGCAGGATGGCGTGAGCAATCTCCAGCGTCACCACCACGGTGAGTGGCCCGAGCAGATTCGGCAGAATTTCGCGCAGCATAATAAACCACGAGGAAGCGCCCAGCGTTTGGGCTGCCGCAATGAATTCTGCCTCTCGCAGTTGCCGCGTGACCGAACGTGAAACGATAAGAAAGCGATCCCAGAGCAGCAGGCCGAGCAGGACAATCACCACTTTTACCGACCCGCCAATCAGCGAGGCCAGCGCCAGCGCCACCAGGATCACCGGCATCGCCAGCCGTACCGTGAGAATGTAACTGACCAGCGCATCCACCCGGCCACCGAAGTAACCCGCCAGAATGCCGAGGGTGATACCGATAAAGCCGGATAACATCACCGACACCAGCCCGATGGTCAGCGACACGCGCGCGCCATACAGCAGGCGGCTGAAGTAATCGCGTCCGAGTTTGTCGGTGCCCAGCAGGTGATCCCAGTGACCTTTTTCAAACCACACCGGCGGTATCAGCCGGTTGCTGACGTCCTGGGCATAGGGGTCATGTGGGCTGATCAGCGGTGCCAGAATCGCCAGCACCACGATAACGCCGAGGATAACCACGCCCAGCGTCATACTGTGATGACCGAGCAGCCGCCGGAACACACGCTGCCAGGGAGACGGTTCGGGCAACAGACCGGATTCCGGACTCATGCTGTTTTTCATTGTTCCTGCCATTGATGTTTTCATGGAAGCCCCTTATTTGCTGCGCAGACGCGGATCCAGCACCGCATTGAGCACATCCGCCAGAAATGTCAGCCCGATATAAAAGATGGCGATGATCAGCACGATGGCCTGCACCACCGGAAAGTCATTACGCGAGATGGAGTCCCAGGCCAGCTGGCCCAGCCCCTGTAAAGAGAAAACGGATTCGATCACCACCGAACCACCGAGCATAAAACCCAGCTCGACCGTCGCCAGCGCCACCACCGGGATGATGGCGTTGCGCAGGCCGTGTTTCACCACCACTTTGAAAGCGCTCAATCCTTTGGCATGGGCAGTGCGAATGTAATCCGCGCCCAGCACATCCAGCATGCCGGAGCGTGTCAGACGCATCAGCGATGGCATGGCGTAGTAGCCCAGCGCCACTGCGGGCAGGACAAAATGTTGCCAGCTGCCGTTACCGGCGACCGGGAGCCACTTCAGCCCCACCGCAAATATCAGGATCAGCACCAGCGCGAACCAGAAATTGGGGATGGCCTGACCCAGTACCGAGATAAACATGGCGCAACGATCCACCCAGCTATCACGGAACACCGCCGCCAGTACTCCGAGCGGAATCGCCACCACCAGCGCCAGCAACAGCGCGACGCCACCCAGCTGGAGCGTAACCGGCATGCGCTGCCCGACCAGTTCCATCACGGTATTTTCAAAATAGAATGAGCGCCCAAAATCCAGGTGCAGTGCCGACCAGAACCAGTGCGAAAATTGCGTCACCAGCGGCTGGTCCAGCCCGTTCTGAACGCGGATTTGTTCGACGGTTTCCGCACTGGCGTCCGGCCCGGCGATGGCTATCGCCAGATCACCCGACAGATGCAGCAGGGAAAAACTGACCACCGCCACGGTGAACAGCACAGCCAGCGCCACCAGCAATCGATGAAAGATAAAGCGCAACATGGGTTCGCTCCTTATTGGCGTGGTATCCGGGAGCAACAGCCGCAGCCCCCGGCCATTGACTATTTCCAGCTGGCCTGCGCAAAGCGCGGCAGTTCATCTGGCCAATCCTGGAAATTCAGTTCCGAGTTAAAGGCATAATTCGTCGAGTAGGAGAACAACGGGGCCATATAGGCCTGGGAAGAGATGCGTCCCAGCGCGGCGGCATATTGTTCGCTGCGCTGCTGCGCATCCACTGTGGCATCAGCTTTTTGCAGCATCGCGGTCAGCTCGCTGTCCTTCCAGATATCGCTGCCTTTGCCGCCAAAATAGGGGGTGGTAAACGCCGAGACATCGTTGATAGAAAACGATCCCCAGGTGTTGAATGCCATCGGTGCCTGGCCTGAGCTGAGGGCGGTTGCCATGACCGGATACTGGACGAAGTGCAGACGGGCGCGGATGCCCACTTTACGCAGATCGCCGATGATGGCTTCAGCATAGTCACGCTCGCGATAGGCCCACAGATCGGTATCGAAACCATTCGGGTAACCCGCTTCCGCCAGTAACTGTTTGGCTTTGGCCGGATCATAGTTGTAGTGCGTGACCTGGCTGTCATTACAGGCCACCTGGGCACGGAAGCAGGCGGTGTAGACCGGCTTACTGCCGCCCCGCACCAGGTTATCAACAATCCCCTGGCGGTTGATGGCGTAGTTGATGGCCTGACGCACACGCAGATCCTTCATCGGCACCCCTTCCGGGCCGCTGGCATTGGTGTTCAGGGCGAGGAAGCCAACACGCATGGTTTCACCACTTTTCACCGCGATGTTCGGCATGGTGGACAGTGGTTCGACCTGGTCAGCTGCCACGCGCCAGATCCAGTCCACCTGGCCGGTCATCAGTTGGGCAACACGGGCTTCCGGATCGCGGATCACGACAAAATTGATCTTACCAATCTTCGGCTGTCCAACCGGGCTTTCTTTGAAGTAGTCCGGGTTTTTCACCATATCGACGCCCTGACCGGGGATCACTTTAACAATGCGGTAAGGTCCGGTACCGATCGGCGCTTTACTGAAACCTTCGAGTTTCACCTGCTGGAAATATTTTGCCGGATAGATTGGCGTTGGCCCGGAGAGATATTCCAGTGCTGCCGGGAAAGGTTTTTTCAGATGCAGACGTACGGTGTAGTCATCCACTTTCTCGACATGATCGATCCAGTCAACGCTCTGCGGTACCACGGATGCCGTGCCGGGGCCGGCAATATTCTGGAAGGTGTAAACCACATCGTCGGCGGTGAAGGGATCGCCATTGTGGAATTTCACGTCCTTGCGCAGATGCAACAACAGCGAGGTGGGGGATTCCCATTTCCAGTCTGATGCCAGTTCGGGTTTATACTCCCCGCTTTGCGGATCGCGATAAATCAGGGTGTCCCACACCATGTGCGCCAGAATCACCCCTTCGCGCAGGTTGTTATGGTAAGGGCTGATGTTTTCCACCTCATTATCAGAGGCATACACCAGGGTATCATTCTGTTTTCCTGCATAGCTGTAAGAAGCGCAGCCTAATAACAATGCGGTTAAAGCATACTTATTGATCAGTCGTGCCAGGGAACGAGCCATACCAGTCTCCACCGTTAAATGAAAAGGTAATCAACAAAAACAGATGGGACTGATGTAGCAAGAGCAGCGCCAAAGCGCGCAAAGTGTCATTACTGATTTTCGATAGCCGCTTTCTCAAAATGAGAAACACGGGCGCTGACTGACGCTCATGCCAGAAAATGAGGTGATGCAGGCCGGAAACAGCCTGCCGATGGCGTGCCCGACCGCAGCTGCATCGGACAGGAGGCATTATCGGGGTGCAGAAAAAGCGCGTTTTGCACCCTTAGTGTGAAGGTTATTTGTGCAATGCGCGTTCTTGTTTTGTGAAGCCGGGTGGCTAAAGGTGGGTAGCTATTATGTCAGCGGCCAGAAGTCCGCGTGGGATTGGCACAGTATCAGCTGGTCAGCGGGGAAACGCCGTTTATAGAATCGTCCGTTGTCGATCCACCCGCACCAGACACCCTGTTCGGCCGTTTCCAGCACCACCATGGTTTTTCTCCTTTTGCGGCGGCGCACAATAGAACCTGGCGGCAGCATTATTACCCCTGCACCGATTTGATAATAAAATCATTGGTTTTTCGCAGCATCGTAATATCTGGCTTGATCTTGCCGTAGACGCGCATGCCTTCCAGCATCATAAAAATGCATTCGGCCATCACCGCGGCGCTTTCATCGTTGCGGAACACGCCCTGCTGCTGGCCTTTCTGCAAAATGCTGGTCAGGCGCGCCACAATACCGCGGAATTTATACTCAACCCTGGCGCGCACATCAGCGTCACCCGGCAGCAATTCGCACGCCGCCGCGATGGTAAAGCAGCCTTTTTCCCCCTCCGGACCCGATGAAACCAGCGCGACAAACTCCAGCGTCTCACGCAGGGCATCAACCGGCGTCAGCTCATCATCACGTTGCTTACCGCGCACCAGCCCGGCATCCATATATTGCTGAAGTGCGGCCAGAAAGATCGACCGTTTGTCAGCATAGAGTTTATAAATGCTCGCGCTGGCCAGTCCCGATGCCTTCATCAAATCCGCCATCGACGTCGCCCGGTAGCCCTGCTGCCAAAAGCAATCGAGTGCCGAATTGAGAAAATCCTGGGGGTCAAACTCTCTGGGCCTGCCTGCGTGTTGTCTCATGGTTGCATCCTCTGGCATGTGGTTGCACCAATTGTAGATCGATTAATCTACAATTGAAACCTTCTTTTCTATTGGGGAGCTGAGCAAAAGGTGAAGGTCAGAATGATGGAGAAAGACGAAGGCAGGGTCATTACCCAATCTCCAGTGGCACGATCAATTTTTATGAGGAAAAGGTGCAAAAGCACGAGCTGGCTGGGATATTAAAAATACCACTTCATTGTAAATGAATGGGGGTTTCACAAATTCTGAAAAATATTTATCTAAACATGATTATTTAGAACCTTTCATTGAACTTACCACCAAACCAGGCAACTATCGCAATGGTTACTAGTGTCAACTTACCCCAATGATTCGGTATAAATGTTACGTAAATTACAGCCATAAAGACAATTATCCCAATTGGAATAATTTCCATTAGGATGCCGCCAAATATCCTCTTTATGATATTTATCATTATGTATATTCCTTTAAGACTTTTGCAATATCTTCAGCTGTTGGATCTGATATTTTCTTAATATCATTGATTATATCAGATATAATTGGTTCAATATAAACATAAAGCATCTCAAGATTTGCCCTGTACAATAACCGATAATAGCCGGGGTCTGACATCCTGAGTCGCCTTGCCGCCATAGCTGATTTTTGATTTTTTCCATACATTTGCGCGGCAGAAAACCAAATCATTCCCATACTGCCAACACGATTTTTTACAGCCAGCGTTGTATTCGTAGCATTAGCAATAGCCTCAGCAATTGAATAAGAGAAGGCTTTATTTGTTGTACGAGCAGCAACTATTCCAGCGACAACGCCTGCAGTCTTTTTCAAACCATGATTTGCAGCTTCTATTGGCCTCTCTTCATACTTAGAAAAAAGATACTTTATGTATAAATCTATCATGAAGGCAATTATGTCTCTCCGCCTGTAGAGTTCCTTTATTGCTTTTAACATCCTTAAATCTTCATGCCCGATTTCTTTGCAAACATCCTGATACTTATCAAAAAAACATGACGAATACCATGAGGCTCTTTCTATTCCGTGATATACATCATCAAGAGTATTATAAGCACCGATTGCTGTTCCCTTAATGCCTTTCTCTAAGGTTAAACTTAACTCTTTTTCGGTGCTGAATTTTAACCTCAGGTAATCTGATGCGTTCATTAATTTTCATCCTTAATAATTAATAACATACTCATTAAATACATGTTAAAAATGGATGTATATGCATGCCTGGGCAGGTAAATTAAGGATGATACAGGTTTTTTTGAGGGCCTTATTCGATAGCGATCAAAAAATTGATATACAAGCCGGAATAATGGGGAAAGACAAAGCCGGGACAGAAAGCCCCGGCGGGGTTAATACGCTTAAATTCAGGCTGTCGCTATACTCGCCAGCGTGACTTCAGCCTGGTCATTGGCTACGGCAACACCATCGATAAACAGCGGGCGCGTTTCGCCTGCTGGCAGGGTGACTTTCAGAGTCTGCCAGGCTGGCTTATAACTTCCTTTGCGGTTGAAACGCAGATGAATGGCCGCCGCATCGCATGTCATTTCCCAGTTCAGCCACAACGCGTTACCTTTCTGATAGCCCCATGACTCGCCATCATCTTCGAACAACAGCCCCGCACAGGAACCTTTGCCTTGGAGCGGATACAGTCGCAGTTCGCGTTGATCGTCGGCCCTTGCATCAACATGGCGCAGACGCTGGCTTAATGGCAGCCCGGCACCGGCCCGCACCAGCATCGGTTGCTGCTCCAGCGGTGCATCCAGGATGATCCACTGACCACCGCTGTACCACTGATGCGTCGCAAAATCATACCAGCCGGTTTGATTGTCCGGCAGCCACAGGCGACGCTCACGCTGTCCAGGCTCGACCACGCTGGCCACCAGCAAATCACGCCCGAGCAGGAATTCGTCACATTCGACGCTGGTTTGTGCGTCATGTTCATGATCGAGGAAGGTCGGACGCAACATCGGTTCATCATCCGCATGCGCCTGCCACAACAGGGTGTAGAGATACGGCAGCAGGCGGTAGCGCAATTCGATTGCCGCGCGAATGGCAGGCGTTACCGCCGGATACATCCAGGGTTCATTGACGGTGTGATCATCATTCCACGAATGGATGGTAAAACGCGGATGCATCACACCATTTTGTACCCAGCGCACAAACAGTTCGGCATCAGGCTTATCCCCTGAGAAACCGCCGACATCGTGGCCGACGTTATACAAACCGGAGAGACTCATCCCCAGCCCCATACGAATGTTGTAACGCAGTGACGTCCAGTTGGTGCGGTTATCACCACTCCAGGTTTGCACGTAGCGTTGCATCCCGGCACAACCCGAGCGGGAAATCAGGAAAGGACGCTTTTCCGGGGCAAAGCGCTGCTGCGCTTCCATTGAGGCACGCATCATTAACAATGGCATCACCGGGCGGATATGCTTGATGGCGATCGGCGTGCCGAAGCCGTGACAACGCGCTTCACCATCCCAGACTTCATATTCGTTGTTATCATTCCAGGTGGAATCGATGCCCTTTTCCAGCAGTTGCCGGGTCACATTTTCCTGCCACCAGGCCACCGCGTCCGGATGGGTAAAATCGAGGTGCGAACCTTCGTCATCCCAGAACACCGAACGCTCAGGGGCATCCTGCTCCGAATCGCGGATAAACAGCCCTCTGGCTGCCACTTCTTCATAACGCGGATGATCCTGTAACAGGCAAGGTTTGATGTTCGCAGCCAGGCGCAGACCCGCATCGTGAAACGCCTGACTCATCGCTTCCGGCTGCGGCACCTTGTCGTAGTTCCAGTTGAACACATAACGCTTGTTGTTGATCGAGGTGTAGCCGGAAGAGAGCTGGAACGAATCACACGGAATATCGTGTTCTTCACACAGGCGGATAAAATTCATCAGCTGATTCTGCGCATCCGGCGCATCGGTGTAATGCATGGTGGAACCACTGTAGCCGAGGCTCCATTTTGGACCAAACAAGGTTTTCCCTGTCAGACGGACAAAGGTTTTGGTGACATCCAGCACTTTGTCGCCGATAAACAGGTAATAATCAATATCGCCACTCTCAGCCTGCCAGCGGCGATACGGCTGGTGATAGTTATCCAGCTCATTCCCGAGATCGAACCAGCTGCTGCTGAGGTTATCGTAATACAGGCCGAAGCTGACGTCCTGGCGACGGGTGATGGTAAAGGGAACGTGTTTATACAACGGATCGGTTGAGGAGGCGTTGTATCCCATCGCATCCAGGTTGCGCATTTCATAGCGCTTGCCATTACGCTGCAAATCACCGGCCTTCTCACCCAGGCCATAGTAACGATCGTCAGTCATGCGACGCTGATAATGTGCCACGCCATCGCCATGCGCATTCAGCAGGTAAGCGCTGGTGGGACGATCGCTGGTGAGCAATTGCCACTCCCCTGCGCGGTCACGATATTGCCACTCCAGCGACAGCGGCTGGCGAATGATGACGCGCAATTTGTCTGTCGCGACAATCAACGTGTTGTCCATTTCCTGCAAGGTGAAGCCAGGTAAGGTGAAACCGGCCAGGCTATCACGCGAGCGGCCTTCCCACGGCACGTCGCTTTCCGGCGCAATGCTCCAGGTTCTGTCGAGGGAATATTCCCCCTGACGTTTAATCACCACGCGGAACATATTTTGCTCCAGCACATACAGGCATAACGTATGTTTGTCGTCGATGGTCAGGGCCAGATGGTGTTTGTCGGAACCTGCCAGGGACCAGTTTTTTAACGTTTTCATCGTTACCTACTTTTTCATGCGCGCTGGGCGCGACGTTCAGCAATAAAAGCGATCAGGAATACCGCACCAATCAGGTCAAAGAAGCCCATCGCCACGAACAGGGGATTAAAGCCAATCTTGTCGGCCGTCACCCCAATCACCAGCGAGAACAGGAAGCTGGAAATCCAGGCAAAGGAGCCGCGCATACCGTTGACGGTCGCCATCTGGCCTTTGTCAAACTTCTCCACCACCAGCGCACTCAGCATGCAGGAGATGATCTGATGGCCGAAACCGCCGATCGAGATCAACGCAATGGCGACATAGGGACTTTTGGTGATCGCCACCAGCGCGAGGGAGAGCATCAGGAACGCACCGGTGACAGAGCTGGCAACGACCGAGTTAACCTGAGTAAAACCAAACAATCGCGTATAGATGCGCGTCAGATAACCACTCGCTGCGCTGCCTAAATCAGCGGCAAGGAACGGTAGCCAGGCGAACATGGCGATTTGCTTCAGGTCCATACCCAGATCTTTCGCCAGATATAACGGTACCCAGAAGCTCAATACCCCCCAGGCGGGTTCAGCCATAAAGGCCGGGATGGCGATGCCATAGAAACGTTTGTTTTTGGCGACTGTTTGCAGCGCTTTGAAGAAGCTGAGTTTAACTGCCGGGGGTTCGTTATCCTGGCGGATAAATTCCAGTTCTGCGCTTGCCAGGTTCGGATGACGCTCAGGATCGCGATAGAACAGCCACCACAGCACCACCCAGGCCAACGCCAGCAGGCCGGTGAACAGAAATGCCCCCTGCCAGCCAAAGGAAGCATGGGCGAAATAGATAATCGGTGGCGCCAGCATCGCACCGATGGAGAAGCCGACTCCCGCCCAGCCCGCCGCCACCGGACGCTCTTTTCTCGGAAACCACTCGCCAATCACCTTGGCGTTAGCTGGCGTGGCCGCCGCTTCCGCCCCACCCATGACAAAACGAAGAATAGCCAGATGTACCCAGTTGGCAGCACCTGCGTGGAACAGGCAGGCCAGTGCCCATATCGAGGCACAGATCAGGAAGCCCATTTTCAGGCCAATCACATCGATTAACCAACCACAGAGGGGCTGGAAGACGGTATAGGCCAGCTGGAATGCTCCGACGATCCATGAATATTGTTCGGTGGTGATGCCGAGACTGGTTTTCAATTCCGGCGCCAGAATGCCTAATGAGTTGCGGGTAATGTAGTTGACCGTGACGCCAGCTAAAAACAGCACCAATACCCACCAGCGCAAATTGCGCCAGATTCGCTTACTGCCTGCGGCAGCTATCCCCGGATTCAAACTGCGGTTCATCTGGTTCTCCACTTTTTATTGACATCATGGGTTAACAATTCCCGCGGTTAACAGAGGCTGAAGGAAGGGTTTCAGCGCAGGATTTGTCATGTCTTATTGAGGCGCGGTTTCTGTGAACCGTCTCTGACCATCCGCCAGGAGTGAAACACAGTTAATCAAGGTGGTCGTCAGGTTGGTGCCGCATTTGTGATCTGGTTAACCAAATTCACCTTATTGGTTGACATGATGCGGTAAAGAGTCGAATTTTAGCGTCAGACGGTGCCATGGCCGATAAAGGATGCGCATTTCCCGGCTTAATTGGTCAACCAATTTAAAAATTCACTGGAGAGGAAAACACATGAAGCAGACCTGGCGCTGGTACGGTCCGAATGACCCTGTCTCACTCGCTGATGCAAGACAAGCTGGCGCAACCGGGATTGTCACCGCTCTGCACCATATTCCCAACGGTGAAGTGTGGTCGGTTGAAGAGATCATGCAGCGGAAAGAAATCGTTGAAACCGCAGGTTTAGTCTGGTCAGTGGTGGAGAGCGTGCCGATTCATGAAGAGATCAAAACCGGCAGCGGGCAATGCCAGAAATGGATCAGCAATTATCAGCAGTCGCTGCGCAACCTCGCACAATGTGGCATCACCACCGTTTGCTACAACTTCATGCCGATCCTCGACTGGACGCGTACCGATCTCGAATACCTGCTACCCGATGGCGCGAAAGCGCTACGCTTTGACCAAATCGAGTTTGCGGTGTTTGAACTGCATATCCTGCAACGTTCCGGAGCAGAGCAGGATTACAGCGCGGCAGAAATGGCTCAGGCCGCCGAGCGTTTCGTCAGCATGAGTGACGAAAGCAAAGCACGCCTGACCCGCAATATCATCGCTGGTCTGCCGGGTGCGGAAGAAGGTTACACGCTCAATCAATTCCGTGCACAACTGGCGCGCTATGATGGCATCGACAAAACAAGGCTGCGTGAAAACTTTGCTACCTTCCTGCGCAGCATTATTCCGGTGGCGGAAGAAGCCGGGGTCCGCATGGCGGTTCATCCCGACGATCCACCGCGTCCGATTCTCGGTTTACCCCGCATCGTCTCCAATGCGGATGATTTGCAGTGGATGATCGATACCGTCAGCAGCCCGGCCAATGGCTTCACCATGTGCACCGGCTCCTATGGGGTACTGGCAGAGAATGATTTGCCCGGCATGGTTAAACGCTTTGCCTCACGGATTTATTTCGCCCATCTGCGTTCAACTAAACGCGAAGAGAATCCGAACAGTTTTCATGAAGCCGCCCATCTGACCGGGGATGTGGATATGTTTGCAGTAATCAAAGCCATCGCCGAAGAGGAGCATCGCCGTAAAGCGGCCGGTCAGGAAGACCTGATTCCGATGCGGCCCGATCATGGTCATCAGATGCTGGACGATCTGCATAAGAAAACCAACCCCGGTTATTCCGCGATCGGTCGCCTGAAAGGGCTGGCGGAAATCCGCGGCGTAGAGCTGGCTATCCATCGCGCCTATTTTTAGCGCTGGCTTCCGGGGCTGACTTTACGGCCCCACGCTTTAAGACTGGAGTTAACATGGAAAACACCCTTGCCAGTGGCGCATGCAATGCCACCCTTCCGCCAATGGGTGAAGGATGGCATCCTGCCTGAAGATGAACAGCTGCTCGGTAACAAGGTGCAGGATATTTGCTTCAACAATGCGCAACGTTTCTTTGCGCTCGACCCTTTGTGAGGTCAGCAGAATCACTATGCTATAGTGCCTGTCTCTGAAGATGGCAGCTTCAGGGATCGTTAATCCCTTAATCAGCAGAAAGAGCATTATGAAAATTCATGCCTCACCACAGCGCCCTTATCAGGAAGTCGGAGAGCTTCTCCGCAGGATGATTACGCAGAAGGAATATGCTGTGGGGGAACGGCTACCGCCGGAACGTGAAATTGCCGGGATGCTGAATGTCACGCGTACCCTGGTGCGTGAGGCGTTGATCATGCTGGAGCTGGAAGGGTTGATTGAAGTGCGGCGGGGTGCAGGTATCTATGTGATTAATGATAATCCGTCGCCGCCAGTCCCTGCGCAACCCGCCTGCAACGATGCTGGTCCGTTTGAGATGTTGCAGGCTCGTCAGCTACTGGAAAGTAACATCGCCGAGTTTGCTGCACTCCAGGCCACCCGCGAAGATATTGTGAAAATGCGTCAGGCGCTGGAGCTGGAGGAAAAAGAGCTGGCTTCCGGTGCCGTGAATAGCTCAGAAAACGGTGACCGCAATTTCCATCTGGCAATTGCCGAAGCAACCCATAACAGCATGCTGGTGGAGCTGTTTAAACAGTCCTGGCAGTGGCGTGAAGACAATGTGATGTGGAGCCAGTTGCACCGTCATCTGATTAACACCAGCTACCGCAAACAATGGTTAGATGATCATAAAAAGATCCTCGCTACACTTATCAAAAAAGATGCCCGTGCCGCCAAAATGGCAATGTGGCAACATCTGGAAAATGTTAAACAGCGCTTGCTGGAATTCTCTGACGTCGATGATATTGACTTCGATGGTTACCTGTTCGATTCCTGGCCGCTAAATAGCACCAGTGGTCAGGACATCTGATGGGCTTCTGCTGATTATCTGTCCAATGCGTTTCAATGAAACTCCTGTACAGCTGGCAGGAGTTTTACTTTCTGGCTTCAAACATGTCTGACTGACAGCCCTGTTGTTATCGTCTTCCCTTTTGCTGACTTTCCAGGTGCAAGCCCCCTGTTAAGCCCATGGCAGATCTTATCTGGTTATGCAGGATCCTCTTACCTGGTTGCTGATGCCTTCAGTTCTGTCAACACTCATGCCTTATCTACTCACTACAGCTTATATCTGGCTACTCAGGACTGATTACAGCTCAGATAACATCAGTCTTTAACTCCGATATTTTGAGTTTAAAATCTTTTAATATCATAAAGATATATCTATACCACTCTTTCAGCTGACACTGATTTTGTGATAAGTCTGCATATTGCCATAATATAAGTGACGTTGTCACAGGCTGTATTTAATTCATGTAAGCTACTGATAAGATTATGTTATTGCTAATAAGCTGCTTTTAAGAACCGATGCCATTGCCTCAAATCAACGTGATTATCTCTACTCCCTATAGTTTATATATAAGCTATAGGGAGTAGATCATCTCTCGTGATACTTCATAAGCTGTGGGGAGTAACCATAATCTATAGTGAGTAAGTTGTGATTTAAACGATGAAGTTAGTGGTTGCTAACAAAAATAAAATCAATAAGTTGCAGGTTAGTGGTTACCAGGGGGGTAACTGAATATAAGCTATAGTGAGTAGATTACTCTCCCCAGACTATATATAAGGTATAGCGAGTAACCTTCCCTGCCGCGGATGTAGCAACATAAGCTGGAGGGAGTAGGTCATAAGATGTCACACCCCCTTTTATCAACTGTAGTGAGTAGATTCTTGCCAACCCCCCTCCCCTGCATAAGCTATGGTGAGTAATCTACTCACTACAGCATATGGCATAATCTATAGTGAGTAGGGAGATAAGCTATAGTGAGTAACCTTCACGAAGAAAATTATGTGAACGGGGTAATTAGTTAAATTAAGATCAGAGAGTTAGCTGAAAAATATAAACTATGGAGAGTATTTAGAAGGGCAAGTATAAGCTGTAGTGAGTAACCTACTCACTACAGCTTATATCCATCACTTAGCTTTGAACAGTTTCTCAAGGTCGGCCATCGAGATCCCTAACTTATTCAAAAGTTCGAGTTTTTCCTGAAGCGCTGTATCAACTGGCTCTGCCGGCGTTGCGGGAGCTTGAGTCGGAAGCTGAGGATTTTCAGCGCTCTCATTTTTCGGTGCTTTGAGCTTAGGACGGCGATAATGCACGTTGAAATAGACGCTACGGCCCCGCTGCACTTCTGAGTAGTCCAGATAGCCAATCTCCTTCAGTTGCTCCATCGCGCGCCTTACAGTCTGGTTTTGTGAGAAAACCGGAGACTTCAGGTTAAGCCTGTCGCGCAGGCGAGCCAGAGAAATGGGGGCAGGATTTTTTGGCAGACTTTCGATATAGGTATACAGCGCCTGAGCTGATTCACGACGCTTCAGCACATTGATCGCTTTAAGTTGCAAAAGTACTTTGCGATCAAACTCATAAAGTTCAAACAGTTTGGGATCTGCCTGCAAGATAACGATGTCTTTTTTGGTATCGTAATAGGCTGATTGCACCAGGTGGGTGATATATTCCTTACCATCATCCCCCATGTTGCTAGTGAATGAGATGGTTGTCGCTGCTATACGCTTCAGAGAGGGGCTGATACGCTCTCTGAGCTTCTTAGACGAGCGGCTTGAAGGGATCCCGCATAGCTTGGCAAATTCAACGAACGGCAGCTGTACCTTGTCACCAATGACTTTGTGCTTGGCAAAAGAATGAATGATCCCGACCCAGGTCTTGAAATCGTTGTCCATATCAAGACGCGGGCCAACGATCTCGACTTTATCGAAGCCCTCGGCTTTTGCGAGGGAAAGTCGGGTCAGCTCTTCGGTGGCATCCGTGGTGGCAAAGGTTTTATTTTTACTGTTTTTCAGTGATTTAAGCGTAGGAACAAAAACACCGAGACGCATTAATGCAACCGGCTGAACCGTATTGTTGGCATTAGGTGTGAGCGTGATGACCTCACCTGTATTCTTATCCTTTTCCTCAAACAGTTTCTTCAGGTCTAGATTCTCGCTGTCCACGGGCATTCTCACGGTTTTCGTCGATGATCGTTGAAAAGATCGAAGCATCAGGATTGTGAATTACAGAACAACAACTCACGCAGAGTGAGCCTAATTGCATGAAGATAAGGGAGAAAAACAATCCACAGCAATATCAGTGTTCAGTGTATTTTGCTCACTATAGCTTATGTCGTTTTCCAACTACAGCTTATATTTAGCCTGCTATAGTTTATGGTTCTCTCACTACAGTTTATATTTCACTTGCTATAGCTTATGCTGACACCCTCTCAGGCCAGTGCTGGTGCGGGCTGCGACGATCGGGGATCTGTTTGGGATCTCTATTGGATCTACAATGGATCTAATTAATTGGGATCTAATCAGTGGATAAGTGGATATCTTGCTGAGATATCGGTGGTAATCGCTTCCTGACCAGTCGCTTAAAGAACGATAAAACCAACTTAGCAGATGGATCGATGACCTCTTAGCTCACCAGATCCTGGTAAGTACGTAGATTGATTACTGCTGACATTTTGCCATTGTGAAAGCAATTGATGGTTAAAGTAGGAAATCAGGCCCTGATTAGCTTTCCAATTGCTTTATCTGTCAGCAATGAGTTTTCTACCCCTAATCCAGGATCATGCAGAATTGAATGGCAAAAGTCCGTGCAATTTACACGCGATAGAGCTGCAAATTGATACTTCTGAGAACGATCGAGGCTTAGTGTTCAAAAGATCCTACTGTAAGCCCCTTACAGCATTTAAAATGACAGAGTAGCACCTTCCCCCTGTACAAACCGTAATAACGCATTCTGAGAGCGTACAGAACGTTTTAGCGCTATAGCCTGTACCAGTCGCATCTGATTCCTCAGCCCGAGTATAAATCTTGTTTGTCTAATCAGAACGTTTGAAATCTTAACAAGTTAATAAGACAGATGCAGACAGGAGGGACTGACGAATGTAGTTGGCTTAGAAGCGGTATCTTACTTTGCCATAAGCAATTTTATGAAGTGACAATGTCACAACCAGGTTATGATCTTATTAAGATAACAACCTGGTTGTTTAATATGATGTTTATTGCAGTTTGGCTTTACTGATTAGCACTGATATTTCTTCATCAGATAAATGCTCCAGTCCGAGAATGGCTGCACGAACAATGTCAGAACGGTTTACTCGTGAACCCCCGGCCAGGATTTCATTACGAATACGATTGTCGATATCTTTAAGGTTCTCATCGGTAAACGAGATACTGACTGGTTTAGCTTTCGCCTTCTTTACTGGCTCAGGATCGGGTGCTTTTGGTTGCGGAGCGCCCGTTGTGGTTAAGGCCGCAGTTCCGCCATTAATGAAGTCATTCTCTCTTTCTTTCGAAACGCCAGCTCTGTTTCTCATAAGATGACCTCCTGGATCAGCCTTTCAACTTCATCTTTAGCTTTACTGTTTTCTGTCTCATAAATGGTCATAGACTCTGCCCAGGCATCCCTGTGAGCTTTACGATCGCAGATACGAGTTTCAGCCAGTTTCATTTCAGGGAAATCTTCCAGAACCTTAGCGGCTTCGTTGCCTTCATTAACGAACATATTGGTTGGGGTCATGTTCAGCACAAGATACCCTTTCACTTCTTCGTTAAAGTCCTTAGCAGCTGTGAACACAGAGCAGGTATGAGGCACCACATCGAGGTCCATTTGCGATGGACGCAGAGGTGAAATGAAGACATCTGCCGCCATCAAACCACTGCGCATTTCTGCACTGTCTCGGCCAGCGCAGTCAGCAATGATGTAGTCGTAAGATTTCGCATGCTCTTTAAGCATAGCTTTGATATTGCCGGAGGCTCCGGTTACAGGAATATGCGGGAGTGATTCAGGACGGTTATTATACCAGGTTAATACGGATTTCTGGTCATCGGCATCCACGATGAGCACTCTGTAGCCACGAGAAAGCAATCCTGCAGCGAGAGAAACAGCCAGGGTACTTTTGCCTACCCCACCCTTCTGACTTCCCAGTACGATAATCATCGATGACCTCCATTAATAACGATAAAAGTGCAAAGCGAAATGTTGTAATCATCATATCTTAACAAGATCTGCGGATAACAACAAGACAAGATACCATCTTGTTAAGATGTTATCTTGTGATAACAATGTACATCGTGATTATGTAATCATATGATTATAAATAAATAGTTAAGAAATTATCTTGTTAAGATTAAGTTTGTACTGACATCCCTGGGCTAATAATCTTGTTATCATGTTAAGTTGGTAATTGTGGGTTGGGGGATTCGCACCATTGCCCACTGGGTCTGGACTCGTCTTACTTAAGGTGTTTACGAAAAATATTGAGAGTGATAAGTATGCTGCGGTTAATTTCTCCCCTACTCATTTATGCATTCCTGGTTGGTGCGACGTATGCGAGTGTCAGGAGGTATGTGCTAATCAAGGTGCTATAAGTTAATAATAGATTAACTTATTATCTTAATAATCTAACAATTTGTCCTCGGTTTTCAAGGAAAGGCAAGTTGTACATTATGATGATAACTTACCAAGATATTAACTTAGTAAATTATGCAAAGTCATATGGTTCTATACTTGTTAACTTATTAAGTTAATTTTTATTGAGCTATCATCGTAGTGATGTTTCTGCAGCACAGACATGAAGCTGTACACCAGAAAGCAGCGGTGTTTTGTAGACTTATTAATCAGCTGATTGGTTGTGTACCAGCAGGAGAACACTCGTTTTTCAGGCCCCACCCTGTGAGACGATCAATCATCTCTCCATTTGTGATAGTTCGAAGATGTTCGCTAAAAGAGAGGTCTTAACGTGGACCTCGATAACGATGTGATGTTGTGTCAGGGCACAAGGGTGGGTAAATAAAATTATTAAGATAATAAGTTGCTGAGATCATAATATGTCATTTTAATATCTTGTTAAGCCACTAAGCCACTAAGCCACTAAGCCACTAAGCCACTAAGCCACTAAGCCACTAAGCCACTAAGCCACCAGCATGAGCTTATATTGTTATCTTAATAACATGTTATGAAGTTAATGTAGTATGAGAATATACAGTGATCCTGCTAACTTCATAACTTATCATCTTAACAAGTTAATTATTGATGGCTTATAACAGGCTATGTGCAGGCGCAGAGGGCACCGGATTGAGAGGATCACCAGGCTGCAGAAGCTATGTAACATCATGAGGGCGGGGAACCAAACCGGGAAAAGAAGAGTGTCAATTCAACATAATTAACAAGATAACAAAAAATGGAATTATCATCATACTATCTTGTTAAGATAACAATACATCAATAATACCAACATAATAACAAGATAAGAGGTTAGTAAAAGATGAAGCTATCATGTTGTTATTATAATAAATTAATATCATAACAAGATATTAATTTATCCGTTGTTAAGAATTTAAAAAAGCCAGACCATAAAATCAGGATGGATTGTCCTCTGTGAATCATCTGATGCTTTACCACGCACAAAATCCTATGCTCGACACTATGTATCCGACAGCCCTCATATCTTATCAGCCTTAGCCGTGAGGCCAGACTTATGCTCAGCACTGTAAATAAACATGGGATAACCTAAAGCCAGACTTCCTGCTGCGGTGACACTATCAACAAAATCACCGCCCTGAATCGCAAAAGTATTAGCATAGGTGGCAGCAAATAAGCTCGAACGACTGGCAATGGGGATGGTTATCAGGTCGCTAACGTTCTGCCAGTTTATCTCCTCACCGGAGCGTAAATGACAATCAATTTGCAGTGTCCCTGCATCGGTGAAGTAGGCATGTAACTGACGACAGGTAATGTGCTCCACCGTTTCTCCAATGATATTCAGACTGGTTGCAGAGACAACATTGGCCGTTACCGGACCTAAAGCCGCAAGGGAGTCTGCAACATGAGCCATCGCGAGACAAACCAACGTTTGATTGACGGCATAAGCCCCAGCTGCACAGATTACCGCAGGCAAAACGGCAGCGGGTGTCGCATTATCACGTAACGTGAGGAAATACTGGCACAGATCGCGAACGGGTACATAAACCCAGAAAGCAGAAATTAATGCTGGAGCCGCTGCAGCAAGACCACCAGAACAGGCGAGTCCGGCCATTGCCCCGGTCACCATGACGATGTTAGCCAGACGAGCGCAATTACTCTGCGCTGTTTGCCTTCCCTGATAAACATCTGTTGCTAACCCTGCAAATTGCAAAAGAACAGGAAGCAGGCCGGAGATAACACCCGCTGTGGTGACGGCTGCTGGAGCAACTGTCGATAAGTGTGACAACACACCATGCCTGACAACTTCACGCGCAGCGGTGGACAAGCCTACGGATGCAAGGTTGCGTGAAAAAACAGTGCGAAAATTATTTAACAACTGAGAAAAGTCGGTTTTAGACATTTCTGCAACAAATTCTGGCATCTCAATCGCGATAAAATCCTTCACAAAAACCGACTGTTCGGGAAGTTCATCAATATCAATTGCTGTGAAATCCTTATCAAAAGTCCGTCCGATATCAACTTCGCCAGGCGGCATATCGCACATATTTAGCGTTATGGAATGTGATTCATCGGTCGCCGCAGAAAGCGAGAGCGGGGTATGGCGGGAAACATCCCCATTAACAGCAGAGGTGGAACGGGGTGTATCAACGACATTTCTCGCATAAGAACATCCGCCAGAGAATGTCTGTGATCCCCACGCGTTACCAGGTGCCGGAGGTTGAACCAGGGGCACAAAGAAGTGATGGGGGCAGGTGGCGATTGAAAACATGGGGCATCCATTTTTTTATTTGTGAAATAATTCGCTACTCCCAAAGTAGAAATGTTTTAACGGTTCTTCCCATATAAAAAACTTATCACCTAAAACGAGGTAGTCACGCGGAACATCGTTTCGCCGTGTTTAACGTGTCACGTTCCGGGCGAGAGGGGAGGGGGAGGAGTACAGGATAGATATTTTATCCCTGCACATTTCCCTCTGTGCTACTGTGACGGGATACCAATAACGTCAATTACATCGCAAATCACCATGACCAAACATCACAACCTCGCCGTTATGCACTGGGGCACTTATCGCGTGTCCACTTCCGATGGCTCCCTCGCTGGCATCGAGCCGGTCGAATGGGACCGCAACCCTTCAGCGATCGGCCAGTCTCTGGTCGGTGCGGTGGATGGCCCTAGCCGTATCCGTCGTCCTGCAGTGCGTCTCGGTTATCTCCAGCATGGCCGCGATTCACGTCATGGTCGTGGTAAAGAACCCTTTGTTGAAGTGAGCTGGGAAACGGCCATCGCGCTGGTCGCCGATGAGCTGACAAGGGTGAAGCAGACCCACGGAAACCAGGCGTTTTATGCCGGTTCTTATGGCTGGTCGAGTGCGGGTCGCTTCCATCACGCGCAAAGCCAGTTACACCGTTTCTTCAATCATCTGGGTGGCTACACTGATAGCACCAACACCTATAGCCTGGCTGCGGCCGAGCGGTTGTTGCCGCATATCATCGGAGAGCTGGATGTGTTGCAGAAGCAGCATACTCACTGGTCTTCGCTGGCCGAGCATTGCGAGCTATTTGTCGCTTTTGGTGGTCTGCCTTTACGTAATTCGCAGGTTAATGGTGGCGCAGCAAACGATCACTCTCTCAAACACTGGCTGGGGGAGATGCAGCGCAACGGCACCCATTTTATCAACGTCAGCCCGGTTAAAAACGATCTTTCCGGTGTCACTAACGCGGAATGGCTTTCACTGAAACCGGGCAGTGACACGGCGTTGTTGCTGGCACTGAGTTTTGTGCTGATTGATGAATCACTCTACGACGCCCGTTTTGTTGCCAGTCACACCGTCGGATTTGCCGAGTATCGGGACTATCTGCTGGGCCACAAAGACGGCAAGGCAAAAACGCCGGAGTGGGCGGCCGCCATTACGGGGATAGAGGCGCAAGTCATTCGCGAGTTGGCGCGCAAGATGGTGGCAAAACGCACCATGATTAATATCGCCTGGTCACTACAACGCGCGTTCCAGGGGGAGCAAACCTTCTGGGCAACTGTGGCACTGGCGGCGATGATTGGCCAGATTGGCACCGTGGGTGGTGGCCTCGGTTTTGCCTATGCCAGCACCAACCTGGCGGGTTCGGTACGTCGTACTTTCTCCGGCCCGCGTTTCCCGGCAGGAACCAACGCGGTCAACGAAATCATCCCGGTGGCGCGTCTTTCGGACATGCTACTGAATCCTGGCGGCCACTATCAGTTTGACGGAAAGGACTGCACTTATCCTGATATCCGTGTGGTTTACTGGGCAGGCGGTAACGCTTTCCACCACCATCAGGATCTGAATCGTCTGGTTGAGGCCTGGCGTCAGCCGGATACCGTGGTGGTACACGAGCAATACTGGACTGCCCAGGCGAAATTCGCTGACATCGTTTTCCCGGTTACCACCTCGCTTGAACGCAACGATATCGGCAGCTCCAGTAATGATGGTTTTATTATTGCCATGCGCCAGCATATTGCCGCGCAGGGAGAGGCGCGGGATGATTACGCCATCTTCCAAGCGCTGGCGGAGAAAATGGGGTTTGGCGAGAGTTTTAGTGAAGGACGAGATGCCGATGCATGGCTGCGCTTTATTTATGACGGTTCAAGACCGCGTGCGCTGGCTGATGGTATTGATTTGCCTGCTTTCGATGATTTCTGGGCACAGGGGATGCTGGAGTATGCGCGTCCAGACGAACCGCAGATTTTCCTGAAAGCCTTCCGTGACAACCCGGAATTGGCACCACTGCCAACCCCTTCCGGCAAAATCGAGTTATTTTCCCAGACCGTGGCCGATTTCGGTTATGAAGAGTGTCCGGGGCATCCGTTCTGGTATGAACCTGAAGCTGAGTCACAGCGTGAAATCGCCGCTCAATGGCCACTGCATCTGCTTTCCAGCCAGCCGCGAACTCGCCTGCATAGCCAATACGATCACGGAAGCGTGAGCCGTAAAACCAAGATTCAGGGTAGGGAACCGCTGTGGATGCATCCTCTTGATGCGGCGACTCGTGGCATCAGCGAAGGCAGCGTGGTGAAGGTGTTTAATCAGCGCGGCGCCATTCTGGCAGGTGTTCATCTCAGTGAAGACATTCGTCCCGGTGTGGTGCAGATGTCAACGGGGGCCTGGTATGACCCGCAGGACCCAAGCCTGACAGATTCACTCGATAAACACGGTAATCCGAACGTGCTGACGGAGGATCGTGGCAGTTCAAGACTGGGGCAGGGCTGTAGCGCGCAGAGTTGCTGGGTCGAGATCGTTGCCTGGAACGAACCGCTACCAGAAGTGACGGCCTTCAACCCACCTGAGTTTGTGATGGTTTAAGGGGTAGGGTTATGTGGATTTCTGATTATCATGTTAATTTATTAAGTTAATAAGATTCCTGCCTTGTATCGTAAATGATGTGCCAGGTGAGGTATCAGGTCTTAAAAGCATCATCAGGCGAGGTTGTGACTGGCTACTAACCATGCAATAATTGTAATGACGTTTGTAAATACATTTATTGTGAGGAGTGCTGTATGGGTAGCATAAATCTTCGTATTGATGATGAACTCAAGGCTCGTTCTTACGCAGCGCTGGAGAAAATGGGTGTCACTCCATCCGAAGCGCTGCGTATGACACTTGAATACATTGCTGAGAATCAAAGACTTCCATTCAAACAGACGCTGTTGAGCGACGAAGATTCTGAACTCATCGAAATTGTCCGTGAACGACTTCGCAATCCGCAGCCAGTACGAGTGACGCTGGATGACCTTTAATGGCTTATCATCTGGAGTTTGACGAACGTGCGTTAAAGGAATGGCGTAAACTCGGTTCAACCATACGAGAACAGCTCAAGAAGAAACTGGCAGAAGTGCTGGAAGTACCTCGTATAGAAGCTAACAAGCTTCGGGGAATGCCTGATTGCTATAAGATTAAGCTGCGATCTTCTGGATACAGACTCGTATATCAGGTCATTGATGAAAAGGTGGTGGTATTTGTTGTTGCTGTTGGTAAACGTGAAAGGTCGGAAGTTTATTCCGATGCGGTAAAACGAAAGCTTTAAGCTAACTCACTCTGCCACCCCTCACTTCCCATAACAGCTCGTTCTGCTTCAGCGGCAATCCAAAACTGCTGATATCCTCTGAAACGCTTTGCAGGCCGCCCTGATGTGGCCTGCGTTCTCAAACACCATAAGGAAGATATCTTGACCACTCTTAATGACAAACTTGCCTGGCGTTACGCAACCAAGAAATTTGATGCCAGCAAAGTGGTGCCAGACGACAAACTGGAACGCATCATTGAAGCCGTGCGCTTAACCGCGACCTCCAGCGGATTGCAGCCGTTTGAATTGATGGTCATTACCAACGCAGAAATCCGTGAAAAAATTCGTGCTGTGGCGTGGGATCAGGCGCAGATTACCGATTGTTCTCACCTGATGGTGTTTGCTGCCTGGGATGACATCACCCCCGAACGCGTCAATATGATGTTCGATCTGACCAATGAAGTCAGGGGCTTCCGTAATGAGGGTTGGGAGAATTACCGTCAGATGCTGCTGGGCATTGTTGCTGAGCGTGGCACTGAAGGTAATTATCAGTCGGCGGCGCGTCAGGCATACATCGCGCTGGGTAGTGCGATGATTGCCGCAGCTTTTGAAGAAGTTGATGCGACACCGATGGAAGGTTTTGACCCGGCAGCGGTCGATGAAATCCTTGGTCTGAAAGAGAAAGGTCTGCGCAGTGTGATCATTCTGCCGCTGGGCTACCGTGCTGAAGAAGGCGACTGGCTGGTGAACCTGAAGAAAGTTCGTCGTAGCCGTGAAAACTTCGTCACCGAAATTAAATAACCTGTCTTATTCCTTTCCGGCAGGAGTACAATAAGGGGTTCCCGAATTGGGAGCCCCTTTTTTAGACACCAGGATCTACACCGAGCGTAAGCGCAGCGTAGCGGGAAGGATGATCTGATTTTGTTCCGGGTCCTGTCCCTGAATCATCTGCGTCAGCATGGAGAAACACTCCTGCGCCAGACGCGGCACGTTCTGTTCTACGGTGTCGATAGGCACAGACAGCGAGTCATAAAGATAGTGATCATCAAAACTGGCGATGCGGATATCGCTGGTCAGCAAATGATGCTGACTCATATAACGCAGTACCCCTTCCAGCAAGCCGCAGGCGGCGGTAAACAGCGCTTTAGGTGGGCGTCCGAGTCTGGCGCATAGCGCAGCAAACATCTCGTAGCCACTGCTGGGGTGATAGTTGCCGTGAATAATCCACTCCGGCCGTGGTGCCACTCCTGCGCGTTCCAGCCCCTGCATAAAACCCGCCAGACGATCTTTGGTGGGTGACAGGCGCGGCTGGCCGCCGAGAAAGTAAACCTCATCAGGTCTGGCGCGAGCCAGTCGTTCCACTAAATCGGCTGTGGGGGTAATGGAGTCGGTGATCACCAGTGGCAGCTGTGTATCGTTCATATGCCGGTCAAACAACACCACCGGCAGTTGTTCGCTGAGTTTTACGTAGTCACTGTCGCTCAACATGCTGGAGGCAACGATCAGACCATCCACCTGGCGCGCCACGAGGTTATTGACCACCACCATTTCCTGCCCGGCATTTTCATCGGTACAGGAGATCAGCAGTTGCAGGCCCGCTTCGCGACACAGATTTTCCAGCTCGTGAGAAAACACGGCGAAACCGTGGTTGGTGATTTCCGGCACCACCAGCCCCAGCGTATGGCTGCGGTCATCACGCAGCAGACGGGCATGGATACTCGGCTGATAATGGTGTTGCTGCGCCAGCGTCAGCACACGCTCCCGCGTCTCCTTCGCCACGCGCAACTCTTTACCACGGCCGTTCAGCACCAGGCTGGCAGTGGCTTTTGACACCCCTGCCAGCGCGGCGATATCACTGATGGTAACGCGTTTTGTTTTTCTCACGACAATGCATCGGTTAATGAAACAATGACTTATTCTATCATGCAGTGACGTAACGACCAGTAGCGGGCTTGCAGATCTGCGCTGCCGCTCAGGATTAAACGTGCCGGATGGGCCGGGAAGTAACGGCTGCTCATCACGCCTTCACCGTCGTTAATAAAGATTTCCACGCTGGAGTGGTCACAAAGGATCTGCAAACGGCTGGCGGTTCCTTCCCAGTAACGATACAGCCACTCACCGGTCTCCAGGCTGCGGCGGGCGAGGCGCAGTTCATCCTGACGCCACTCCAGAATCAGCGTGTCGGCAAAATTCAGCGTCAACTCACCCTGGCTTTCCAGCAACAGTTCCAGCCGTTGCGCCTCTAACGGTGGGGCCGCATCAGCGGGGCCGAGGTAACGCTGCTCTTCCCCGCGTAATGCCTGCAATTCTGCGATGGGCTGCTGATAAAGTCTGCCCTCCCGCGAACTCAGTTCACGCAGGCAGGTCATCTGGTGGATCCAGCCCTGGACGACGGTGGGTTGAGACATCTCTTCGCCGTCCGGCACACCCATCCAGCCTACCAGCAGGCGTCGCCCGTCGGCGGTGAGTGTGGTTTGTGGCGCATAAAACTCGAATCCGGCGTCCAGTTCCCGCAACGCTCCGTGCTGGTAATGGACCTTGTCGTAATCGAGTTGACCGCTGAGATACGCGCTCGGATGGGTATTCAGATAGCGTTTCTCTTCCCGCGTCACGCCCTGCGGGCAGCAGATAAGGTAAGTGCTGTCACCGAGGGAGAACATGTCCGGGCACTCCCACATATAACCTGCCTCTCCCAGGCCACCAAGACCGCTTCCGGCAATCTCTCCGAGATTGTGCCAGTTGTGTAAATCCGCTGAGCGCAGCAGCAACACTTTGCCCTGCAATTGTTGGTCCTGCGCGCCCAGCACCATGTACCAGTCATCTCCGTGCCGCCACACTTTCGGGTCTCGCACATGCCCGGTGTAACCCTCCGGCAGCGCAATCACCGGGCCGGTTTTATCAAAACCACCGGCGCTATTTTGCACCGCCAGACATTGCCAGGCGGTGCGCGAGCCGTCGTCATATTTGACGTTGCCGGTATAGACCAGCGTCAGCACGCCCTGGTTATCGACGGCGCTACCGGAGTAGCAGCCGCTGCGGTCATAGTCCTCATCGGGCATCAGCGCAATAGGTTCGTGTTGCCAGTGCAGCAGATCCGCCGAACTCCAGTGTCCCCAGCATTTATGCTTATGCTGGCAGCCAAGCGCATTCCACTGGTAGAACAAATGGTAGCGACCGGCAAAGTGGATAAACCCGTTGGGATCGTTGAGCAGGCCGGTTACCGGAGCCAGGTGCCAGCCAGGATAGTGGCTGTCACTGAGCGCCCTGGGCTGGCCCTGCATCACCGCCTGTAAAATGGCGGGCAAAAGTGTTGAGGAAGCCATTATTCAGAGTCCGTTTTGTATTTGAGCAGGTAAGAGAGAACGAAGGCGGTACTGAAGGCAATCACCATCCCAATCGCATAATTAAGCAGAGAGCTGGCCTGCACAATCGCCATACCCGGCAGCCCTGTCAGTCCGACTGCGGTCATATAAACATGCACCGAGACCACCCAGGCTCCGCCGATGGCACCCCCGATCAGCGCGGCGATAAAGGGTTTCATAAAACGCAGGTTGATACCAAAGATAGCGGCCTCGGTAATGCCCAGTAGCGCCGAGAATGCCGAGGGCAGGGTGATGGCTTTGATCTTCGCATCTTTAGTTTTAAACCATACCGCCAGACAGGCTCCCCCCTGTGCCACGTTAGCCATCGCCCAGATCGGCAGCAGGAAGTTGACACCAATGGAAGGATTGCCCAGCAGACCGGCTTCGATGGCGTGGAAGCTGTGATGCACACCGGTGATGACAATCACCGAATACAACCCGCCAAACAGCAGTCCCGCCAGCCAGCCAGCGTGGGTAATCAGGGTGCTGAGCACAAAGGAGATGCCATCGCCCAGCATGCGACCGGCCGGGCCGATAATCAGCAGCGCGACAAAGCCGGAGATAATCACTGTGAGGAAAGGCGTCAGAATCAGATCCAGCGCATCCGGGATCACCCGGCGCAGTTGTTTTTCCAGCATGCTCATAAACCACACTGCCAGCAGCACCGGAAACACCGTGCCCTGGTAGCCAATCATCGCCACTTCGATACCGAAGAAGTTCATGGTGTGGAAGCCTGCCGCCACTCCCCAGGCGTTGGTCAGGGCCGGATGGGTGAGGATGCCGCCGAGGGTGGCGCCGAGGAAGGGGTTACCGCCAAACTCGCGTGCGGCGGTAAAGCCAATCAGGATCGGCAAAATGATAAACGCCGCCGAGCTACACATGTCGAGCATGATGTAGAGCGCATTATCAGGATTCACCCAGCCATAGGTTTTGACCATCCCCAGCAGGCCCATGAGCAGGCCGGAAGCAACGATGGCGGGAATGATCGGCACAAAAATATTCGACAACAAACGGGCGATGCGCTGGAACGGATTCAGTTTACGCGCGGCGATATCAGCTGCCTCTGATTTGCTCGATTCGCTGATGCCCGCCTCGGTGATAAACGCCGCATAAACCTTGTTAACCACACCAGTACCGAAAATAACCTGCAACTGACCGGCATTGCGAAAGCAACCTTTCACGCCATCGATTTTGCCAATGGCATCGGTATCTGCTTTAGCATCATCCACCAGTACCAGTCGCAGGCGCGTGGCGCAGTGCGCGGCGCTGGCAATATTGTCCCTGCCTCCCAGCAACGGCAGTAGCGACCGGGAAATTTTTGCAAAATCCATACTTACCTCTGTCTTCTCGTTATTATGCTATCAGCCCGGCTGAAGCGGCCCCGAGGGGCCGCAGGATCAGAACCAGGTTTCCATTTGTACGCCGAAGTTCCATTCACCACCGGCCTTGAAGCCGTTGCTGCCAAAGGCATCATCACTGGCATAGTTATCCAGGCGATGATCCCAGTCCATCCAGGTGGCGAAGAGGCGGATTTCCGGACGTTTCAGGAATTCGCCCACGTCACCGGCCTTCAGCGTTGGCGCGACGGAGAGTTTGTAGAAGCTGCCGCTTACTGCGTTACGGCTGTTGTAGCCTTTCGGACGCAGATCCATATATTGATAAGAACCTTCGTACTGCATCTCGAAATTCTGGGTAATCTCCTGAATCAGGCGCAGGTTAGCCGTGGCCCATTCATAGCTGTCACCTTTGACGTACCGATCCTTGCTGCTTTGCGCCAGCAACGCCGGAGCGATATGCCAGCCTCCGCCCAGTGGCGTGATGCCATAACTTGCCAGACGCCAGGTGTTGGCTTCCGGCAGCAGGGCACCATCGGAGCCGATGGATTTCACCTCGGCCCCCAGACCGTGGCCGTAGAGCAGGGCGGTTTTCGCCGAACCTTCACGCAGACCGTAGAAGCTGTCGTTATGCAGACCGAGTAAGGCGTGCATGCCGGTATTGGCCGCATCGCCTTTGACTTTGTTGCCATCGGTATCCACGCGGTCATCGTTATCTCTGGCGCGCATGCCGCTCACCATCAGCTGTAACGGGCCATAGAAGTTATTCAGCGACAGGATGTAGTTCTGGGCGGTATTTTCGTTGTTTTCGATATCGCCAAAGGTGCGGCCATACAGCGAGAGGTTGCTGCGCGCGTCGTCACCCCATTTCATGTCATAGATACCTGCACCGGTCCCGGCGAGGAACACCACATCGGAGTCAATCCAGTGGATGTCGAAGTTATCGCGATCGAAGCGTTTCCCGGCCCAGACGGTGGAATCTTTGAATGCACCGGTGAAGGTGGGCAGGTGGCCGATTTCAGTGAAGGCCTGGCGCAGGTTGAGATCGCTGCTGGAGGCAGTCCAGTCGTTGTAGGTGCGTTGTCCGTCAGCGAGCATCACCTTGAAACGGGTGGTCGCGCCGTTGTTCAGCGTCTGTTTGTGTTCAAGGTTCAGTTCGACATAGGTATCCGGTTCGTTACCGAGGCGACCAATGTTGCCGCCGGTTTCACCCGCTGGCGTTACCGTCGGGCCACCCTGGGTTTTGGATGCCGAGTTATTCATTAACAGGCCGGAGCGGGCATAGCCGTGGAACTCAAAACCTTCATCATCACTGCTGGTGGCTTTCTGTTCCAGACGGGCGGTACGCTGCTCCACCTGAGTGGTCGTGGTTTGATTCTGTTGTTGTGCAGCGGCCAGCTGCTGTGCCTGTTTTTCGGCCGCTTCGGCGCGGTTTTCTGCGGCATTAGCGCGCTGTTCGGCGGCCTGCAAGCGCTGTTCCAGCGCTGCCAGACGTGCCTCAATGCTGCTCATGCTGGGATCTGCTGCCCATGCGGACCCGGAACCTAACAACACACCAAGGGTTATAGCGAGAGTGCTTTTTTTCATTGTTTTGCGTCCCTGAGGAAAGGCTATCATCACTAAGTTATTTTTTGCTAAACCGGTTTAGGCGTTGAATCATAATCACGGGTAATTTCTCCGCGCAATGAAATTTGCTAAACCGATTTAGTGATTGTGAGATGGCTCGCAAAACGCAGCGTTAACCGGGCCAGAAATTAGCTGAGTTGCTCCTCAAGCTGGTGGAAATAAGGCAGGGCGGTCATGGCACCTTTGGCGGTGGTCGCCAGCGCGCCACAGATCTGTGCACTGGCAAGGCGGGCCGCCAGCTGAGGTTCGTTTTCCGGCAGGCCATGCTGCGCCAGTCCCCACAATAATCCCGCGACAAAGGCATCGCCCGCACCGGTGGTGTCCACGCTGATCACGGGTAAGGTCGGATAATGGCAGGTCTGGCCGTTATGGCAGGCTTTGACTCCCGCCTTGCCCTGCGTCACCAGCAGCAGTTTTATATCGAATTGCTCGGCCAGTTGCCGCATGCTGGCATCGATATCTGCTGAACCGGTGGCAAATGCCAGCTCCTCTTCGGAAAGTTTCACCACATCTGCTAGCTGCAACGCCTGGTTCAGGCAGTGGAGCAGGTCGGCGGCATCCGGCCATAAATCGTGACGAATATTCGGGTCGAAGCTGACAAAACCACCTGCCGCCTGAACGCATTGCATCGCGGTGAATGTGGTGGCGCGTGAAGGCTCCGCCGCCAGCGCGATGGAGCAGCAGTGCAGCCATTCTCCGGCCTGGAATTCAGGTAAATCATCGGGCTCAATAAACAGATCGGCGCTCGGGCGCACCATAAAGGTAAATGAACGCTCACCGTCTTCATCCAGTGCGACCACCACCGTCGAGGTGCGATGGGCAGGATCGGCGGTCATAAAGTGCGTATCCACCTGTTCGTCGGCTAGCGTCCGGCACATAAAATGGCCAAAAGGGTCATCACCGACGCGACCAATAAATCCGCTGTTCCCCTGAAGCCGGGCAATCCCTACCGCAACATTGGCTGGCGCGCCACCGGGGCACTGCATCAGGCGTCCCGGCCCTTCCGGTAACAGATCTACAACGGCGTCTCCCAAACACCAGACTCGTGCTGCCATGTCATCATCTCCAAAAGTAATTTTGTAGAAAATTAACTAAACCGGTTTAGCAAGGCAATCGAAATTTGTCTGATATGGGTGTTGTGGAGTGGAAGTGAGTTCGTGTTGTGTGAGAGCGATCTGCATCACACAGCCATAAATGTGCTCAGTATTTACGGTGTGCTTTCGCAATAACCCCGTGTATTTGCTTATCTTGCTGGATCACGATGTACATCACCTTTTTTTTGAGAAGAGAAGATACGTGGGTGATATTAAGCGTGGGAGGGCATCGGAGAGCATTCAGCTTGAGTGATGAAAAATTTATAACGTCACTAAATGTATACTCCCGAAGGGAGATCAGCAATTCACCGTTATTACGTAGTGAGTATAGAAAATCAGCTATATGTTGTTTTTCAATAACGGCTACAAGGTCATCCTGATTCAAACAGACAATAAATCGTCTGGAGAAATCGATATCAATATTATCCTCAGGCGACACCTGAATAAAATTGTTGTCGCTGGTCGTTTTATAACTTACGGTGTCATTGGCATTTAGGTGAGGACGGGTACGCAGACTGGAGTTTACAGTAGAAAAATGTTTGACCCATACTGACATCTCTGGAGAAATCCATTGCAGTGTCTCTAAAATAACTTTATGCAACTCACTGAGATCAAGTTTATGGATCGGCTCGTGATGGGCGATTCGGTTGCGGAAGTTGTTGAGTAGTTTGACTCTTTTCTGAAATTCTTTTCTTGTGATATTTTGAGAAGGAAGGAGTTTTACCATCAGATTTTGCCAGATATCGCGGTCATATTCGGGACGAAAAAGATTAGACCAAAAGTCAAATGATAGGGTTGATACTACATCCTCAACATCATGAGTATTGGCCCGATCAATTCCCATATCCAGCACGTTTCGACTCTCAGAAGAAAGTATACTTCTAAAGTATTTGTCGTGGCACCAGTTGTCGCTAAATTGCTTTCTGAAAACGCTGTGAATACGGTTTCTTAAGGTGACTTCAAGCACATGGAGGGGGTAAAGAAATGATTTTGCCATTCTGGCGTTATATAAGTACAACGCAAATGCGAACTCTTTTTTGAAGCCCGCATTAATCAGGTAGGGCTTGAATCTTTTGTCAGAAAGGTTTGCCACCAATTCATTAGTAGTTTGCTCATAGTAATAAGGAACTTGACTTTCGGCCATAGCTATTTAAAATCCTTTTCAGAGCAGTTGGACCGGCCCCTCTGGAGTTAATCCACGCGCCACCAACAATCTACCCAGAGCCCCGAGACAGACGTAAGTCCCTCTCGGGGTTTCGCTTTTATAGCGTTTTACAACGCACTTAACCTCGCCATTCTAGCCTGATACCAACGGTTAAAGGAATACACAGAATCTTTGTTTCAGTACCTGAGATTTCACCGGTTTTCTTCCCCACATGTATGCAACCTGTTGAATTGACCTGACAGAATAACCGGAGACAGCTTTTTGCCAGGGTAAGCCAGGAAATCGAAGCGGTCAGTAAATAACCGCCTCTTTCCCGGCCCCGTCGTGGCGCAGCCTGACAGGATTTATCCACAGGGTTTTGGGCGGGATATGCACCCTGAATGTGGACAACATAAACCGGTGCCGCTGATCTACTGGGTCGAAAAAATTACAAAAAATCATACCCTTTCCAGCGATAGTTCAGCATTGACATTACCCAGCTGATGACAAACAGCCCCACTACGACAAAACCCGCATTGCCGAGATTATCGTTAAGCGCGCTGACCCAATCCCACACCCCCCCCTGCATCCCGAATTTATCCGCCAGCAGACCCAGCGCCTCCAGTCCGCCAATAAATAACGCGGCAATCACGGAGGTGCCGGTAATGGTCATGTTGTAGTAAAGCTTGCGCTGGGGTTTATTGAATGCCCAGCCGTAAGCGCTGACCATCAGGATATTATCGAGGGTATCCACCAGCATCATGCCGCTGGCAAACAGCACCGGAAAAACCATAATCGACCAGATTGAGATACCGGAAGAGGCGCTGGCGACAGAGATACCCAGCACGCCAATCTCGGTGGCGGTATCAAAACCTAAGCCAAACAAAAAGCCCACCAGATACATATGCCAGCTTTTATTCACCATCTTAAAGGCGGAATTGAACAACCAACTCATCATGCCGCCACCGGCCATGTCGAGGGTATCGGCGGTGAGCACTTCACCGCGTTTCCACTGGCGGAAATTGCGCCATACGCTCTTCAAAATCACCAGATTCAGCAGCGCCATCGCCAGTAAAAAACAGGCGGACACAGCAGTGCCGATCACCCCACCGACCTCATGGAACCAGCTCATACGATGCTGGAAGGCAGTGGCCGTCGCGGCAATCGCCAGCGACGCGAGGATAACGATGCTGGAATGGCCGAGAGAGAACCAGGCACCAATACCAATCGAACGCTTTCCCTGCTGCATCATCTTACGGGTGACGTTATCAATTGCAGCGATATGGTCCGCATCGACGGCGTGGCGCAGGCCATAGCACCATGCCAGCAGGCTGGCGGCGACCAGCGCCGGGCTGTGACGGAAAATCCCCAGCGCCCATGCCCAGGCGGCAAAATTGACGGTGACCAGCAGCGCCAGCAAGACGCCTGCGCGTGAGGTCGTAGCGGATTCAGGTAAATACATCATTCTATCCTTGTGGGTTTGTCAGCAGATGGGCAGCGGCGATCAATGCCTGGCCGAACGAAAGAGCAGCGTCACCGGCAGGTAACTGTTGCGGGAAGAAAACCTGAAAATCAGCGAGGTAGAACGCCAGGCGGGCACGCATCAGCCGGTTGTGCATCACGCCGCCACAGCAGACGAGGGTGGTAATGCCCTGTAACCGGGCATGATGGCGCGCAAGGTCCGCCAGCCCCCGAGCCAGTGCATCATGAAATGCCCATGCCCGCTCCGGGCCGCTACTCTGCCAGCCCAGCCACTGCCGCCAGAAAGTGGCCATATCAGGTTGACCATTTACCAGAGGTAAGGTGACAGGATGCTGGCAGGGGCCATGATCGAGCGCCAGCGTTTCCAGCAGGCACGCTGCTTCCCCTTCGTAACTTTGCTGCAAGGGGGCGCAGCCCAGCGCCGCCGCCACGGCATCAAACAGGCGGCCGCAGGAAGAGGCGAGCGGGGCATTGATGCTGCGCTGGATCGCCTTCGCCAGCGGTTGCCAGTTCTGCTGACGCACCACAGTGGTTTCAGGGTAGCGCTGCCAGTCCGGCACAAAGGCTTCGCACTGCGCCAGCAGGTTACGCCATGGCTGGTGGGCCGCCAGATCGCCTCCTGGCAGCGCGACGGGCGGCAGGCCGCCGAGATGCTGACAATCACGATAATCCACCCGCAGGCATTCACCGCCCCAGAATTGGCCGTTCGCGCCATAGCCAATGCCGTCCAGCGCCAGCGCGATGACGTTGCCGCCTGTCAGCGGCCAGTGATGTTCGGCCATGCAGGCGGCAGCGTGGGCGTGGTGATGCAGAACTTCGGTCAGCGGCAACGTCATTTCCCGTCCCAGCCGTGAACTGTGCCAGGCCGGATGGGCATCGATAACCACTCGCTGCGGTTCAAAGTGGTAGATTTCACACATCAGCTTTAATGCGCGTCGCCACTGTGCTTCACTGCCATTTTGCGTCAGATCGCCGAGGTACTGACTCAGCACTGCCTGCTCACCGCGTGCCAGGCAGAAGGTGTTCTTAAGGTCGCCGCCGAGAGCCAGAATGGGCGGCAGATTGTCGAAGCCGGGCGGCAGGGCGAGGGCATCCGGGACAAACCCCCTGGCGCGGCGCAACATCTCACCGCTGGCGCGCATCACGGAATCATCCATGCGTTGCAGGATGGCGCGATTATGCAGCAGCCAGCCATCAGCAATGTCCGCCAGTTCCACCAGCGCCTGCTGATTATCAATGGCGGGTGGCAGGCCATTAAGATTACCGGAGGTCATGACCAGCGGGCCGCCAAAATCCTGTAGCAGCAGATGTTGCAGAGGGTTGGCCGGTAGCATTACGCCGATTTCATTGCGTCCTGGCGCGATGGCAGCGCTTAACCCGGTGACGGCAGTCTGCTCCACCAGCACAATTGGTGCCGCGGCTGAGGTAAGATGCAACAACGCCTCAGCGGGTAATCCCGCAGTATCTGCGACCATCACCGCAAACGGTTTTGACGGCCTGCACTTGCGCAGCCGCAATCGCTGGACCGCAGCGTGATTGCGCGCATCCACTGCCAGATGAAAACCGCCCAATCCTTTCACCGCCACGATGTTTCCTGCTCGCAGCGCAGCAACCGCCTGTTGCAGCGCGTTTTCCCCCTTAAGGTATTGATCAGCGCTGTGCCAGAAAATCTGCGGACCACAATCCGCGCAGGCCACCGGCTGGGCATGGAAGCGCCGGTCCATCGGGTTGTGGTATTCATCGTGGCAGGTCGGGCATAGCGGAAACGCCGCCATCACGGTAGCAGGCCGGTCATAAGGCATCGCGCGAATGATGGTGAAGCGCGGGCCACAGTGGGTACAGTTGATAAACGGATAACGGTAGCGGCGATCGTCCGGGTCATTCAGTTCGCGCAGGCACGCAGGGCAGGTAGCCGCATCCGGGGCGATCTGAGTCTCCATCGCGCTGATGTCACTGTGGCGAATGGTGAATCCTTGCGGCGGCGTGGTCCAGCGCATCGCCTGTTGTTCCACGCGATCAATGCGTGCCAGCGGAGGGCAATGCAGATGGAGCGCGGTGAGAAAGGCGTCGGAGTGACGGGTCAGGCGCACCAGTACCCCGGCACCGTCGTTGCAGACATCACCGCTCAGTTGTAGCCGCTGTGCCAGCTGCCAGACATAAGGGCGGAAACCCACCCCCTGAACTTTGCCGCGAATGCGCAGTGCCACGCCGTAATCAGATCCCTCAGACGAGGGATCTTTCGTCGGCAGGAGACGCATTACGCCTCTGCCGCTTCACGCAGTCGCGCTTTCATCTCATTGTAGGTGGTCTGGGCATACATTTCGGCCCAGGCCTGATCCTCAATGGCGCTGACATTGACCGCGCAATACTTGGTTTCCGGTGTTTTGGAAATGGGGTCGAGATTATCCTGAGTCAGCTCATTACAGGCCCCAATCCACCACTGATACGTCATATACACCGAGCCCTGATTGATACGTTCATTAACGTCGGCACGGCTGATCACCTTACCGCGCCGTGAACTGACCCATACCAGCTGACGGTCTTCGATACCCAGCGCGGCGGCATCGACTGGATTGATTTGCATAAAGCCCGGTTCATCCGCCAGCGTCTGCAAGGCGGCGCAGTTGCCGGTCATGGAGCGACAGGAGTAGTGGCCCACTTCACGTACCGTACAGAGTACCAGCGGATACTCCTCATCCGGCACTTCCGCTGGTGCGCGCCATTCGGCAGCGAACAGCTGGCCTTTACCGCTTGGGGTATCGAACTTGCTGTCTTTATACAGATAAGGCGTGCCGGGATGGTCCAGGGTAGGACACGGCCACTGTACATGTCCCATATCACCCATTTTTTCGTAGGTCACGCCGTAGAACAACGGGCACAGTTCGCGCAGCTCATTCCAGATCTGTTCGTTGTTGTCGTAGTGCATCGGGTAGCCCATCTCGGTGGCGATCAGGCTGATGATTTCCCAGTCACGTTTGACGTTGTATTGCGGTTCGATAGCTTTTTCAAAACGCTGGAAGCCGCGGTCAGCACAGGTAAATACCCCGCCGTGCTCGCCCCAGGAGGTGGCGGGCAGCAGTACGTCAGCCACTTCGGCGGTTTTGGTCATAAAGATGTCCTGCACCACCACAAAGTCGAGCGCCTCAAAGCCCTGACGTACCAGACCTAAATCCGCCTCGGTCTGGAGCGGATCTTCCCCCATGATGTAGTAGGCTTTGACCTTACCTTCCAGTGCCAGATGGGGTACTTCGGTAATACGCACACCCACTTTGTCATCCATCACCGCCGGATCGATGCCCCAGGCGTGGGCGAATTTGGCACGGATATCGGCATCGACCACATCCTGGTAACCGGGGAATTGGTTGGGCAGTACGCCCATATCACAGGCACCCTGCACGTTGTTCTGTCCGCGCACCGGACCCACGCCGACGTTTTCCCGGCCAAGGTTGCCGGTCAGTAACGCCAGGCTGGACAGGCCTTTCACCACATCCACCGCCTGGCCGAATTGTGTAACCCCCATGCCCCACATAATGGTGGCAGAAGGTGCCGCAGCGAAGGTGCGCATCGCCTGGCGCACTTGTTGGGCCGGGATGCCAGTGAGATGTTCGACGTCTTCCGGCGCGTAGCCTTTCACCATTTCACGATAGGCTTCCAGTCCTTCCGCGTGTTTTGCCACGTATTCTTTGTCGTAGAGTTGTTCTTCCAGCAACACATGGCCGAAGGCATTCACCAGCGCCATATTGCAGCCGTTTTTAATTTGCAGATGCTGATCGGCAATACGCGCGGTTTCGATACGGCGTGGGTCGCAGACGATGATTTTGGCCCCGTTGCCTTTGGCTTTAATCACACGACGCGCCACGATCGGATGCGAGTCAGCGCAGTTGTAGCCGACGATCAGCAGGCATTTGGAGTTTTCGATATCGCCGATGGAGTTGCTCATCGCCCCGTTACCCAGCGTGACCTGTAATCCGGCGACGGAAGGGCCGTGACAGACGCGGGCGCAGCAGTCGACGTTATTGGTATTGATCACTGCGCGGGCAAACTTCTGCATCACGAAATTGGTTTCGTTACCGGTGCCGCGTGAAGAACCGGTGGTCATAATGGCGCGCGGTCCGAACTGCTGTTTAATGGCTTTAAGACGTTTTGCCGTGTAGCTGATCGCCTCTTCCCAGCTCACCGGCTGGAGTTTGCCGCCTTTTTCATAGCGGATCATCGGCTGGGTCAGCCGTGGGGTAAGTAATTTGGTGTCGTTAAGAAAATCCCAGCCGTAATAGCCTTTCAGGCACAGTTCGTTCTGGTTAGTTGTGCCATCAGCGGCTTCGGCGCGCAGAATTTTATTATTTTCGACGACCAATTTCAGTTTGCAGCCTGCACCGCAGTAGGGGCAGACGGTAGTAATTTTTTTCATCAGCAGCAGGCCTGTTAAAAGTTGAAAGACAGAGATGAAGCATCCAGCGCCGCACGACGGCGTTTTTCGGCACTCATCTGTTCGAGCCTGTTGCGATCGACGCACAGGATGGCATTGGTCGGACAGGCTTCCATACACGCCGGGCCGGATTCACGGTGGTAGCAAAGGTCACATTTGTTGGCCTCGGCTTTCTCCGCCATCACGTTCAGTCCGGCACCGCTGTTACGAATTACCGGGCGGACGACGACCTCCATCGCACCGTAGGGACAGGCGACGACACAGGTTTTGCAGCCAATGCAGCGTTCCTGCATGACGTGGACAAAACCCTGATCGCGGCTGATCGCACCGTTCGGGCAGGCGTTGGCGCACGGGGCGTCTTCGCATTGACGGCACATGGTAGCGGTTGAGATATTCACGCCTTTAATGACGTGAATGCGCGGCAGAAAGGTTTGCGGGGTGAGCGCGGAACAGTCCTGGTTTTCCTGATGGGACACGACACAGGCCACCTCGCACGTACGGCAGCCAATACACTTGCCTGAATCGGCAATGATGAAACGGTTCATCAAAAACTCCTGCATTCAACTTGTTGTTGCGAAGGAGCTATTCATAAACCGTGCCAGGTTTTTAGTGGTTAAAAATCAGATAGTTATTTTTTCTGGGGTGAAAAATGACGGTGACATTGACACTTTTGACGATGACATTGGTGGCGAGATGACATCTGGATGCGTAGAGGTGTGAACCCTGGCGCGACCAGATAAGCCGCGCCAGTCTGCATTTGAAACTAATAAGAAAAATCACTCTCTTCCAGCGCCATAAACCCGCCATTCCCTTCCCAGTCTGCCAGCCTCTGGTACACCTCAGCCACGGCGTTTTTTACCGCCTCGGTCATGGGATAACTGAAGCCAACAATATCCGGCTGGATGCCGATAAACACCACCTCACCGACATCCTCCTTCAACTGGTCGATAAGGAAGTTAAGCGGCATATTATGGGTGGTCATCATAAACATTTCGGCGATATCGTCCGGGTCGATCACCCGGATTGCGCCGGGTGGCAGCAGCATATCGGTGGCATCGACAATCAACAGCAGGTCGGGGCGCAATGCGCGGATGGCAACTACGTCGTTTTCCGGCGCGCTGCCACCGTCAATCACGGTCCAGTCACCGCATGGTGCGATGCGACATTTTTCCGCCAGTAGCGGGCCTGCGCCATCGTCGCCCATCATATTGTTGCCAACGCAAAGTAAAACCTTAGTCATAGCGCCTCCTGACCATCAGATAAATCGCCGGTTCCTGTTGAATCGCTTGCAGCATAGCGAGCAGCGCCAGGCTCCAGCGCTGCTGTGACGGGGTTTGCTGGGGTCTGGCGTTATCAAATGCCTGCGCCAGCATCACCACATGGCTTTGATCGATGACGATTTCACCGTAGCGTGGCACCCCATCCATTTTGCGTTTTGCCACACTGTCTGCCGGTAATGTGGCGATCCACGCCTGATAAGCCTCCAGCGGGCATACCAGGCTTTCTTTCAGGCAATCAATCACTCCGAGGTGATGGCCGATCGCCAGGCTGTAATACACCACCTGCTGCGCATCCGGCGGCGTATGGTCATTTTCATCAATAAACTTGCGGCTGAGCTGGCAAAACACCACGGATTCGCTCATCACACGCGCTCCAGATGCACCAGGTTTTCCAGACTGGCGACGATCTCGGTCAGGCGCGGATCATTCTCCTCCATCAGCCATTGCTGAACGGCGCCATCACCTGCCGACAGTTTGCTGATGTAGTTGTCAGCAATCAGGCGTCCATAGCGATAGCCCGCCATGCGACGGGCGGCACGATCGATACGCACGCGCAGCGGCTGCACCAGCTGCGGATGCAACAGCTGCGCGGGTTGCAGATCCAGATCGCTCGCCGGGCGCGCATGGATTTTCTGCTCCAACAGGCCAAGCGCCATCGCAAACCCGAACAAGGTCGCGGCGGGGGTAGGCGGGCAGCCTGGAATATACACATCCACCGGTACAATTTTGTCCGTGCCGCCCCAGACGCAGTAAAGATCGTGAAAAATGCCACCGCTGTTCCCGCAGGCACCGTAGGAAATGCAGATCTTCGGATCCGGTGCGGACTCCCACGCGCGTAACGCCGGTGCGCGCATAGAACGGGTCACCGCCCCGGTAAACAACAAAATATCGGCATGGCGTGGTGAGGGAACCACCTTGATACCGAAGCGTTCAGCATCAAAAATCGGCGAAAGAGTGGCAAAAATCTCGATTTCGCAACCGTTGCAGCCGCCGCAGTCCACCCGGTAAACATAGGCGGAGCGTTTTATCTTTTTCAGCAGCGACGTTTTCATGCGCGCAATGGATTCTTCCACCGGCATCGGAAGTGGTTGCCCGTGCTGATCGCGCGGGCCGACTAAGTTATTCATCGGTTGATTCCTCCCAGCTGACGGGTGACTTCAATATTCCCGGATGAGACCAGGCTGTGCTGGCGTTTACACTCCGGGCAGGTTTCGAAGGCGCTGCGGCGGGCTTCTGCGCGACTATCGCCGTTGTGCTGCAACAGCGCGATGGCGTAATCGATCTCTTTCTGCACCGCAAAAGGACGACCACAGTCGCGGCAGTGACACAACGGAAAGCGCGCCTGTTGCAGCAAATCCGCTTTATCCCAGACCGCCAACTCGTACTGCTGAGAAAGCCGGATCGCGGCAGTCGGGCAGACCTCTTCACAGCGACCACAGAAAATGCAGCGTCCGAGGTTAAAGCTCCACGCCAGCTCCCTGCTCGCCAGATCGGTTTCCACGCTTAACGCATTGGAAGGGCAGGCATTAACGCAGGCAGCACAGCCGATGCACTGCTGTGAATTATGCTCAGGCTTACCACGAAAATTGGCAGCCACACTGACCGGTTGCAGCGGGTAATCGGTGGTGGCGACCCCGCCGCTGAGGGCTTTTTTGATAAAAGTAAACATGGTGGCTCCGGGCTATTTCAGCGGCGAATGGGTGCGCTCGATGCTATAGCGCTCCAGCTCTTTGTAAGGCACGACCTGGGTTTTCTTGCGGCGCACATCCACCACCGTCATGCGGTCAGTGCAGGAGTAGCAGGGGTCGAGGCTGCCGATAATCAGTGGCGCGTCGGAAACCGTATTGCCGCGCAGCATATAGCGCAGGGTCGGCCAGTTGGCGTAGGTCGCCGCACGGCAGCGCCAGCGATACAGCTTCTGGTTGTCACCCGTCATACTCCAGTGGATATCATCGCCGCGCGGGGCTTCGGCGAAGCCGAGGGCAAACCGATGGGGAATGTAGGTAAAGCCTTCCACCGCAAGGGGGCCGCCCGGCAGGTTATCGAGGCCGAAATCAATCATATTCAGCGCGGTAAACACTTCGTTGATGCGTACCTTCAGGCGTGACAGCACGTCACATCCGTCGAGGCTGTTGATCTGCATCGGCAGCAGACCGTAGCCGGCAAACGGGTGATCGACGCGGGTGTCACGGGCGTGGCCGCTGGCGCGCACCATCGGGCCAACGTTACTGAAATCACGGGCGATTTGCGGGTCGAGGCGACCAATGCCAACGGTGCGTGACTCGATATTCGGCGTGCTCAACAGGATATCGGACAGATTCTGCACCTCACGGCGCATCTGCTGTGCCAGCTGGCGGGTCTGGATCATGTCATCTTTCAGCAGGTCACGGCGAATACCGCCAATCAGGTTCAGGCCATATGTCTTACGCGCGCCGGTGAGGATTTCCGCCATCTTCATCGACATCTCACGCACGCGGAAGAATTGCATAAACCCGGAGTCAAAACCGACAAAGTGGCAGGCCAGGCCGAGATTGAGCAGATGGCTGTGCAGGCGTTCCACTTCCAGCAGAATCGAACGGATCATCTGCGCGCGTTCCGGCACCACAATGCCCATGGCGTTCTCAACCGAGGTGGTATACGCGGTGCTGTGGGCAAAGCCGCAGATACCGCACACCCGATCGGAAAGGAACGTCACCTCGTTGTAGCCCATGCGGGTTTCCGCCAGCTTCTCCATGCCGCGATGCACGTAGAACAGACGATAATCGGCATCAATAATGTTCTCGCCATCGACAAACAGACGGAAATGACCGGGTTCATCGGAAGTGACGTGTAACGGGCCGATTGGCACCACATTGTTCTTGCTGCTGCCCAGTTCATTGATGAACTCATAGGTTTCGCGGTCAGTGGTTGGGGCCGGACGCTGGCGATAATCCATGCTGTCTTTTCGCAGCGGATAGAGATCGTCCGGCCAGTCATCCGGCAGCACCAGGCGGCGTTCATCCGGCAGACCCACCGGTTGCAAGCCATACATATCACGGACTTCACGTTCACCCCACACGGCGGCAGGTACACGCGGTGTGACGGAAGGAAACTCGGGTTTGTTGGCATCCACCAGCACCCGTACGGTGATCCAGCATTTGGTACCGCGCTCCATCGAAAGCACATAGTAAAGCGCGAAGCTGCCGCACAGCGGGCGTTCATCATTGCCGAACAGCACCGAGAGCCAGCCTCCCTGCTGGTAATACAACCACTCAACGATTTCCGGCAGCATGCCGAGTTTGACGGTGATGGTGATTTGATCACGCGTCTGCCAGCTTTCTTCCAGCACCGCATGAGGAAATTGCTGATGCAGCGCGGCGAGATAATGTTGACCAATTTTTTCTTCAGACATGGATAAAATTCTCTTCAATCACGCCGCCAGCAAGGAGACGAAAGCTAAAAATGCAATACCAAAACCGGCCCAGGTGATGCGTGAAGTTTCGAGCATGCGCAGACGCGCCATGCTGTTTTCAAACAGCGCGATAATCAGCACCCCGGCCAGCAGTTTGACGATGGCCAGCACCACGGCGAGGGCCAGTCCGCCCCAGCTGAATACCGTCATCTGCCCCCAGGGCAGAAACACGCCGACAAACATTTGCAACACCACCAGTTGTTTCAGTGAGATGCCCCATTTCAGGACGGCAAAACCGGCCCCGCTGTATTCGGACAGCGGGCCTTCCTGCAATTCCTGCTCCGCTTCGGCCAGATCGAACGGCAGCTTGCCCATTTCGATAAAAGTGGCGAAGGCGCAGGCCGCCAGCGCCAGTCCCAGCGTCAGGCTATGCGCGAACGGCCAGCTATGGACAGTGAGGGTGATATTGCTGATATGGGTGCTACCGGCGACCTGCGCGGCTACCCACAGCCCGAGCAGCAAAATCGGTTCCACCAGCACGCCGAGCATCGCTTCGCGGCTGGCACCGATACCGGTAAATGGGCTGCCGGTATCTAATCCGGCAATGGCAAAAAAGAAGCGGGCGATGGCGAACAGATAGATTAACGTGACAATGTCACCTAATGGTGGCAATGGTGAGGCCAGTGTGACCACCGGTAGCGTGGTGGCGATGGTCAGCATCACGCCGACCATCACCAGCGGCATCAGGCGGAATACCCAGCCGGAGGCGGCAGGCGCGACGCTCTGGCGACTCAGCAGTTTGCGCAGGTCGCGATATTCCTGTAACACGCCAGGACCCCGGCGATTATGCAGGCGGGCGCGGGCCACGCGGGTGACACCAGACAACAGCGGCGCAACAAAAAACAACACCAGAGCCTGGATCAGGGCAAATAAAAACGTCGTCATGTTAGCTCCTCAGGCAATGACCGCGACCAGCAAAATCGCCAGCTCAATAAACGCCAGGCGGCGGAAGAACCCGGCCAGCCACTCTCCGCGCCAACCCGGTATCCAGCTGACCGGATTCAGGATGTGACGCAGGCGCAGCAGCGGCGCAAAGGCGGCTTTTACCGGCTGGGCAAACCCAGTTGCGGTGATCACCATCGCCTGCTCGTGACCATAGCCGCACACCCAGGCTGCGCCGCGCGAACGGTTTGGCAAGCGGTCACCGCGCAGGATGATCATCAGGATGAATGGCAGCAGTGGCGTGGCGATCAGCAGCAGGGCGATCATTGGCGGGGAAACCGTGGTTTGTGCGGTTTGCAGCGGCAGCGGAACGGCCTGCTGTAACAACGGCAACAGCCAGGGGGCGGCGACACCGGCCACAACACAACACAGCGCCAGCACACCGACGCAGAAATTCATCAGCCACGGGGCGGGGCGGGCATTTTCCGCCTGCGCGGTGCGGGGGGCACCAAGAAATGTCACGCCATACACTTTCGCCATACACATCACCGCCAGCGCACCGGTAATCGCCAGCCCAACGGCCAGCAGCGGTCCAATCAGACGCGCGATAAACGGTGGCAGGCTGCCAAGGTGGAAGAAGGCCTGATAAATCACCCATTCCCCGGCAAAACCATTCAGCGGTGGCAACGCGGCCATCGCCATCAGGCCGGTTAGCATCGCCAGTGAAATCAGTGGCATCCGTTTGCCAATCCCACCCAGCTTTTCAATGTCGAGATGACCGGTGCGAAACCACACCGCGCCCGATCCCAGCATTAACGTGGTTTTAAACAGGCTGTGGTTGAACAGATGGTAGAGGCCACCGGTCATGCCGAGCGCCGTCAGCACGGGCTGGTTAAGCGCCATCCCCGTCAGGCCGCAACCCAGCCCAAGCAGGATAATGCCGATATTTTCCAGCGAGTGATAAGCCAGCAGGCGCTGGATGTTGTGTTCCATCAGTGCATACAACCCACCGATAAACGCCGTCACCATCCCCAGCACCAGGATCAACACGCCCCACCACAGCGGCAGAACATCACTGAGCAGCGAAAAACTCATGATGCCGTACAGGCCAATCTTCAGCACCACGGCAGAAAACAGCGCCGCAGCCGGGGCCGGGGCATTGGCATGTGCCAGCGGCACCCAGCCGTGCAGCGGGATAATGCCTGCCAGCAGGCCAAAGCCGAGCAGGCCACAAATCAGCACCAGCGGTGAAACCGCCGAACCATGCAGCGCGAGGCGTAACCCGCTATAGCTGAGGGTGCCGTATTGCTGCCACAGCAGGAAGCAGGCCAGCACCAGCAACAGGGTGCCGAGCCGCCCGAGGGCAAACCACAGCTGCCCGGACTGGCGGCAGCCGGTGAGGAAGTAGCCTGCCAGTGACACGATTTCGGCCATCAGCACCAGGGTGGCGAAGTTATCGGCCACCAGGGCGGCCACACTGGCAGCCAGGATCAGGTTGACCAGCAAGCCGTTGGCCTTGATGGCGTGATGCCGGTGCCAGGCGATGTTAAACAGCGAGATAAACAGGCCACAAGCGGCCACCGTCACCAGCCACACCGCATTAAAAGCGTTGAGTTGCAACTGCCAGTGCCACAGGGGGGCGCTCCCGCTGAACCCGGCCAACCCCTGTATACCCGCCGCCAGCAGCAGCGCGCAGCTGATTGCCCCGCCTGCCCCGGCAATAAAACCGCTGAGCGGGCGCGCAGGCGCGGTGATTCCTGCCAGCAACGCGCTGGCAAGCAATCCCGGCAACGCCCAGTGAATCAGAATCAATGCATTCATTTTCTTGCCTCTGGCTGGCTGAACAGACTCAGATCGCCGAGCGTCACCCCAAGGGTTAACTCGCGCTTACGCTTGCTGGCGATAGCGATGTCGTTGTTATCGACCATACGCAGCGCCTTGGTGGGGCAGGGTGCGTACACAGGCGGGGCCACTTTCATCGAAACTGCACAGATCGCATTTCACCGCCACGGCACGCACGCCAGGCACCCAGTCCAGCAGCGTACTGACGCTGGCCGGATCCGGAGGTGCCGGTGGGGCTTTGGCGCTATGGACGTTGGCGGGGATCGATACCGGGCGGCTGCCGGAAAATTCGATGGCCCCAAACGGGCAGGCAATGCCACACAGTTTGCAACTGACGCACAGATTGGCGTTGAGCTGTACTGCGCCATCCTGCCGGGTAATGGCATTTACCGGACAGACACCGGCGCAGGGCGCATCTTCGCAGTGACGGCACAGCTGTGGTGCCGACTCATCCCGGTTACGCATTACTCTCAGGCGTGGCATGGATTGCAAACCCTGCAGGCGGTGTGCCTCAGAACAGGCTGCTTCGCAGGTATGGCAACCAATACATAATTTTGAATCAGCGATAACAAAACGGTTCACCAACGGGTTCCTCAGGTGACTGTCGTCATTTTTGACGAAACCATGCCGATATCCTGCCGCTTCGACAGTTTTCGACACCCAGCGTTACTCACACAACGGCGCGTTGCAGCTGTTCTATCGACACAGGAATGTTTTCATGTGCTGCGAGATAGAGGCTGTCGTAAACCGGACGGATCAGATCAAGGTAGTGGGCGAGCACCTGCTCGCGGTCACGAATACTGAAGCCGCCGTCTATGTTGCCTTCTTCGTTGATACTTGCTTTAGCTATCATGATGTTATCCCCTCCTTCCGGCAGTTCGAGGTGATACTCAATGCTGTGGCTGTTGAAGCCCTCACCAGGCCGGATTTGGATCACGAAGTGATCAAACAGGAAGAAGCGCAGTTCATCGTGCGGGCTGGATGCCACAGTGTGATACAGCCTGGCTTTTGCCAGCGTAATCCCCTGGGTCAGGGTATTGCCGTATAGCTTCCACTGGGCCTGCATACGTTGATGCTTGTCGGCGATGTATTCTGCTTTTTCACTCAGTTCCCTAATGTCCATCTTTGTTTCACTCTGTATTGTGCTGATATCCCCATAAGGCACGTTTCGTGCCATGTTTTTAACTTATTGTATTTATTGATTAATAATATTTAATCCGTCAGCATTCGCCGAAAGTGACGTGTCATTTCGTCATCTTTGCCATCTGGGTGACGTCCTGCCTGGCACCGTCCTTGCATGACCCGCCTCAGTTACCCCCGGAGGCAAAACATGCACGAAATAACCCTTTGTCAGCGTGCGGTCGAACTAATTGAGACTCACGCACGACAACATGCCGCACGGCGCGTAACCGGTGTCTGGCTTGAGGTCGGTGCTTTTTCCTGCGTTGAGAGCAGCGCGATGGCGTTTTGCTTTGAACTGGCGTGCCGCGGCACGCTGGCGGAAGGCTGCGAGCTGCATCTCCATCAGCAGGAAGCGGAGTGCTGGTGCCATGCCTGTCAGGCATACGTCACCTTACTGACTCAGCGGGTCAGGCGATGCCCGCAGTGCGGTGGCAGTGACCTGCGTATCGTCGCGGACGATGGTGTGCAAATTAAGCGGCTGGAAATTGATCAGGAGATAAACCATGTGTAGTACCTGCGGTTGCGGCGAAGGCAACCGGTATATCGAAGGGGACGAGCACAATCCGCATTCGGCTTTCCGCAGCGCGCCTTTTGCGCCGGTTGGGCGTCCGGTGCAGCAAATCACCGGCGTGAAATTCGCCCCCACAGAAGATCAACAGGGCGACCTGCATTACGGCCACGGCGTGGCGGGTACCCACGCGCCGGGCATCACCCAGCGCCGGATGCTGGAAATAGAACTGGATGTGCTGGACAAAAACCAGCAGCTGGCGACTTATAACCGCGCGCAGTTTGCGGCGCAACGTCAGCTGGCGCTGAATCTGGTCTCCAGCCCCGGTTCCGGTAAAACCACGCTGCTGACCGAAACCCTGAAGCGTTTGCAGGGGCGCGTTTCCTGCGCCGTGATTGAAGGGGATCAGCAGACGGTGAACGATGCTGCGCGTATTCGCGCCACCGGTACGCCTGCGATTCAGGTCAACACTGGCAAAGGTTGCCATCTTGATGCTCAGATGATCCGTGATGCCATGTTGCGCCTGCCACTGGCCGCGGAGGGCGTGTTGTTTATTGAGAATGTCGGCAACCTGGTGTGTCCGGCGGGGTTTGATCTGGGAGAGCGCCATAAAGTGGCGGTGCTTTCGGTCACCGAAGGTGAAGACAAGCCGCTGAAATACAAATATATGTTCGCTGCCGCATCGTTGATGCTGTTGAACAAAATCGATCTGCTGCCTTATTTACAGTTCGATGTGGCGAAGTGCCTGGCTTATGCCCGTGAGGTGAATCCGGAGATTAAAATTATCTGCCTTTCCGCTACCAGCGGTGCCGGTATGGATGAGTGGATCGACTGGCTGGAGGCGGAACGATGTGCATAGGGATCCCCGGCCAGATTGTGGCGCGCGAGGCTGATGGCAGTGCCAGAGTGGATGTTTGTGGCGTACAACGTGATGTCAATCTGGCGCTGGTGGGCGATGCCGCCGTGGGTCAGTGGGTACTGGTGCACGTCGGTTTTGCCATGAGCGTGATTGACGAAGCAGAAGCCCGCGACACCCTGGATGCGCTGCAAAACATGTTTGCGGTGGAGCCGGATGTCGGAGCATTGCTTTATGGCGAGGAGCGCAGCTGATGCGTTACGTGGATGAATACCGCGATCCTGCCAGGGTGATGCAACTGATTGACAGGTTGCAGGCCCGCGCGCCGCTGCTGACTTATAGCGAACAGCGGCCGCTGCGCATGATGGAAGTGTGTGGCGGCCATACCCACGCCATTTTCCGCTTTGGCCTCGACCAGTTGTTGCCGAAAAACATCGAGTTTATACACGGGCCGGGTTGCCCGGTGTGCGTATTACCGATGGGTCGCATCGATAGCTGCATTGAAATCGCCAGCCACCCGGAGGTGATTTTCTGCACTTTTGGCGATGCGATGCGCGTGCCGGGTAAGAACGGCTCACTGCTACAGGCTAAAGCGCGCGGGGCGGATGTGCGGGTGGTGTATTCGCCGATGGATGCCCTGCATCTGGCGCAGCAACACCCGCAACGCAAAGTGGTGTTTTTCGGTCTGGGCTTTGAAACCACCATGCCCGCCACTGCCATCACGTTGCAGCAGGCCAAAGCGCTGGGCGTGACCAACTTCACCTTCTTTTGTCAGCACATCACCCTGATTCCGACGTTGCATAGCCTGCTTTCTCAGCCGGACAACGGCATCGATGCCTTTCTGGCGCCGGGCCATGTCAGCATGGTGATCGGTACCGCCGCTTACGATTTTATTGCCGACCAGTTCAGCCGTCCGCTGGTGGTGGCGGGTTTCGAGCCGCTGGATTTATTGCAGGGCGTGTTGATGCTGGTGGAGCAAAAAATTGCGGGTCACAGCCAGGTAGAGAATCAGTACAAACGCGTGGTGCCGGATGCCGGAAATGCCCTGGCGCAGCGCGCCATGGGCGAGGTTTTTTGCGTACAGGGTGAGTCGGAGTGGCGTGGGCTAGGGGTGATCGCCGAATCCGGCGTGCGGTTGACGGAGCCTTATCGTCAGTTTGATGCGGAGGCCCATTTCCGGCCGCAACCGCAGCAGGTGTATGACGATCCGCGCGCCCGCTGCGGTGATGTGCTGACCGGACGCTGTAAACCCCATCAGTGCCCGATGTTTGGCAGCGGCTGTAATCCACAAAATGCTTTTGGCGCGTTAATGGTCTCTTCCGAGGGAGCCTGCGCGGCCTGGTATCAGTACAGAAGTCAGGAAGTTAACGCATGAAATCCATTGAATTAGCCCACGGCAGTGGTGGACGGGCGATGCAGCAGCTTATCGCCAGCCTGTTTATGAGCGCCTTTGATAACCCGTGGCTGACGGAGCAGGAAGACCAGGCCAGACTGGCCCTGAGTGAGCTGACTGCCCGTGGCGATCGTCTGGCGTTTTCCACGGACAGCTACGTTATCGATCCGCTGTTTTTCCCCGGTGGTGATATTGGCAAACTTGCCGTGTGCGGCACGGTGAATGACATTGCCGTCAGCGGCGCGCAACCGCGCTGGCTCTCCTGTGGTTTTATCCTTGAAGAAGGATTACCGCTGGCGACACTGGAACGCACGGTCGCCAGCATGGCGCAGGCGGCGAGAGACGCGGGGGTCAGCATCGTCACCGGTGACACCAAAGTGGTGCCGCGCGGCGCGGCGGATAAGTTATTTATTAACACCGCTGGCCTCGGTGCCATCCCCGCCGGGCTGAGCTGGGGGGCCACACAAATTGCAGCGGGTGATGTTCTGATTGTCAGCGGTACCCTGGGTGACCACGGTGCGACCATCCTGAATTTACGAGAGGAGCTGGGGCTGGACGGGGATTTACACAGCGATTGTGCGGCCCTGACGCCGTTGATTGCGCCGCTGGTGGCGATACAAGGTGTGAAAGCGTTGCGAGATGCCACGCGCGGCGGCGTAAATGCGGTGCTGCATGAGTTTGCTGCTGCCAGCGGCTGCGGCATGGACATTGTTGAAAGCCAACTACCGATCACCCCGGCAGTGCGCGGCGTTTGTGAGTTGCTGGGGCTGGACGCCCTGAATTTTGCTAACGAAGGCAAACTGGTGATAGTTGCCACGCGTCAGGCGGCTCCGGCGGTCATCGCTGCGTTACAAAACCATCCTTTAGGCCGCCAGGCCACCCTTATCGGCGAGGTTGTCGAACAGCGCGGTGTCAGAGTGAGCGGCCTTTACGGTATAAGACGCGTCCTGGATCTGCCGCATTCTGAACCCTTGCCACGCATTTGTTGACCTAAACCATTAATTGTCCAATGAAGACTGAATAAACTTTGAATTTGATAAATAGTGGGCGATATCCCCGCCCCGTAGTTTTGCTGGTGGTTTTCAATGGACGACAACAATGACATACACCCCGATGAGCGATCTCGGACAGCAAGGGCTGTTTGAGATCACCCACACGCTGTTACAACAGCCTGATGCTGGCGCGCTGATCAACCGTCTCGCTAAACTTGTTAAACAGGCGGGGTTAGCCGATCGCGTGAATATGTTGCTTTTTGATGCACAGCATCAACAGGTGAGTTTTTATGGCATGGACAAAGCCTGCAGACCGCAGCAGCACGAAGATATCGGGGAGCTGACCCAGGGACCGGTCCGGCGTCTGCTTTCCCGGCCAGAGGCACTGATGTGCACCTGGCCAGAGTTTAGCGATACCTGGCCACAGGTAGCCAGGCTGGATTCTTACAATGGCTTTGGCCGTTATTGTCTGCTGCCACTGGCGGCTGATGGGCATATTTTTGGCGGCTGCGAGTTTATTCGCAATAACGATAGTGGCTGGAGTGAGAAAGAGCTGGCCCGTCTGCATACCCTGGCCCAGGTGGTTGGATTGGTGGTACAGCAAATTCAGAGCCTGCAGGATACCCATGATGACCGGTTGCAACTCAGTCGTGAACGGGATGCCTTTCGCACACTGGTGGCAGTGACCAACGCTGTGTTGTCGAGGCTGGATCTTGACGAGGTGATTAGCGAAATCGCCCGCGAGATCCACAGCCACTTCGGCATCGATTCCGTCGGTATTGTGGTGCGCAGCAGCCGTAAAGCGTGGCTGACGATACACTCAACCCATTTTGTTGATGAAGCCTCGCCGATTCACGATCAAAGCGAAGTGGCAGAAGCCGGGACGCTTTCGGAGAAGGTGTTTAACAGCGGTGAGATGCTGCTGCTTAACCTTTACAGCGATGCACAGGCCGCTTCGTATGAGCACCTGCTTCAGGATCTCTGGGACAACCAGATTCGGACGCTCTGCCTGCTGCCGTTAAAATTTGGCGATAACATGCTGGGTGTGATGAAGCTGGCGCAACGTCGGGAAGGGGGCTTTACACCGGCCAATTTGCAGTTGCTGCAACAGATTGCTGAGCGCATTGCCATCGCGCTGGACAATGCGCTGGCCTGGCAGGAAATCAAGCGGCTGAAAGAAAATCTGGTGGGCCGTGATCTGTATATCACCGAACAGATCGACAATGTAGCTGGTGAGTCCGGAGAAATTATCGGTCGCAGCGAAGTGATGTCGCATGTGCTGAAACAGGTGGAGATGGTGGCGCGCAGCGACAGTACGGTGCTGATCCTTGGAGAAACCGGCACCGGTAAAGAGTTGATTGCACGAGCCATTCATAATCAAAGTGAACGCAACAGCCGTCGCATGGTGAAAATGAACTGCGCTGCGATGCCCGCCGGGTTGCTGGAAAGTGATTTGTTCGGCCACGAACGCGGCGCGTTTACCGGTGCCAATACCCAGCGCATTGGCCGCTTTGAACTGGCGGATAAAAGCTCACTGTTTCTTGATGAAGTGGGTGATATGCCGCTGGAATTACAACCCAAACTGCTACGCGTGTTGCAGGAAAAGGAGTTTGAACGCCTCGGCAGCAACAAATTACTGACCGTGGATGTACGCCTGATCGCCGCGACTAACCGCGATCTGAAGCAAATGGTGTCCGAACGTGAATTTCGCAACGACCTGTATTATCGACTCAACGTCTTTCCCATCCGGCTGCCACCGTTGCGCGAACGTCCGGAGGACATCCCGCTGCTGGTGAAATCCCTGACCTTTAAAATCGCCCGGCGCATGAACCGTAATATCGATAGCATTCCAGCTGAGACCCTGCGTACCCTGCGACGCATGGAGTGGCCCGGTAATGTGCGCGAGCTGGAAAACGTGATCGAACGGGCGGTGTTGTTGACGCGTGGCAATGTGCTGCATCTTTCGCTACCGGAAATTGATTATCGTCCACGGGTGGAAAGCAGCGAGCCTGTCACGCCAGCCACGGAAGACCATGCCGGGGAGGACGAATATCAACTGATTATGCGGGTGCTGAAAGAAACCAACGGCGTGGTGGCTGGCCCGCGTGGTGCGGCTCAACGACTGGGCATTAAGCGCACCACGCTGCTATCACGGATGAAGCGGTTAGGGATTAATAAGGAGGTTTCTTAACCGCCCCAATACGCCTGTCAGGGGGCCTCAGACAGGCGTAACAGTGCTGACTGAAACGATGGCGTGAACATCGCGCCATGTGTCAGCCCGGGAAACAGCGCCCAGGTTGCCGTGACACCGCTGGCGCGCAGGCTGGAGACGGTATCCCGCACGGCGCGTAACACTGCCGATGGGCCGGTGTTGGCATCCTGTCTGCTGTCACCGTTGCCTTCCATCAGTACCAGCTGTTTATGGCTGAAGCGGTCTTTGCTGACGGATGTCATCTCATTAAGCAGCTGGAAGTTATCCCGCCCCAGCGAGGGACTGGCTGAATAATAGAATGTGAAAAATGGCGAGGAGAGATACGCATCCAGCACAAATAGCCCGCCATAGGAATGGCCCCAGATGCCACGTTTTAACGGGTTGATAGCCAGGTTCTGCTCGGCCTGAGGGGCGATGGTTGCTTCCAGCAGATGGCGGAAGGCGGGGCTGCCGCCACCGCTGCGGCCATGGCCATCACGCCGCGGTTCACCGTTGTTATTGGTCACTGCGGATGTGTAATCATAAGCTCTGGCGTTCAGGTCAAACGGCAGGTTGGTCTGGTAACCGATCACCACCAGCACCGGTGGGGATTCCGCGGATGCTTTCTCCAGCAGGCTGTCGGATAACCGGTCCATCACCGCATTGCCGTCCAGCATATACAGGATGGGATAGCCCGCTTTTGGCGGGGTTTTATTGGGGATCCCGGTCCACACTTTGTAGTGCCGCTGGCCGTCGGCAGAATCAAAGGTACGCACCGAAAAATGGTAAAAAGCGGACCCTTTGTCGGCAATATTCGGCCCCAGTGGTGTCATATCAGGCCGGGCATAGCCGGTCCCGGCGCTGATTAGCAGCATGAAAAATGCGCACAAACTTCCTATGACAAGCGAGGCCAGTTGAGAACGTTCAGACTTACTTTTCATCGTGGTATTAATCACTTATCCAATGTGAAGATGATCAGGAAGTAAGACAATTTAATGATAATGGTTCTCAATTTCAACAAGATCACGGGAAATGGAAACAATCATCCGCCAATAATTGCTCGCAGCTGATTCAGGACAATACGCGCTGCCGTGGGCCCGGCGTTGTTAAAGTAGGGCTGGTAGTCAACTTCTACTGCCTGGCCCTTCTGCACCGCGCGCAGATTCTCCCAGCCCGCCATCGAACGGATTAGGCTGGAACCGTTTTTCTGCCCGCCAAAGATAATCCAGTCGGCATCAATACCTGCCAGGTCTTGTGGTTCAATGATACGGGAAACGCTAGCAAAGTCTTCACCGCCTCCCCAGTTCAGCCCTAAGTCTTTCGCGATTAAACCGGCGAACGAGTGGCGTCCCATCAGTTTAACCCGCTGTCCATTGGACTGAATAAAGGCGATAGAGGTGTTTGCCGGACGAGTATGCAAGCAGTCGTGATCCCAGGACTGCAACCAGCTGTCGGCCTCCGGCTGACGACCCAGCGCTTCGGCCACTTTAAGAAAATCGCTGCGCCAGTTGGTGCCCCGACCTTTTGTCACCACCGCAGGGGCGATGGCTTGCAGGGCGGTCAGGATCTCGGGTTGCTGCAATCCGGCGGAGTTCAGCAGGATAAGGTCCGGATGCACGGATTTTATTGCTTCAATATCGGGATCCTTACGCTCACCAAGGTCACGCATTGTCCCTAAGCCACGCGCGTGCTGGGGATAATAAAGCGATAAATAGGGTTCAAAGACCCCCGTGCCATGGCCCTGTGTGGTGCCTACAGGAATGATCCCCAGAGTGACGCAACTGTCAGTCTGCCCGGTCGAAATGGTGGCAACGCGAACGGGTTTATTGGTTAAAAATGTTTCGCCATATTCGTGTGAAATTTGGTATGGAAAAGAATGCGTCATTTCTGTCTCGGAATGGTCTAATTTTGAATCCTGACACTAAAGGTTCCGGGTATCCCGGTCAACGGACTTTTATCTATGATTTTGATAGAAAAAATCAAGTGAAGGTCAGTGAGCGTTCAATTTGTCCTCCTCCTTATTTAATTCATACTTACAATTTCTTTACGAAATCTTTGCGATATAATGACCAGGATGTGTAACCCTTAATAGTTAATGGAAGCCAGATCCTGAACGATCTGGATTAATGGGGAAATCCGTACAACGGCATCTAACTATTCACCTCGGGAGGGGGTAATGGCGTTATCAGAAGTGCAGCTTATTACTTTACGTCGTATACAGAGCGGAACGAAACACAAGTTGCGTGGCGATAGAGCGATAGGACTGGAAATGAGAAGGGATATTTCGGCCTGCAACAGAAAAGATATTACCTGTCGTAGCCTGGCACCGCTGATGCGGGCAGGTCTGATTGAATTTATTACTCATCCCACCGACAAGTCACGTTATTACGAAGTCAGATTAACGGTGACTGGCAGGGAACTCATCGAAGAAGAGTGATGAAAAACCGTATGCTTGTTATTCAATATATCCAGCCGGGTTGCATTTATTAGCATCCGGTAAATCTGGCACATTCTGTAGCGGCACAATTTATTGCGCAGGTTTAAGCAGATAAAAAACAGCGCGATAAATCGCGCCGTTACAGACCATGATCAGGTGGCGGGTGTTAACGCATCATTGAGGAATCTCACCGCGTTGCGTAATGCCTGGTCGGCTTCGGGAAGCAATCCGGCAAACAAATGCCACACATGGAACATTCCGGGCCAGACTTCAAGTGAACTGCGGACCCGATTTTCGCCAAGATGCGCGGCGAGTCGGATTGCGCCACTCAGCATCACTTCATTTTCACCTATCTGGATGAGCGTGGGGGGCAGATCCCTGACATCGGCAAAAATCGGTGAGGCATCAGGATGGGTGGGTAATGCTCCCGCCAGAAAAATACCTGCCAGCTGGTTAAGAAATTCCGTGCTGCATAAGGGATCAAGCCCATCCCTGACGCGCGCCGACTCGCCGCTGTGGGTGAGGTCAGCCCAGGGAGAAATAGCCACGGCGGCGGCAGGCAATGGGATTTGCGCATCGCGTGCTTTACGCATGATGGTTATCAGCATGGCTCCCCCTGCCGAATCGCCGGAAATAGCCAGCGATTTGGCATCCACTCCGCTGGCCAGCAATGCGCGCCATGCAGTGAAGGTATCTTCAATCGGCGTCGGGAAGGGATATTCTGGTGCCTGGCGGTAATCCGGGACGTAAACCCGCGCGCGTAGCTGTCTGGCATAATTCCCGGCGAGTCCTCGATAAGCTTTTATTCCGCCATGAACATAGCCACCGCCATGGATATAAAACAGAGTCCGGCCTTCAATCACGTTATCCGGCGTGACCACCATGGTCGCGACGCCGCCTAAATCCGTCTGGGTAAAAGCCACGCCTGCCGGTGCGGGGAAAAGGCGGTCCAGTCCCGCAACATAGCTGTCGCGCGCCTCTTGCCAGCTGTGGTCACTGGCCCCATGCATTTTCAGAAATACCGGCATCGCCGCCTCTTTCCAGCCTTCTAACGCTTTTTGTGCATTAACAGGTAACATTTCTCGATCTCCTGGTGAATAATTTTCTCCATAAGTAATTTAACCAAACAGTCAGGGAATAGGTTTCTACAATGGGTATCCGTACATTCATCACTGAACCGCATGCTGGCGCTGGCATGGAGCTCAGGACCATGCGCACCTTCGTGGCGATCGTTGAAATGGGAAGTTTTGTCGCGGCCGCGAAAGCGTTGGGGTTAACGCGGTCTGCTGCGGGCAAGGCCCTTGCCCGACTGGAAACGCATCTGGGCACGCGTTTGCTGCATCGTTCGACCCGCACGTTGTCACTGACCACCGATGGACAATTTTTTTACGAACGATGCGTGCAGATCCTGGCGGATATTGATGAAGCTGAAAGCAGCGTCAGGCAGGATAATCCCGAACCGAAAGGGACTTTGCGTCTCACCGTAACCTCAGCGTTTGGCCGCATCGTGATTTTGCCGCTGCTGCATGAATTCCTGAAAAAATGGCCTGAACTGGAAATTGAAATCAGTTTTACCGACCGGATTATCGACTTAGTTGAAGAGGGTTTCGACCTGGGAATCAGATTGGGAGAACTGCCGGTTGATTCATTAATGATTGCCCGCCGCATTACCCACTGCCAGCATTTTATCTACGCGTCACCCGCTTATTTGCAACAGCAGGGGACACCAGAAGATATTCATGAAATTGGGTCCCATCAGAGGCTGATATATGGCCTCCAGCCCGGTTCAGGTGTCTGGCAACTGGCTGAGAAGGCGGGTGCTGAGATTGCCATTGCTGGCAATCGCCGTCTGCGCTTCGACAGCGGGGAAGCGATAAAAGATGCTGCCGTGGCGGGTATGGGAATTGCCCTGATGCCCTCATTTCTGGCGGCTGACGATGTGCATCACCAGCGTTTAGTCAGGTTATTCCCCGCCTGGGCAGGCAGGGACATCGCCATTAATGCGGTATACCCGCATCGCAAACACCTGGCGGCAAAAGTCCGGCAATTCATTGATATGTTAGTGATGCACTTTCCATCCTGAGTCTTGCCGGGTTTGACTGGCGTTGTATTGATACCTGGATTTCTATGTATACTTTGTGATGTCCATCACATTAAGGAATTCACTATGTCACGCTTCGCGAAGGTTCTGGTTGGTTCTTTTTTACTGATGCTGGCGGGCAGCGCCAGTGTTTTGGCTGCGCCCCTGCCGCGCATCGGGATTATTGGTGCGGGTGATATGGGGGGAACGCTGGGGCGGCTGTGGGTAAAGGCCGGTTATTCGGTGTTTTTTGCCTCCCGCCACCCTCAGGAGTTACAACCGCTGGTCAGTTCGCTGGGATCGCATGCCCAGGCTGGCACCCCGCTACAGGCGGCAAAATTCGGTGATGTGGTGGTGATGGCGGTGCCGTATGGCGCTTTACCGGCACTGGCGAAAAGTCTGGCTGAACCTTTGCAGGGAAAAGTGGTGCTGGATGTCGCCAATCCTTATCCGCAAAGGGATGGAGAGGTGGCTACGCAGGCATTACAGGCCGGTAGCGGTGTTTACAGCGCCCGTCTTTTCAGCGGTTCAAGGGTGGTACGGGGATTCAATTCGCTGGCGGCTGCCAGCCTGGCCGCCGATGCACATCGCCCAGGCGAGGCGCTCGCGGTGCCGCTGGCTGGCGACGATAAGAACGCGCTGGATACGGTAGCACAACTGACGCAGGCGGCGGGTTTCGCCCCGGTGGTGACAGGCAACCTGGCCACCGCGACCTTGTTCCAGCCCGGCAGCGATCTGTTTTTACAGACGCTAACGGCTGATGAAGTCAGACAGGCTATTCATCAGTAACTCTCGCCGTACTCACCTGCTGGCATCAGCGTCCAGCAGGTTTTTTCCGTGCCTGAACTGATCGATCCCCGCACAACCCTGAAGCAAATCGTAACCAATCTGGTGCAATGCAATGTCATTATGTATTTGTTTATATAACGATTTTTCGTTTCCCGCTGAATGTCTTCTCCTTAAAACACATAACAATCAATCGGTTAAAAAATGATCGCCTGAGGTCAGAAACCTGGCACAACTTTAGCTTTGCATATAGTGGATAAAATTATCCTATATGCAAAATGAGGCTGTTATGGTTAATATTATGACGTCCGCCGAGCCTGAGGCATTGTTCAGCCCGCAGATGAAACGCGTGCTGTATGCCAGCGTGATTGGCTCGATCATTGAGTGGTATGACTTTGTGATTTACGGAACGGCTGCGGCGATGGTGTTCAATCATCTTTTCTTCCCCGCTGTCGATCCGGCAATTGGTGTCATTTTGTCGTTAGGAACCTACGCGGTAGGCTACTTTTCCCGCCCGCTGGGTGGCGTGATCTTCGGTCATTTTGGCGACAGGTTTGGCAGGAAAGCAATGCTCACGTTAACGTTGCTGATCATGGGGTTAGGTACGTTTTTAATTGGTTGTCTGCCGACGTATCAACAGATTGGCCTGTGGGCACCGCTGCTGCTGGTAACGTTACGTTTTGTCCAGGGGCTGGGTATCGGGGGGGAATGGGGTGGTTCAGTGGCTCTGGCGGTCGAACATGCGCCAAAGCACCGCCGCGGACTGATCGGCAGCTTAATCCAGCTGGGATATCCACTGGGTGTCCTGCTTTCTACCGGGGCATTTGCCTTGATAACCCTGTTGCCGCAGGAAAGTTTTCTGAGCTGGGGCTGGCGTATTCCTTTTCTGGTCAGCATCGTGCTGGTTTTTATCGGTGCGCTGATTCGCTTATATGTCCATGAAAGCCCGATATTTCAGGAGACCCAGCAAGCAGAGAAAGCCCCTTCGATCCCGTTTATCGATGTCCTACGCCATCATAAGCAGACTTTTTTTACCGCGATTGGCTTAAAACTCTCAGAAATCGCCTGGGTGGTGACCATCACCGTGTTTGGCGTCAGTTACGTTACGCAACACCTTGGTTTACCGAAAACGGTGATCCTCAATGGCCTGATTTGTGCGGCGGCACTGGAGCTGATCACGATTCCTCTTGCCGGTTATTTATCTGACCGCTTCGGGCGTAAGCCGCTGTTCTACGCGGGGTGCCTGTTTGCCATCATCGCTGCCTTTCCGTTGTTCATGCTGTTCGATACCCGGGACCCGACCGTTATTGCCATTACGGTTGCCATCGCCGTCAGCCTGGGTCAGGGCATTATGTTTGGCCCGGAAGCCGCCTGGATGTGCGAGCTGTTCCCTACCCACCTGCGTTACACCGGTGCCTCGATGGGGATGCAGATCGGCGGTGCGCTGGGTGGTGGCGTGGTGCCGGTGGCAGCGGCAGCGCTGCTGGTCTGGGCCAATGGGGCGACCTGGGGTGTGTCGATCATGCTGATCGCCATTGCCTGTATGACGTTAGTCGCGACCTGGTTTGCCAGAGAAACCTCAACAACAGATTTATAACGGGAGAGACAGCATGAGTTCTATCGAGAGTATGGCGTCAGTCACACCTGCCGACTTTACTGGCCAGGTTGAGTTTCTGCACTTATGTCCCCGCGCCTTTCTGCCGATGCGTTCAGTGCCAACGCTGACCCTGATTGAAGGACAGGGGATTGAGGGCGATCGCTACTGCCTGAGTGGTGGATTTTATTCGCATAAGCCGGAAGAGGGGCGGCAGGTCACTCTATTTGAGATTGAGACGCTGGAGGCATTAAAACGTGACCACGGTATCGATTTTGCACCGGAGGAGCACAGAAGAAATATTACTGTGCGCGGTGTTCCGCTTAACCATTTGGTGGGGCGGCAGTTTTGGGTGGGTGAGACGCTGCTCGAAGCCACACGCTTATCGACGCCGTGCAAACATCTGGAAGAAATAACCGGTAAACCGGTGTTCGATCCTTTAATTAATCGCTCCGGGTTGAACTGCAAAATCATTAAAGGCGGGCAGGTTCATGTTAATGACATCATCAGAGCGCATCGGGTTGGGTAAATGAAGGCAATAACCTATGTAACTACCGTGGTTACCCGGCTGGAAATGACGGGCGATGATGTATTGCTGGTGACGCTGGCCGACCCCGATCGCTGGGAGTTACCGGCCTTTGAGGCAGGGGCGCACCTGGTTCTCATTTTGGGCAATGGCATGAGGCGCGCCTATTCCCTGTGTAGCGATCCTGACGACCGTTATCATTATCAGATTGCCGTGAAACGGGAAACGAGCAGCCGTGGTGGTTCGGCGTGGATCCATCATCATCTTGGCATGGGGGATTGGGTGGGCGTTTCTTTACCGCGCAGCACCATGAAACTCCATCAGGATAAGAAAAAACATCTGTTAATCGCCGGGGGAATTGGTATCACCCCGATGCTGGCGTTTATTTATCAGCTGGAAAGAAAATGCCTGGATTATGAGCTGCATTATTTCTATCGCGGAAATCCGCCGTTGTTCAGGGAAGTACAGCAGGCGATGAACCATGGTCGACTTTTTCTCTATCCCTCATCGGGAAATGCCGGGGTCAGGACATCCATCGAAGCGATCATGCCTGCTTATAGCGAGGATATCTGCCTTTATTGCTGCGGCCCGGAACGGATGATGGTTGCCTACAACCAGGCTGGAGCAGCATGGCCAGAAGCACAGTTGCAGCAGGAACACTTCTCCGGAGTAGCTCTTGATGATGCGTCGTTACCCCCGTTCACTATTGAGCTGCGTCGCAGTGGTAAAAGGGTGGCGGTTGCCGGAGGGCAAACACCGCTTCAGGCGTTGCTTGAAGCGGGTGTTGATATCGACTACTCCTGTGAAGGCGGGATTTGTGGTGCCTGTAGCGTTAGCTGGTGTGATGGCAAACCCGTTCATCGGGATAAGGTTCTGTCCGCTGAAGAAAGAAAAAGCAAATTAATCCTGTGTGTGGCGGGATGCGACAGTGAAAAGCTGGTGCTCGATTTATAGTTCCCGATGACCTGATTATGGTCGCCTCTGCATCGTCGCCAGGCTATAGTGGCTCGTCTCATCATCCAGACGAGCTTTATCCGGTGAAGCTCAGACGCAACCCAGAGAGCTTATGAACAGTCGTTCTGAAGAGAGTACCCGCCAGACAATTTCTTTCCAGTTAAAGCAACAGCGTAAAACGCTAAATCTGTCATTGCAGGCGTTATCTGAACTTTCAGGCGTCAGCGTTTCGATGATTTCTCGCACGGAACGGGGGGAGGTGACGCCATCCACCACCGTGCTTTCACGTCTGGTCAATGCGCTGGGCCTGAGTTTTGCCGGACTGATGGGGTCGCAATCCTCTGAAGATATCGTTGTCATTCGTTCAGGCGAGCAGCCGGTGTTAGAAGACAAACAAAATCGCTTTACCCGTACCTGCCTGTCTCCCATTCTTCCTGGGCGTGGAATCGATGTTGTGAAAGTGAATCTCGGCGCGTATTCCGGCTCTGGTGAACTGGTGGCGCATAACTTACCCGTCGAAGAATATATCTATGTGCTGGCTGGCAGTGTTGAAGTGACGGTGGGTGAGACGGTCAATCTTCTGCATACCGGTGATTCAATGTATTACGCCGCAAAAGTTCGACATGGATTTTATAATCCCGCCGATACGGATTGTGAGTTTCTGTTGGTCATTGACGGGAAACAGGGATGAGGGATACCGGTTACAGCTGCTCCCGGTTTCCATAAAAGGCGGTGCAAAGGGGGCGCATAGTTGCTGCTCCACATGCCTTTACTCGCCATAATTTCAATTGCCCTTGTTTTCTTCCTGACGAACTCTGCATCCTTTACCATAAATAGCCTCCGTTATTTATCCCTTTATAGACCGATCATATCCTGATGATCAATTGTTTCATTGCGGACAAGCAGATGGCCTCAGAAAATGTCAGTGATAACCAGCCAGAGTCTCTCCCGCTGAGAGAGTGGTAATTTTCATGGTTCCTGAATATTCACTGATTTTAGTTGCTAACTATTTTTCTCAGAGCAATCCGAAATTAGCATGCTTCGTTGTCGGCCCTGGCTGGAAAACAGCTAGCCAGCGGTGGGCTAAACGATAAAAACACCATGATGAATACAAGGATATTTAAAATGACCATCCGCTTAAACACGATGTCTCTTATTCAGATGCTGCAAACCAAAGACGCTATGGAAAAAATCCAGGCACTTTCAGCGGGTTGTATGGCGCGTTGTTTTGCAGGAGGTAAGGCCTGATTTTGATCAGGATGCAGAACTCATAAAGCCATTGTCAGCGATGGCTTTATTACCGGAGTGTATTAATGCAGGAGGACTTCCTCCTGCTTAGCATAAACTGAATGGGCATCATTATTCACTGAGGCTGGTATGCAACAAACAACAAAGATGAGTGCGAATGATATTCGGAGCTTAATTTCACCAGAGTATGTTGATATCGTTTTTAACTTCCTCACTGATTATACAGAAACGGTCAGGCATGAATTGATGGATGAATGTCTGAAGTTTTTATGGATTTGTTCGTCAATTAATAAAAAAGCCTTCGTTCCGGTGAGCCAGGATGTCGATAATGTCTGGCATGCATTTATCCTGCAAACACGTCTGTATCCGGGGCTGTGTAGTATTCTGCCGGGAAAGGATTTTATTCATCACCAGAGTGGTTCCTTCCATGATTACATGAGTGCGACATCGGGTCAGTTGATGGCTGAGGAACTCGTGTTTTGGTTGACTGAATATCACCGTCTGTTCGGCGACTTTACAGCGGAATCGGCTAAACATTGGGTGATAGTTAATTTTCTGATGCAGGGTGAAGGGTTAAGTCTGGCCGACGTTAATACGCTGGCCGCCGGAGGGGAAGTCAGTGTTTCTTTGACTGATACGGAGGCCCCAGCCAATGCAAAACAAACCTCTGTCCTTTCGCATGGCGACTGTTGATGATGTCGCTGATATTTATGAACTGATAAACAGTTGCTGCATGGATTTGCCTGGAAAATCAGGGAAAAGTCGGGGTTCATTGCCTCCGGTTGACGTTGTAAATCTTACACAGCAGTTAAGTGAGCAACGTTCAGCCATCGCTGTGGATAAGCATCGCATCGTGGGTTACGTCGGTATCAGCCACGTACATTTTGAGGATGAAGACTGGCTGAGAATTGGGCCAATTTGTTCTCTGGCTGAATCTTCCAGTGCAGGCATCAGCCTGATGAAATGGTGGAAAACACACTATGTGGTTCGGCAAAACTACGCGGGATTGCTCGGTTATGTCACCAATCCGCGTGTTGCAAAACTCTATCGCTATTATTTTTCTGCCAGCCATAGAGAATATATCCGGCCAAATGGTGAGGTGATGGATATTATGTATTGCAGATTTTAAATATATTGGTAACAAAGGGTGCCTGCGGGGCTACTTATGTCGCCTCGCAGGTACCCTGGGAAAAAAATCGGATCTCTGGCATTTGAATGGTTCCACGTGGTGTGGAGTGAGATAGGGTAATAAATTCAGCCAATTGAGAAGACACCATCCGTCGCCTCCGCACCCCAGACATAATTTCAGTATTGTCCTTTGACATCATCTAAGCTCTCTTTGTATACAGGTCATTAATCGTAATCTGTGATGCTGGCCGGTTATTTTATCATTGTTATACAATAAAATGTCATTGCCAGGAAGGGCTGTGATGTGAGTGTGAAATTAATGAAGAGAATAACTCAATATATCTAAGGAGAGAATATGCTTTCTGCCACAAGTGCTATTTCGTCTGCCTCAACTTCATCTCTTGCTAATCGATGCCGTGTGGACTCATCTTTTCATGCTCCACAAAATATTGTCTCGGTTAATAATACGGAAATAACGCATCCAGGTTCGAATGTCGCTGATGACGTGAGTGAAAAAATGGACTGTTCGATAAAAGTACCTGAAATAGTCCACTTTGTCTGGGAAGGAAAAGGTGCACCGGAGTCCCATCTTGCTAATATCCTCAACTTCAGAAGAATTAACCCGGAATTCGAGATTAAGATCTGGACGACCTGCCCAGCAACGATTATGCGGACTCTGGAAAAAATGCTCCATAGTGATGACGCAAAGTATCGTTATCTGGCATTTAATTTTAGCGATATCAAAGAGGGTGTACGCTTCCTGAAAACAGAAGATCCCCGGCCACTTTTCTCTGCTTTCCCACCGGGGGTTTATGCTGCCTGGGCGAGAGAACATTATGGAAGTTTTGCTAATCAGGCAGCGGCATCCGATGTTACCCGCCTGGCGGCTTTATACCATTTTGGCGGAACTTACTTTGATATCGATGTGAGCATGACGAAAAAATTTAACTGCCCGAAGTATAACCCAGAAGAAAAGCAAACATGTGGAATATTAACCTACGGCAACTCCGTCATCACCGCGATAAAAAATAGTCCGGCAATTGCCGATACATTGATGACTATCGATAAAAACTACAAAGTGATCCCCAGAAAGACCAGTGACGTTTTCTACTCCCGGCACAATTTGTATACCTGTGATAAAAGTAGCTTCAGGAATGAAGATGTCTGGGATATTAAGAGAACAACGACCAGAGGAAGATTGATCGGCTCAGTTGCGCTTACAGGAATAGATATTCTCAAAGAAGCCTGGTGGCCTGAGGCTGATCTCTTCAATTGTAATTACCAATTCGGGCATAACGAGCGTAAGACGACCCTCCCTGCTAATGTCTTCTATTTGCAGAAGTACAAGAATGAAATATTTCATCTTTATATGGATAATGATGAGAGTAGACAATTTCTGTCAGATTTACATGATCCCCTTTCGCGCGACTGGAGAAAAGAGGTGGATGGCAAGGCTGAATCCTATAAATGGGTTTCAACAGCGAAATCCAGGCGCACCAGCATCTGAACGATGAAGCAGCGCGTTTTATCGCGCTGCTTAACTTCTCCTATGGGCGCGGCGGGAACTGACCTAACTGCGTAAACAGCCCAAACCAATCTTCCATATGCCAGGTAGTGGTAATACGCTCGCCATTAAGCTGATGGAACTCATGCAGCCGAAAACTGACCGATTTTCCGGTAGGTTCAATCCCCATGATTTTCCCTTGATGTGTTCCGGTAATTTCCGCCCGTACTGCAATCTGACCGGGAAGCTGGATAAGATCGTGAATGATGATCTGCACATCCGGAAAAGCATGAATAAATTCTCTGATGATAGGTTTCAGCCCTTCAGGCCCCGCAGTCTGACCTGGGGCCAGGGGAATATCATCCCAGTCTGGTGTGACCGCTTCATCAATCAAATCAGGATTTTGGTGGCTGAAAGCCTGATAAAGTTTTTCCACGGCCTGACGTTCGGCCATAAGACGATTTATGGTCTCTTGATTGCCTGACATTGCTTCATTCCTCTGGCTGATGATTTTTTATGATTAATCTGTAATCCGCAGCCAGTATCACATCCGCATTAGCTATAATTAAAATAAATAATAGATATAGAGGATTATACAATTTATGGATTTTAAGGGGCTTGACCTTAATCTCTTGGTGGCTTTTGACGCGCTGATGGAAGAGAAAAATGTGACCCGTGCCGCGACCAAAGCATCAGTCAGCCAGCCTGCGATGAGTGCTGCGCTTTCCCGTTTACGCACACATTTTGCCGATCCGCTGTTTATTCGCAGCGCTTCAGGGCTGCTGCCGACCGCGCGGGCAAAAGAAATTGGGTTACACGTGTCTAAAGCGCTGGAGGAGCTGACGCATCTGCTGGCTCCGGATGTGTTTTCCCCGGCAAACAGAAGTATGTCATTCACGTTGGGGATGTCTGAATACCCGATGATGGTGCTCCTGCCTGGCATCATGAAAGCGGTCAATCAGCAGGCACCAGGGGTGACGATTCATGTGCATTCCTATATCGATCGGGACGAATCTGTTGCCATGCTGGATAGCGGCAAGATTGACCTGGTGATCGGCATCGCACCGACGAAATCTGAAAACAGAATATTGTCGCGGCCATTAATTCGTGATGAGTTTGTCACCCTGGTCCAGCGGGAGGGTGAAGCGGCCCGTGAGGGGATGACGCTGGAGTCATATCTGAAGGCGGGCCATATCCTGGTTTCGCCTGAAGGCAATCATTATGGGCTGGTGGATGAACGGCTTAAGGTGATGGGACTGACCAGAGATCTGCGTCTGACATTGCCCTCTATGTTCGCCGTTGCTGGGGTGATCCAGCAAACGCAGTATATTGCGACGGTGTTGAAACGTAGCGCATTAGCCAGCGAAAAAAATGAAAACGTATTGATGTTCAATCCCCCGCTTGAGATGCCTCAGATTCAGTTTGATTTGCTTTGGCACCGCCGATCCGATGCCAGCAAAGCACAACAATGGTTGAGGCAGCTGATTTGTGAACAAGCCAGGGAGTTGATGTAAGTTCACGCCGCAGCGGAAGCAAGCTCCCTTCACATAAACTTAAACAAGTTGTGATATCAGATTCATATTCCGAAGATGCAACCGGTTTTCACCCTTAAAGGAGTATGTGGATGGATCGCTATAAAATTATGTTTGATCGCCTGGAGCAGAATAAAGAAGGGGCTTTTGTTCCCTATGTTACCCTTGGGGATCCCAATCCTGAACTGTCATTTGCAATTATAGAAACATTGATCAACGCTGGTGCAGACGCTGTCGAGTTGGGTATTCCTTTTTCTGATCCACTAGCCGATGGCCCGGTTATCCAGGCCTCAGCGATTCGGGCATTACAGGCGGGAGCAACATCTGCTGCCTGTTTTGATATTCTCACCCGTCTGCGCGCCCGCCATCCGCATATACCGATCGGCCTGCTGATGTATGCCAATCTGGTGTTCACTAACGGCATCAGCCATTTTTATAAAAGATGTGCACAGGCTGGGGTGGATTCTGTGTTGATTGGCGATGTTCCGGTTGAGGAATCAAAAGAGTTTCGTGAAGCAGCTGAGAGCAGTGGCATTTCTACGGTATTCTTTGCGCCACCGAATGCTGACATGGCTACCTTAGAAGCAGTATCAGGATATGGCGGTGGTTATACTTATCTGCTTTCACGTGCCGGGGTAACCAGCGTTGAAAATAAGGCGGGTCTGCCCTCACCACATATCCTTGAAGCGCTCAGACGCTTTAATGCCCCACCAGCAATGTTAGGTTTTGGCATATCAATGCCAGCGCAAGTCAGAGAAGTGATGAAAAGTGGCATTGCGGGTGTTATATCGGGTTCTGCGGTAGTAAAAATAATAGAACGCAACATTAATGCGCCAGATACGATGTTGGCTGAGCTCTATTCTTTTGTGAGATCGATGAAAGAGGCGACACGTAACCAATAGAAAAACCATGCGGTGTGAAATCACCGCATGGTTTTTAACTTACTGAAAAAGCGTGAGATTAAATCAGGAAATCATCCAGAGATTTACCGCTTTCGATTGCAGCTTTAATGACCGCAGGGGTACGACCCTGACCGGTCCAGTGTTTTTCCTGACCGTCTTCAATATATTTATACTTAGCCGGACGCGGAGCACGTTTAGCGCGTGGTTTACCTGCACCCGACAGAGAACCCAGTAATTCATTCGGGTCGATACCGTCTTCCAGCAGCAACTCACGATATTTAGCCAGCTTCTCTGCTTTCTCACGTACAGCAGCTTCTTCTGCATGGCTTTCTTCACGACGTTCTGAAACAACAACGCTGAACTTCTCAAGCATTTCTTCCAGATCGGCCAGAGCCAGTTCACGTGCCTGCGCACGCAGTGTACGAATGTTATTTAGCGCCTTAAGTGAATCACTCATGGAAATCTCCAAACGGTGTCGTTGAACGAGTAAAGTATGACGAAACTAAGATTTAAAATAAGTCTGTGAAATGAGTATATACTCACGCGTCACTATGGAAAAGGGGAAACTTAACGTTGACTATAAAAATAATGACACCGAGGGTTATTTTTGGGAGGCAACGAGGGTTTTTATCATAAATGTTGTCATCACCATGAAGAATTATTTACTTTACTCAGAAACTTGCCGGGGGTATCGGTACAATTCTTAATTTATCCTTACGCTTTTCTACTCCGTTTCAAATCCGATCACGTAATTGCAAATACATCTTTCCTTTAGGGCGAGTTGAACTATAGTTCAGTTCGGCAGCATATTGACGATAATTTCAGTCCTGTATTGTGCTTACCCTCTTAACTTACTGCGTCCAAAAATTCACAGGGGCAGGTTATTACCGTCGCCGAATCTGCCCGAAAATAAAATGCACAACAGCAGGATTATGACGCTGGAGGATAAACCTGATGTCAAAATGGAAATAACGGCCAGCTGCGACAGAGGTTCCTTTTCCTGCCGGCAAGCGGCATGCGATAAATCGGCACAAGACAACAAATTAGATACAAACTATTTACATTTCAGGTGAGTTGTACTTCACTAACTCTCAACGGAATAATCATGGATTACAAGGAGATGTTGCGGTGATGACGCAATCCTTAACCGAAAAAACCGGGCATCTGGCATGGTGCGCTCTGATCGCTCTTGAACTGGCGAGACATGATGGGTTGGTCAGTTCTGAATCCCAGGAAAATGTTTTCCTGACGCGCTGGCTGGCTACCGCGCTGAAACAGCATCGTTTTCCCCGAGAAGTTGCCAGTGATATTCAATGGTTGTTGAAACAGGGCCGGGCATTTGGACCCGCAGCAAAACTGCGACACAAACTCGATTATCTTTGGCGCTCCTGTACGGGGGAATTGTCCCAGCAGAACGACCTGTTCCGTCTGACCTACGCCATTGAAACCGCGAAGCAAATGCAATGGGTCTATAGGGTGCTCAGCGACAGAGAATGGTCAGGGCGTAATACGGTTGTCACCAACGGCGAACTCGACGCGATATATCTGTCACGATCCGGGTTGGACGTTTCCTTCGATGCTGATGGTGGGCAGATCGCGCCGCTGATGGCGCGGCTAACCGGGAATGTCGCTGGGCTGGAAAAAATACTGCATCGCAGCGGCTGGCGCAGCGAAGTTTGCCAGCAAACGCAAACACCTTTTCTTTTCCAGCTGATGACCCATTCATAATCATGCTATCAATCCAGCACTTAGCCGCAACAGCAAACGAATCGGCTGACAAATAAATTCGCCTGTTCTAGACTGGCCTTAAAGGTGATGGCGTTCCACCTTCCTACAACCGCCCCGTTCGGGGCTGATGACGCCTGATATGACTCTTAATCACTTGAGAGGTATGTCAGGCTGATCTGAATTCACCCAGCCCGCATACTTCCTGCTGCGGGGATCCTCCTTTGATACATGTTACAGGCCATATCAATCCTGACAGCGATGCCATCTGCACGGCAGTTGTCACCGCTTACTGGTTAAATCAGCAACATCGTCCCGCTCATGCATGGCGTGCGGGTGAGGCCAATCGGGAAACACGTTTTATTTTCGCTGAAGCAGGTTTACCCCTGCCGGAACGACTCACGCTTTCCCTGAAAGGCGAGGATGTCTGGCTCGTCGATTTCACCGAACCGGCTCAGGGGCCGGACGATCTGCATCAAAGCAACGTTATCGGCATTATCGATCACCATCGGCTGGGCGGTTTGATGACACAGTTACCGCCAGAAGTCTGGATAAAGCCGGTAGGGAGCAGCGCTACCGTGCTCTGGCTGTTAATGGATGAAGCCGATCGCAACAGCCTGGCCTCATCTCACGCCATTCTGCTGCTGGGTGCCATCCTGAGTGACACCGTTAATCTGAAATCGCCAACGACGACGGAAGAGGATATTCGCACCGTTACCCAGCTCTGCGTACGAACGGGCATTAATCGTAAAACCTTCGGCCGTCATTTGTTGAGCGCGAAAACCGACCTTGCCGGACTGTCACCCCAGCACCTGCTTGAGAAGGACCTCAAAGCGTTCGTGATCGCGGGTACGGATGTTCGCATTTCGCAAATCGAAGTGATGAACCCGTCTCAGGTTTCTCATCTGATTACTGCGCTTTGTGAGGAACTGAAGAATACAGTCGCACAGTCCGGCGCGGGGTTGGGTGTGCTGATGGTGACGGATATCACCGACAATTTTTCCACGCTCTATTTTGCCGGTCGGGCATTGAAAAATGTCGGACCCTGCTCACTGCCGGGGATGCTCAGCAGGAAAAAACAGCTGTTGCCCTGGCTCCATCATCATCTCGAACAAAGCCGGGGTGAAGCATGAAATTTTATACCCATGCGCTGGTGCTGGTTCATGACCAGCAGGACGGTGCGTTGCTGCTGAATCATGCTGCTGTGCTGGCACAGCAGACAGGAATGAAAATCACGCTGGCACATATCAGCGAGGACTATCGCGAAATGAATTACGTTTCCGACAGCGTCATGGATGACAGGGTTTCGCAAGCCATTATCAGGGCGAAATCTTTGTTGAGTGAACTGGTCAAGGCCGCGCCGGTGGTGGTTGACGCGTGCGAGCTGGTGACAATCAACCGATTCGAGGATGTGGAGCAATGCATTAAAGAGCGGGGTATTGACCTGGTGATTGCCGGACATCGCAATCGTTTCATGGGACTACTGGCATCACGCTCACTGGAGTACATCAACCATCTGACAGTCGATGTTCTGATTAAGCACACCCGTAGCTGAACAGCAGGAGAAAAACATGAGTTTTAATATCGACAGAATGACTGCGCGTGAAATTCTTGATTCACGCGGAAATCCGACCGTTGAAGTCGAGGCGTTTACCACCGATGGGCTGATGGCCCGAGCCTCCGTCCCTTCGGGGGCCAGTACCGGAACCCGCGAAGCCCACGAACGACGGGACGGCGATCACTCGCGTTATGGGGGTAAAGGCGTGCAAGATGCGGTGCAGGCTGTTTGCGGAGAAATCAGTGCAGCGCTAGCCGATATCGATGTGCGTGAGCAGCGAGCCATTGATAACGTCATGCTGGAACTGGACGGAACAGAAAACAAAAGCCGGTTAGGGGCCAATGCCATTCTCGGCGCATCGCTGGCCGTCGCCAGGCTGGCAGCGCTGGCGACACGTCAGCCGTTATATCGTTACCTCGGCGGACTGCGTGCTAATCTGTTGCCGGTTCCCTGTATGAACATCATTAACGGGGGTGTCCATGCACGGGGGCAGGGTGCCGACTTTCAGGAGTTCATGATAGCGCCGCATGGTGCCGAGAGTCTGAAGGAGGCGGTGCGTCAGGGCAGTGAAGTTTATCAGGCACTCCGTCAGTTGCTGCTGGAAAAAAACCTTTCCGTCGGAGTCGGTGATGAAGGCGGTTTTGCCCCTGCGGTGTCGTCAAATCGCGAACCACTGACCTTGATCGTGCAGGCCATTGAGAAAGCGGGCTACCGGCCCGGTGAAGATATCAGTATTTGTATTGATCCGGCATCGAGTGAGTTTTACCGTGATGGCCAATATCATCTGCGCACGGAAAATGCCGCGCTGAGCGCCAAAGAAATGACGGCGTATTATAGCGAGCTGCTGGATCAATTTCCGATTGTGTTGCTGGAAGATGGTCTGGCCGAGGACGACTGGAGCGGCTGGAAATATCTCCATCAACAGCTGGGAAGCCGGGCAGAACTGGTTGGCGATGATTTGTTTGTGACCAACGTGAAATACATCCAACGTGGGATACAGGAAAACCTCGCCAGCGCAGCACTTATCAAGCTTAATCAGATAGGCACGTTGAGCGAGACATTCGATGCCGTTGCGCTGTGCCAGCGTCATGGCTGGGGGGCGTTCATATCGCATCGAAGTGGCGAAACCACCGATGCATTTATTGCGGATATGACCGTCGCGCTGCGAGCCGGACATCTCAAAACCGGCGCGCCTTGCCGCGGAGAGCGGGTTGAAAAATATAATCAGCTAATGCGTATTGAGCAGGAACTTGGACAGGACGCTCAATACGCCGGGCTGGGGGCGTTTATCCGCCGCGCCTGATGACAGGCCGGGCTTCACGGCCCGGCCCCTTATGGGATTAAGCATGCATACATCAACGCTTATTTTATTACGCCATGGCGAAAGTCAGTGGAACCTTGAAAATCGTTATACCGGCTGGACAGATGTACCGCTGACGCCACAGGGTTATCAGGAGGCTGATCGGGCGGGCGCGCTAATCAGGCAAGCTTCACTGATGCCTGATTATATTTGCAGCTCGGTGATGACTCGCTGTATCCATACCTCCTGGCGTGTGCTGGATCAGCTGGATCGCGCATGGCTGCCGGTGGACAAAACCTGGCGTCTTAACGAACGACACTACGGGGCGTTGCAGGGACTGAATAAAGCTGCAACCGTCGCTACCCTGGGTGAGGAGAATGTCTTCCGCTGGCGCAGAACGTTGCACGGCGTTCCACCGGTGGATGCAGAGGCGCCCGCCAGGCTACAGACCGATCCCCGCTATCGACATATTGCCCTGCAAGACTTGCCCGCCGGAGAGAGCCTGTACATGACTCTGCATCGGGTGCTTCCTTACTGGCAACAGGTGGTGGTGCCTGAGCTACGCGCCGGTAAGACGGTGTTAATTGTGGCGCATGCTAATTCACTCCGCGCGCTGATGACCTTCCTCGAAAAACTCAGTGACGAGGCGATTACCCGATTGCATGTGCCAACCGGGGTGCCGATCGTCTACTCCATGGACAGCGCCGCCAATGTGATGACGCAGCGCGTCCTGACCTGACCGGGTGTCCGGTCAGTTGCCTCATGACATGCGATGACATAAGTCTGGAACAATTCAGAAACCCTTCCTGCCTGGCTTTTCTATATCCTTTTTCCCGTGAAGTTGTGCTTTTCCCCATTCGCTCAAATTAACGGTAAATCGAGGTAATAAATGAAAAAGTTTCTGGTGCTGGTTGCAGGTTTTGTTTTTATCAGTGCTGCCAGCGCAGCGCCGACCGGTGCATTTATGCAGCGGGTACAGGATCGTTTCAATGCTGCAAATACCAATCATGATGGCAAATTGACCCTGGCAGAAGCGCAGGCGGGTATGCCGCGTGTCGCTCAGCATTTTGCGGAAATAGATACAGCGAAAAAAGGCTATATCACCTTCTCGCAACTCAGTGCATTTATGGCGGCGAAAAAATAATCAACCCGATGAACGCGCTATCCATGAAGACGCTAAGTGCAGCGTGCCGGTATGGGCTATTGCTGATGGCAGGCTGTGTCCTGGCGGGGTGTAAACCGCAGCAAAATGCTCTCCCGCAGCCGGTTCCTGCGGTGTCGGTGAGCATGCCGCAAAAACTCACCTTTGACTCGTCAACCACCGTCACCGGCACACTTGGCGCTTCTGAGCAGGTGCAGATTGCAGCGCGTGTCGCCGCGACGCTGCAATCGGTCAATTTCAAAGACGGCGACCTGGTGCAGGCCGGACAAGTGTTATTTACGCTAGACCCGGCCGCCTTACAGGCACAGTTTAATTCCGATCAGGCTGCGCTGGTGAATGCTCAGCGTGAAGCTGACCGCGATCAGGCACTCTATCCGTCACACGTTATCTCCTTGTCCGCCTTGCAGGACGCGCAAACCGCCAGAGATCAGGCGCAGGCGCAGCGGGATATCGCACAAATTAATCTCGGTTATACGCGCATTACCGCGCCTTTCACCGGACGCATCGGGCGGCGTACCGTCGATGTCGGTAATCTGGTGGGCACCAGTGGTAATACCGTGTTAGCCACGCTGAATAAGATCGACCCGCTGTATGTCACTTTCAGCCTTAATCAGTCAGACGCGACGCGCTTTGGCATTATCGCGGCGCACGGTGATGTACCAGCTCATCAACCAGTGGATATCACCATTCCTGGCCTGAGTGAACCGCTGCATACCACCATCGATTTTGTCGATAACCAGCTCGACAGCGCCAGCGGAAATATCACCCTGCGTGCGACCCTGCATCAGCCGCCGATTAGCCTGCTGCCGGGGATGTTTGTCCAGGTCACTTTGCATGCGGCAGCGCCGGTGAGCCAGCTGCAGCTGCCGGCCACGGCGGTACAGGGTGACAGTGTTTTCCCGGTTTCTGCGGATGGCATGGTCAGCCGCCTCAGCGTTAAAACGGCTCCCGGCAGCGGTGAGCATGTCATTTTACTCAGCGCAAATGACGACACACAGCGCGTCCTGACCTTTGCTCGCCCGGATTTGGTGGGGAAAAAGGTGAACGTCAGCAACGAGGCGCAAAGCCAGCATGATTAAGTTCTTTCTCGACCGACCGGTTTTCGCCAATGTGCTGTCATTGATTATCCTGATCCTCGGTGCTGTGGCTTTATGGGCGTTACCGGTATCGCAGTATCCCCCCATTACGCCGCCGACGGTGCAGGTGGTGACGCACTATCCCGGCGCCAATGCGCAGACATTGCAGGATCAGGTGGCGTTCCCTATCGAGCAGCAGGTGAACGGTGTCGAGAACATGTTGTATATGAAATCGACCACCGGTAATGATGGCACTTACACCCTGAATATCACCTTTGCCATCGGCACCGACAGCGACGAGGCCCAGATCCTGGTGCAAAACCGCGTGCAGGCTGCGCTCTCCCAGCTGCCTGATGCGGTGCAGCAGCAGGGGGTGACGGTGCGAAAAAGGTCCACGGCCATTTTGCAGATGTACAGCCTGCAATCTTCCGACCCGGCGCAGGACACGCTGTTTTTGAGCAACTACGCCACCAACCATCTGCGCGATGCACTGGCGCGTATACCCGGTGTGGGTGATGTCACGGTGTTTGGTACCGGAAACTACAGCATTCGCATCTGGCTGGATGCGGCGCGTATGCAGCAATATGGTCTGGTACCGGATGACGTGATCAACGCCATCAAAGCGCAAAACCGCAGCGTCAGCGCCGGACAGTTGGGCGCGCCGCCCGTCAACAGCGGCCAGCAGATGCAACTGACGCTCAACGTTAATGGCTTGCTGACCGATGCCAGCCAGTTCAATCAGATCGTGATTAAAAGCAGCACCGCGGATGGCGGCAGGCTGGTGCGTTTACAGGATGTCGGCCATGCGGAGCTGGGTTCATCGAGTTATTCGCAGTTTTTCACCATGGACGGTAAACCTGCGGCAGGGATTGCCATTTCACAGTTGCCGGATGCCAACGCGCTGGACGTTGGCGCTGCGGTCGCCGATGAGATGCAAAAATTGTCTGCGCAACTGCCCGCAGGTATGCACTATTCACTGCCGTTTGACACCACAACCTTTATTAAGAGTTCAGTCGATGATGTCTACAGCACCTTGCTGATCGCCGGGCTGCTGGTTTTACTGGTGATTGTGGCATTTTTGCAAAACTGGCGCGCCGTGCTGGTACCCGCCACCACGGTGCCGGTCACCATTATCGGCACGTTCGGTGCTATCTACCTGATGGGTTTTTCCATCAATCTGTTGACGCTGTTTGCCATCGTGCTGGCGATCGGTATCGTGGTTGATGATGCGATCGTGGTGGTCGAAGGCGTGAGTCATCATATGGAACAGGGACATGCGCCGCGCGAGGCGACGCTGCGTGCCATGCGCCAGCTGCTGGCTCCGATCATTTCTATCACGCTGGTGCTGGTGGCGGTGTATATCCCGGCGAGTTTCTTACCGGGCCTCAGCGGCCAGATGTATCGTCAGTTTGCGCTGGTGATTGCCGTGACCACTTTGCTTAGCGCCCTTAATGCACTGACGCTGAAACCGGTGCAGAGTGCACAGTGGCTGCGACCAGTGAAGCAGGGAACCAAACCCTGGATTTACCGGAAGTTCAATCAGGTTTTCGCCTGGCTGGAGAACGTTTATCTCAACGGTGTTCGCCGCTTAATCCGCCACAGCAAAACAGCGCTTATTGGTGGCATGGTGGTGATCGTGCTGGCGTTAGTCGCCTTCCTCAAAATTCCGACCGGATTTATTCCGCTGGAAGACCAGGGGTATCTGCTGGTGTCGCTGCAACTGCCGGACGCCGCTTCACTGGAAAAAACCGCCAACGTGACCCAACAGGTGGAACGGTTGCTGAATCAGCAGCCCGGAGTAGACCATGTCGTGGTGATCGGCGGGTTGTCACCACTCGACAATAATGCGTCCCTGTCCAACGCGGCGCTGATTTACATCACCCTGAAACCCTGGCATCAGCGTGGCAGGAACCAGGATCTGCGTTCAATCTATCTCAATCTGAATAAACAGCTGGCGGGTATTCCTGATGCCAACGCGCTGGTGATTGTGCCGCCGCCGATTCAGGGCGTCGGTAACGGTGGCGGTATGCAGATGGTCCTGAGCGAGAATGACGGCCAACGTGATTACCGGCATTTGCAGCAGGTGAGTGATAATTTTGCCCGGCAGGCGATGGCACTGCCGCAAGTGTCGCGCATGTTCAGCACGCTGCGTGCCGATGTACCGCAGATCAATGTCACGCTGGACAGAACGCGCGCGGCAGCGATGGGTGTCTCTCCCGGCGATGCCTTTGATGCAATGCAGCAATACCTCGGTGCCAGCTATGTTAATCAAATCACCCGCGAGAACCATAGCGTGAAAGTGTATGTGCAGGCGCAGTCAGATCAGCGGCTGCTGCAACAGCAAATCTCTGCACTGACGGTAAAAAATGCCAGCGGTGAGCCGGTTTCGCTGGCGACACTGGTCAGTTTCACCCCGACTCAGGGGCCAGCCGTCGCTTCTTTATATAATCTCAACCCGGCTGCCACGCTTACCGGTATGCCCGCCCCAGGTTACAGCAGCGGGGCGGCGATGCAGGCGGTGGAGACACTGGCGAAAGCCACCCTGCCGCCGGATATCAGCCTGTCGTGGACTGATATGTCGTATCAGGAAAAAGTGGCCGGAAACCGCATTTATATTGCCTTCGCCATGTCGCTGCTGCTGGTTTATCTGGTGCTGGCGGCTCAATATGAAAGCTACTGGTTGCCCATCAGCGTCATCCTTGGTGTCCCACTTGCCTTATCAGGTACGGCGATCACATTGTTAGCGCTGAATATCGCTAACAATCTTTATACCCAGATTGGCGTGTTATTACTGGCCGGGCTTGCCGCCAAAAATGCGATTCTGATTGTCGAATATGCCCGCCAGCAGCGTCTGGCCGGGAGCAGCATCATTGACGCTGCACTGACGGCGGCCAGAACGCGTTTCCGGCCGATTATCATGACGTCGCTGGCATTTACCCTGGGCGTAGTGCCGCTGATCTTTTCCAGCGGTGCCAGCGCCAGTGCCAGAAAATCATTGGGGATTACCGTTTTCTCGGGGATGTTGTCAGCAACTTTGCTTGCCATCCTGTTAGTCCCTTGTTTTTATGTCGTTTTGCAACGTGCACAAGAGGCGTGGCAGGCGCGACGCAAGCCTGTTCATCAGCCCTCTGTATCGGGTGAATGACCATGAGTGATGCGAAAACCGAGTATAAGGCGAAGAAAATCCTCGTTCTGGACGATGAAAATGAACTGCGCAGCATGCTGCAACGCTATTTAAGCGATCAGGGATTTGAGGTCAGGACGGCGGAAAATAGCGCCCGACTCGACCGGTATTTGCAACGTGAGCCGTTTGATTTGCTGGTGCTGGATCTGATGATGGAACCGGAAGATGGCCTGTCCGTGTGCCGCCGTCTGCGCGCGGCGAAATACACGTTGCCTATCCTGATGCTCACTGCGCGTGGCGATCCGATCGACCGGGTGATTGGTCTGGAAACCGGTGCTGATGACTATCTCGCCAAGCCTTTCCTGCCGCAGGAGCTGGTGGCGCGTATTAAAGCCATCTTCCGGCGGCAGGAATTGCAGCGCGGCGAAACGCCCAGCGGTTCGGGACAGGTCTGTTTTGGCCCTTACCGCCTGGATATCACCCGTCAGACGCTTTACCGTGAAGATCAGCGGCTGACCCTGAATTCCGCCGAAATGAATTTGCTGATTGCGTTAGCCACCACGCCCAACCGGCCGATCAGCCGCGAAAATCTGCTGAACCGCGCCAGAGGACGTGAGTATGAAGCGCTGGATCGAAGCGTCGATGTGCAGATGTTACGCCTGCGCCAGCAACTTGAAGTGCAACCTTCCGAGCCTCGCTGGCTGAAGACCGTCTGGGGCATGGGTTACATGCTGATTGTCGATAGTGAAACGTGAAAAAATTCTGGCCCCGCTCCCTGCTGGCACGTAACAGCATCCTGTTGATCTTGCTGGTGACATTGACGCAATTCACCACGCTGACGGTGTTTCTGGTTTTTATCCAGAAGCCCAGAGTCAACGACGCCGCTTCGCTGATTGCCTCGCAGATCACTATGCTCGATAAGCTGCTGGCAACGGTGCCAGCCACGGATCGTGATCGTTATGTGCAGGCGGTGCAGGGCGTTGCTCAGCCACCGCTGCATTCCATAGAAATACCCACACTGGGCCTGGCCGGGTTCTATCGGCGTTATTATCTGAAGGTCTTTCTTGATAGCCTGCACCAGCAACTGCCAGCGGGGATTCAGCTGCGCTGGGAGCAGGCACCGGAAAAAAAATTATGGGTGGAGGTGAAAATTGCCGGACAGCCGTACTGGGTTGCGCTGGCTGTGGAGCCGTCGAATCATCTTGCCAGTCTGATCAGCGCGATTTTGCTGTCAGTGGTTTTGTCCCTGATGGCGTTGCTGACGGCTTATGGCCTGCAACGGCGTATCAACCGCCCGCTGACGTCACTGGCGCGGGCTGCTGCTGACGTCGGCAAGGGCGGATGGCCGCGTCCCTTATCGCCGGAAGGACCGACTGAAATCAAAACTGTCAGCCTGACGTTTAATCGCATGCTGGCGGGTCTGGCCGAGATGGAGAATACCCGGGCGCAGATGCTGGCCGGTATTTCTCACGATCTGCGCACGCCGCTGACCAAGCTACGCCTGGCGCTGGCAATGAGCGGGCAGGAAAAATCCCCCCAGGACGATTTCGGCCGTTACTTTGATGATGTTGATAACATTCTTCAGCAATTCATTGATTATGCCCGTGGCAGCGCGGCTGAGCTGACTCAGCCGGGTGACATCAATCAGATGATTACTGAATTGGCCCATGATTTTACCGGGCTGGGACAGAACTTTAGCCTGAACCTTGCCCCGCTGCCGGTGTTCCTGTTCCGCCCGGTCAGCGTGATGCGCCTGCTGACCAACCTGATGCAAAACGCCGCCAAATATGGCCTGACAGGATTAGAAGTTGCCAGCTGGCGGGAGCAGAATGTCGCTAATATTGCGGTTCGCGATCGCGGTCCCGGTGTTTCAGAGCAAGATTTAGAGCAGATTATCAAACCGTTCCATCGCGGAAAAGGCACTGCCGCCCGGCATAACGGTTCCGGCCTGGGACTCGCCATCGCGCGCCAGATTGCGCAGCAGCATGGCGGCGATCTCAGCGTCAACCGCCGGGCAGGAGGCGGGCTGGAGGTGAGGGTTACGCTGCCTTTGGTGTAGGTTATCGGCAGCGCGATAACGGTCAAACACGCAGGGTGCGCTCACCTGAACCATCCGGCAGTTCAATCAATAAGCTGAGTTTTCCACCCATGGCTTCAATATAACGCTTGATCGTGATGAGGCGCTGATCAGCACCTCCCTGTTCAATCTGTGTAATACGCGGCTGCTTCACGCCCATCGCCTCTGCTACTGCTTTCTGTGACAAAGCCAGTTCCTCGCGCAGCAACTGCAAACCGGTATCAAGAATCATTTCATCAGCAAGTTGCTGGATCTCGGCGCGATCCTTCTCTGAAAATTCTGTATTCAGGAAATCATTTAAATCGGTCATTTGTCAGTCTCCTTCCGTTCATTCAGATGCTGGCAAAATACTTCATCCGCCATGGAAATCATGCGCTCATAAAACTGCTTATCGCCGCTCTTGTCACCAGCGCAGAGTATAATGGCTCTGCGAACTGGATCGAATGCGTAAAAGGCCCGGATGGGTTTTCCGCCATGCTGCACCCTTAGCTCCTTCATGTTTGGAAATCTGGAGCCTTTGACTGTGTCAGCGTAAGGCCTGGGTAGTGCTGGTCCGTAATGCTGTAAGTTAAGCAGACTGGCGGCGATACGTTTTTTTAGCGCATCGTCCTGCACACGTAGCCACTCCCTGAACGTTTCTGCAAGTCTGACTTCCCACATAGCCAACACTCCATATAAGCCATTCCTTATACGCAGGGTATAAGGAATGGCCTAGCTAGCTAGTCATGATAGTTTCATCGTAAACTATTGCACTGCGTTGTAGCTTGTTATCGCTGGCGCAGAAAACCAGGATTTTTGTGATGAATATCACTCATAAAATGAAATCAAACATCCCATCTCATTGTTACAGCGATTCACATCACTTTTTTAAGCGCGGTAAAAACGCCGACTGACACTTTTGCCTGGTGCACATTTTACGCCAGCCGAATCCTCTAACTTATTGCCATCGGAGGTCATCATGTTACCGATTGAACGTCACCGTCAGATCATGGAGGAATTAAATCTTAATGGTCGGGTACTGGTTATTGAACTGGTTAAACTTTGCCGGGTTTCTCAGGAAACTATACGCAGGGATTTATCACAGCTAGAGAAAAAAGGTTTATTACAACGTAGCCACGGTGGTGCGGTATTAATCACCAAACACCAGGGAAACCTGGCAGGGAAAGAGAATAAACCGAATGAATATGAATCGACCTTTCGTCTGCGGATGAATGAAAATACCCAGGCGAAAACAGCCATCGCCAAAAGGGCACTCGATTTTATTAGTCCGGGCGATTGTATATTACTGGATAGCAGCACCACCTGCTGGTTTCTGGCACGACAGCTGCCAGACATCGAGCTGACAGTGTTGACTAACTCGCTGCGCATCGTGCAGACGCTGGCCGCCAAAGGCCATATCCGCACCATCTGCCTGGGAGGCGAGTATTCCGATCACAATGAGGACTTTAACGGGATTGTTGCAGAGCAGCCGCTGAAAGATTTTCTGATCAACAAAATCTTTTTTTCCTGTAGCAGTCTGGGGAATGACGGATATTTACGCGCGGCAAATGAAAATAACGCACATTTAAAACAACAAATGCTGATGGCGTCAGAAAGAAAATATCTGCTGTTAGATGCAGGGAAATTCCTGCGGCCTTCTTTCGCCCGAATTTGCCACTATCGTGATGTGGATTTTTTAATTACCGACAATCTGAAAGATAAAGAGTTACAACAGGAACTGGCCTGGAATGGTGTCAATATTATTGATTGCTCCCAGCGCCAACATGCCATGCAATTAATGAACTCTCAGGATATCTAACATTATGAAAAAAACATTAATCGCCTGTTCCCTGCTGGCGTTGTTTGCTGCAACCACCTCACACGCTGCGGATAAGCTGCGGATGGGGATTGTGGTCAAGGTGGGCGGCATTCCGTGGTTTAACGCCATGGAAGCAGGCATCAAGAGCGAAGCGGCGAAAGAGGGAATTGATGCCTGGATGGTTGGCCCAACATCGGCAGATCCGGCACTCCAGGTCAGGGCGATTGAAGACCTGATTGCGCAGAAAGTTGACATCATCGGCGTAGTGCCAAATGACCCGAAAGTGCTGGAACCGGTACTGAAACGCGCCCGTGACGCAGGCATTCGCGTGCTGGTTCACGAATCCCCGGATCAGAAATACGCCAACTGGGACTTTGAGCTGGTGGATGCCAAAACCCACGGCGAAAACCATATGAAAGCGCTGGCCGCTTGTATGCACGACGAAGGCAAATACGTGGCCTATATGGGTGGTCTGACGGTGCCGCTGCACAACGCCTGGGTGGATTCCGCCGTGGCTTATCAGAAAGCACATTTCCCAAAAATGCAGATGGTTGGCGACAAGTTTGGCGTTGGCGAATCGCTGGATGATTCCATCCGCACCACCAATGAAGTGATGTCCAAGTACCCGGATCTGAAAGGTATTATCGCCTTTGGTTCGCAGGGACCAATCGGAGCCGGTCGCGCGGTGCTGGCGCGCAACAAAATCGACCAGGTGTGCGTCATTGGCGCCTTCAGTCCGGGCCAGGGGCAGATGCTGGTGAACCGTGGGGCGATTAAAGGGGGTTACATCTGGAACCCGATGACCGCCGGTGAAGTGTTTGTCCGCCTGGCGGGCATGATGCAGAAAAACCAGCCCATCACGGACGGTATGACCATTGAAGGACTGGGCAAGGTGAAGGTCGATGAGCAGACCCACACCATTCTCGGCAATAACACCGAGAGCCTGGATAAAGCCAACCTGCCGAAACTGGTCAAACTGGGGCTGTAATATGCAACTGATCGAACCACAGACGTTGATTGCCCTCGAAAATCTGTCGAAAACCTTCGGCGGTAATCGGGCATTAAGTGAGATATCGCTGTCGTTGATGGCAGGGGAAGTACATTGCCTTGCGGGTACCAATGGATGTGGTAAGAGCACGCTGATTAAAGTGATCTCCGGGGTACACGCCCCGGATAGTGGCAGCAGAATCACGCTGGGGGAGAGCAACGAAACTTTCCCGCGCCTGACACCGAAACAGGCGCGTGATTTCGGTGTGCAGGTGATTTATCAGGATCTGTCGTTGTTTCCCAACCTCAGCGTCGCGGAGAACATTGCGTTCGAGCATAACCTTGGCAGCCTGCTCGGCTGGTACAACCAGAAAAAACTGCGCGTCAGCGCAGAGAAAATCATCAATGAGCTGAAGTTCGATCTGCGGCTGGAGAGCAAAGTGGCGGAGCTGTCGATTGCCCAGCGTCAGCAGGTGGCAATTTGTCGTGCGCTGGTCGCCGATGCCCGGCTGGTGATTATGGATGAGCCAACCGCGTCACTCACTCGTACCGAGGTGAACCAGCTGCTGCGTACCGTACGCTATCTGAAAGACAAAAATATTTGTGTGGTGTTCGTCAGCCACCGTCTGGATGAGGTGCTGGAGATTTCTGACCGCGTCACCGTGATCCGCGATGGTCGCAAGATGGGTACCTGGCCCGCCAGCGAGATGGACGGGCATCGTCTGACCGAGTTGATGACCGGCCTTCGTCTCGACTATCAACTGAAAACGCCCACCCTGAACCCCGATCGCAAGCTGCTGGAAGTGGAAAATCTCAGCCGTAAGGATCAATACCACAACGTCAGTTTTTCGCTGTTTGAAGGGGAAGTGCTGGGGCTGTGCGGCCTGCTCGGCTCTGGCCGCACCGAACTGGCGTTGTCGTTGTTCGGCATGACCAAACCAGACAGCGGCAAAATCTGGCTCGATAGCAAACCGGTGCGCTTCCGCAGCCATGAGGACGCGATCAAATCCGGCATTGGTTATGTCTCGGAAGATCGCCTGACGCTGGGCCTGGTGCAACAGCAATCGGTGGCCGACAACATGGTGCTGTCGATCCTTGACCAGCTGCGCAGCCGTTTCCATCTGATTGACGAATACCGCAAAAACAAACTGATCCACGACTGGATACAGCAGCTGGGCGTGCGTGTGGCCGATCCGGAACATGCCATCTCGACGCTGTCCGGCGGCAACCAGCAAAAAATTGTGCTGGCAAAATGGGTGCTAACCCATCCCCGCATACTCATTCTCGACTCGCCCACCGTCGGTGTGGATGTCGGCGCTAAAGCCAGTATCTACAGCCTGATTCATAAGCTGGCGAAAGAAGGGCTGTCGATCATCCTGATTTCCGATGAGGTGCCTGAGGTTTATTACAACTGTGACCGGATTCTGCATTTCCGCGACGGTACGGTGCACGCTGAATACCAGCCGCAGCAAGTGGCGCAGCAGCAACTGGCGGAGGTGATCAATGCCTGATTTATCGTTCTTCAAACCCCAGTCGAGTCAGGGCTGGCTGGCCTGGGTACTGCTGCTGTTCTTTGTGGTGTTCTCCTGCGCCAGTGACCAGTTCCTGACGTTGCAAAACCTGCTGGATCTGACCGAAACCTACGCCGTCACCGGCATCTTTGCCCTCGGGTTATTCGTGGTGCTGGTGATCGGGGGTATCGACATCTCCTTTGCCGCCGTGGCGTCAGTGGTGCAATACATCATCGCCTCGCTGTTTGTGCAGTTTGGTTTTGATAACGCCCCGCTCAGCATCCTGCTGGCGATTGCCTGCGGCACGTTGTTCGGCGTGATCAACGCGGTGCTGATCTACTGGCTGCGCATTGTCTCGATCATCATCACCATCAGCATGCAGTCGCTGTTGTTCGGCATGCTGATGTGGATCACCGAAGGCCGCAGCCTCTACAACCTGCCTGAATGGTGGATAACGCTGCATAACATCCTGTCGTTTAGCGTCCACGGGCAGACTTATCAGGTGGGTCTGCCACTCAGCATCATGCTGGTGATTGCCGCGCTCACCTGGTTGTTGCTGAACAAAACCCGGCTGGGCCGTCAGCTGTATGCCACCGGGGGCGACCAGGAATCGGCGCGTCGTATCGGCATCCGTGTCGGGCTGATCCACATCCTCGCCTATGGCTGGCTGGGGGCGATGGCGGCCGTCGGGGGGCTGGTGCAGGTCTATCGCGTGGGGGAAGTGGTGCCGAATGCGCTGGTCGGAGGCGAGCTGGATGTGCTGGCGGCGACGGTGCTCGGCGGTGCCAGCCTGATGGGCGGCAAGGGGACGGTGACCGGCACGCTGATGGGGGTGTTCCTGATTGCCATCCTGAAAAACGGCCTCAACCTGGTGGGCGTCTCCAGTTACTTCATGAATATCGTGATCGGCGTGGTGATTATGGTCGCCATCACCGTGACCCACTACAAAAAGCGCAAAGAAACCGACGTCAGCTTTGTCTGAGCGGGGAGAGTGTGATGAAACGAATAAATTTTCTGACCAGTGAAAAAGCGCATCCCGGCCTGCTGCTGTTGATTGCGCTCGGGGTCGCGGTGTTCAGCTATATGCTGCCGGGCCGTTTCCTGACCGGATCGACCTTTATGAGTATGGCTTTCCAGCTGCCGGAGCTGGGGCTGCTGACGCTGGCGATGTTTATCGCCATTCTCAGCGGTGGCCTGAACCTGTGCATTATCGCCACTGCCAATCTTACGGCGCTGTTTATCGCCTGGGTATTGCTGACCCTGATGCCAGCAGGTGCGGGCACCGCGCTGCAACTGCTGTGGCTGCTGCTGGCGCTGGTCGGGGCGGCGCTGATCGCCACGCTGATTGGGGTGATCACCGGGCTGATGGTCAGCCGCGTCGGTGCGCATCCGATTCTGGTGACGCTGGCCACCATGATGACAGTCAACGGCATCGGCATCTGGCTGACACGCGGTGCGGCGGTGAGCGGGATGCCGGATGTGGTTCGTGCATTGGGGGCCGACACCTTCTTAAGCGTGCCGTTACCGCTGTGGTTGTTCTTGATCACCGCCGGGCTGATGGCGCTGTTCCTCGGTAAAACCCGTTCCGGCAAATGCATCTATATGGGGGGCAGCAACATCAACGCCACCTGGTTCAGCGGCATCAACACCCATCGTCTGTTGATTCAGGTGTATGTCATCTCCAGCCTGCTGTGCGTGCTGGCCGGGCTGGTGATGATGGCGCGCTTCAACTCGGCGCGCATGGGCTACGGCGACTCATATCTGCTGATTACCGTGCTGGCGATCATTCTCGGCGGCACCGATCCCAACGGCGGGTTTGGCCGGGTGACGGGCGTGGTGCTGTCGCTGACTGCGCTGCAAATCCTCTCCACCGGTTTCAACCTGCTGAACATCAGCCAGCATTTCAGCCTGGCGATGTGGGGAGCGGTGCTGATTGTGGTGCTGGGCCTGAAGTTTTTTAGAACCAAATTTACTCACTCCCGTGCGGTGCGGCGCAGTACTTTACTTGCACGCCAGGCCGGTCTGACTGAAAAAAAGGAAGTCTGATGCGTACCCAAATTTCTCCTTCTCTGATGTGCATGAACCTGATGGAAATCAAGCAGCAGCTGGCGGTGCTCGACACCCGCGCCGACTTTCTGCATATCGACATCATGGATGGCCACTACGTGAAAAACATCACGCTGTCGCCGTACTTTATCGAGCAGATCCGTCCGCACACCCAGGTGGCGCTGGATGTGCATCTGATGGTGGAAGAACCGACCGATTTTATCGAGGTGATCGCCAAAGCGGGGGCGGATTACATTTGCCCGCATGCGGAAACCATCAACCGCGATGCCTTCCGGGTTATCAATCAGATCCGTTCGCTGGGCAAGAAAGTGGGTGTGGTACTCAATCCGGCGACGCCGGTGTCGTTTATCCATCACTATATCCATCTGCTGGATAAAATCACGGTGATGACGGTGGATCCAGGTTACGCAGGGCAGCCGTTTATCACCGAAATGGTCAGGAAGATTGAAGAACTGCGTGACCTTAAAGCCCGCCATGGTTACCGCTACCTGATTGAAATCGATGGCTCCTGTAACCAGCGCACCTACAGCACGCTGCTGGCAGCGGGGGCGGAAGTGCTGATCGTCGGCACCTCGGGGCTGTTTAATCTGCATGAAAACCTCGAAACCGCCTGGGATCAGATGATCGGCAATATCGAACAGGCAAAAGGTACGTTGCGGGAGTCAGCATGAATCGAACCTGGCTGGGTATAGATATTGGTGGTACCAGCACGCGGTTACTGACCCTGGAGGGAAAGGATCAGTGGTCTGGATTCCACAAGCTGCCGACGGCCAGCTGGGCGCAGTCGGCAGATGCCCTGGCGGCGCTCGCCGGGTTGATAAACAGCATAGTGCGACAACGTCCAGTGGATGGCGTGATGCTCGGTCTGCCAGGCATTCTGAGCCGTGACCGCCAGCATGTGGTCTCCCTGCCGTTTATTCAGGCGCTGGATGACACGCCGGTGGCCGCGCATCTGAGTGAAATCACCGGCGTACCGGTGGCGATGGATAAAGATGTCAACCATCTGATGTTATGGGATTTAATGCAGCTGGAGACGTTGCCGGACAATGCGGTGGGGCTTTATCTCGGTACCGGCATGGGCAACAGCCTGTGGCTTAATGGCCAGTTCTACCACGGGGAGCAGGGGGGCGCGGGGGAGATTGGTCATATTCCCTGGGCGGATAGCGATCTGCCGTGCCCTTGTGGCAACCACGGTTGCGCGGAAACCCTGACCTCGGGACACTGGCTGAGTCAGTGGGCCCGCCAGCACTACCCGCAAACCGCAATGGCGCAGCTGTTCACTCAACACGCTGAACACCCCGATTTGCAGCAGTTTGTCAGCCGACTGGCAAAGATCATCGCCAGTGAGATGAACATCCTCGATCCGCAATACCTGATTCTCGGTGGTGGCGTACTCGGGATGAATGATTTTCCGCTGGAGGCGCTGCGTAACCAGATAACCCGGCATCTGCGCCCACCGGTCACGCGGGGCGGTTTGCAGATGGTGTTCAGCCACGCAACCGATCAGACCGGCTGTCGCGGAGCCTGCCTCGCGGCGGCACGCCTGTTCGGGAGGTAAGTATGAAAGGTAAAGTCTGCGTCTTTGGCTCGTTCAATCTCGACATCGTCGCCAAAATGTCGCGTTTTCCGCAGCCCGGTGAATCGCTGGTGGCGCACAGCAGCATGATGGGGCCGGGCGGTAAAGGTTCCAATCAGGCCACCGCCGCGCTGCGCGCCGGGGCGCGGGTGCATTACATCGGCAAAGTGGGCAATGATGATTTCGGCCTGTTTGCCCGCCGCCATCTGGAGAAGACCGGTTTCGACGCCATCACGCTGTTTACCTGCAAGGAAAAACCGACGGGCAACGCGATGATTTACGTCGCCGGTGATGATGCTGAAAACATGATTTCCGTTTACCCCGGCGCCAACCTGACGGTGAGCGCCGCCGAGGTCAATCGCTGTCAGCCAACGGTGGCGGCGGCAGATATTCTGCTGGTACAGCTGGAAAACAACTTCAGCGCCATTCAGCGTATGGTGGATAACGCCCGTGCCGCCGGAACTTACGTGATTGTTAACCCGGCACCCTGGCAGAAGGTGAGCGATGCGTTTCTGCGCAAGGTTGATCTGTTAACCCCCAATAGCACCGAGGCCGGGCAACTGACCGGCACGCGGGTCACCGATCTGGCGTCGGCGCAGGTGGCGGCAAACATGCTGCACAGCAAAGGGGTGCGGCAGTTGATCATTACCCTTGGCATGCAGGGCGCGCTGCTCTCCACCGGCGAGCGTATGCTGCTGGTGCCGGTTTATCCGGCACAACCGATTGATAGTACCGGTGCGGGGGATTCTTTCAACGGCGCGTTGGCGGCGCGACTGGCCGCTGGTGAGCCACTGGAGCAGGCGGCGTTATTCGCCTCGGCCTATGCCTCGGTTTGTGTTGAACGCGCCGGAGCCGCGAACTCCATGCCGCGCTACGATGATGCGGTGCATCGGATGCAACAATATCCGCAACTGGCGATCAGCGAAATCACCCAGTCGGCTACTGCTATTCCGTCGCTACCGTCTTGAGCGTCAATCCCTGGTGCGAATAAATTCGCACCCTACGCCGCCAGGGGCGGCATTGATGCCGACCAGGTCAATAACCGCATGGAGCCGTAGCGGCGCGATTTATCGCGCAAGGTGCTTATTTAACAGGGCAATCGCTCCACCGATCATAATATGCTGGGAGATCAAAAGGCCGCTGAATATAAGATTCACCTCTCCTTTATGAGATATTCCATTCTGATCAAAGAAATCACTGTTTAAACTATTATTTCGTCCGGAAATGAATTATTAAATAGCTGTCAGTTACCTTACGCTGATAACAAGTATGTTTTATAACCATTTAATTCTCACAGGGAAGAGTAATACTGTATGCCGATAATATCTCCAACTTCTGCCGTTAACTCTTTAGCTACAAACAGCACAAATGAATTACAATCTCCAGAACCGAAGCACTACCCTAAGAATGAAGGGAGATTGTCAGAAAGCCGTCTGCCCACCCCGAACAAAACAACAGATGAAATTGATAGTTTATTATTGGGGGAGGATAAAGGCGCTAAACCTCTTCATTGCGTTACCTTGATAGGTTATTCCGGGATGAGTTATGAAGACTTTGATGGAGAAATGGGAAGAATAAAATCACAGCTGGAAGAATGCGTACGCGATAATCCGGATAAACAAGTCGTTGTGGTATGCGGAGGAACCAGCGTTGGCATAGGCGGTGTTTATGATGTTGTGGCTAATGATGCTTATCTTAAGGCCAACATCAAATGCATTGGTATTGTTTCTGAATTAGCCTCCGAAGGTGATTTGGTACAAAATAAGGATGATTTTAAGGTGGGTATCGTGCGTGTTCCTGATCCTAACCAATCATGGAAGACCAAATTTACTGATGGTGATCAGGATTATCAGGCCATGCTTTATCCGGCACACAAATTTGGAGGCGAAATATTGGCGTTTGGCGCAGGCGGGATCGGTTATGATGAAATCAAAGCAGCAAAAGACATAGGTATTAAGATCACGGTATTTCCGTCTAAACCGCATAATGACCTGCTACAGGCAAAGCTTAATAAGAACAATGAGTTTCGTGATGTCTGTCCCCTGCTATATCATGAGTTTGGCATTAAGGGTTAAACATTAAATTATCTACCGGAGGGGGTTGATAAGTATCATCGTCAGCTGTAATTCCTGCTGTGCGAAATTGCCTGCCAATTTTAAAAGTTTTATTGAAAAAAACAAACTTCGAACTCCGGTCCTATTTGCCCATAATCTGATCCGTTATGGGCATTTTTTATCACGCTCAGGACATTTCCGGGATTTTGCTGTTATTCATCCTCAATCCTGACTTTATCACCCGCCGCATCTTCGATCGCTTTGCGCAGTTTTTCCGCTGTCACCTCATCGAGGTGAGCAATCACGCCAGGCTCAGTCGCCATCTGGGCATCCTGTAAAGCCCAGCCTTCAGCAGACATCACCGCAAATATCGCTTTGGCGATGCCCGGTGGGTTAGGGCGGGCATTAAACACAACTTTTTTCATTGTTTGCACCTTTGTGTAAAAACATTTGATTAGCCTGAACTCATTAAAAGCCCGGCGGCACTGACCGATGCGCTGAGCCATCAGTCGCAGGTGTTTTCAACCAAAATGAATCCGCCCTAAATTTACCGAAAGGAGGTGTTGATAGAATGTGAACAGAACAATGTCGCAGCGAAAACTAGCCAAATACCCAGGCAACCCGTGCCAGTTAAACCCTGAGTCTCGCGGAGCAGGCGTTTATTTCCTCGCGCTGCGTTTGCCACCCTCAGGGTTGCTGGCTAACTTGATTAAAAGACCCTGGAAAATGACCAACCGTATTCCCTGTGCATCACTTTGGTGCTCAGGCCCGGCGACCATCAGCTTCTGATCCTGATGTGCATGCCAACACGAGGCAATACAACATGAAAGATAACTCCTCTGCTCCTGCCATCGACCCTGCATTTCAACATGATGTGGTACGTAATCTGATTTGCCGCCAGGCACGCTACCCGGATATTGCCACGCCGCAGGACTGGTATATGGCGCTCTCGTTTACTGTCAGAGACCGCATGCTGGAAAGCTGGGTAGCATCGACTAAAAACTATGCCGAACATAACGTTAAGGTCGCCTGTTACTTGTCAGCGGAGTTCCTTATTGGCCCACAGCTGGGTTGTAATCTGCTGAGCCTGGATCTTGAGGATGATTCCAGGCAGGCCCTGCACGCGCTGGGACAGGATCTTGATGAATTGCTGGCGCTGGAGGAGGAACCGGGGCTGGGCAACGGGGGTTTGGGCAGGCTGGCGGCATGCTATCTGGATTCACTGGCGACGCTGGAAGTACCGGCCATCGGCTATGGCATTCGCTACGAGTTCGGCATCTTCGATCAGGATATCGTGGATGGCTGGCAGGTGGAGCGTACCGATAAATGGCTGAAAATGGGCACGCCGTGGGAAATTGTCCGGCCTGACATCAGCTTTTATGTCAATTTTGGCGGCTACACCCGGATGCAGACCGATGAACAAAACCGGTTGCAGGTGCAATGGATCCCGGCACGCCAGGTAAAAGGGGTGGCCTATGATGTGCCGATCCAGGGTTATCGTGTCAACACCTGCAATCTGCTGCGGCTGTGGAAAAGCGAGGCGGTGGAATCCTTTGACTTCGAGGATTTTAACGCCGGTGATTATTACCAGGCAGTGGAAGAAAAAGTGGTCTCAGAGACGCTGTCTAAAGTGCTCTATCCCAATGACGAACCCGATGCCGGTAAGCGCCTGCGCCTGGCTCAGCAATACTTTTTTGTTTCATGTTCGCTTCAGGACATGCTGCGCCTGCTGGATATTGGTCACCGGCCTGTCGAACATTTTGCAGAACGCTTTGCCGCACAGCTGAACGATACCCATCCCTCGATTGCCGTGGCGGAACTGATGCGTCTGCTGATCGATGAACGTCAGTTGTCATGGGATGAAGCCTGGTCAATTACCCAGCACACCTTCGCCTATACCAACCACACTTTGTTGCCCGAGGCGCTGGAAACCTGGGGTCTGCCGCTGATGCAAAGTCTGCTGCCTCGGTTGCTCGACATTATTTACGAAATCAACAGACGCTTCCTGGAAGAAGTGCGCCAGGCGTTTCCTGATGATGCGGCGCGGGTGGCGCGTATGTCATTAATTGACGAACATGGCGAGAAGAAGGTGCGCATGGCTAATCTGGCGACGGTAGGCAGCCATGCCGTCAATGGCGTGGCGGCGTTGCATTCCGAGTTACTCAGGCAAACGGTCCTGCATGACTTCGCCGGGCTGTATCCGCAGCGTTTTCTGAATGTCACCAATGGCGTGACCCCGCGTCGTTTTCTGATGCTGAGCAATCCGCGGCTGGCTAATCTGCTGGATGAAACCATAGGCACGGGCTGGAGAAACGATCTGACTCAGCTCAGTGCCTTGGCCACACTTGCCGATGACGATGCTCTGCAACAAGCGTGGCGCGCCATCCGTCATCACAACAAAGCGGCGCTGGCGGGACGCATCAGTAAAGTGGTCGGCATCGACGTTGCGCCCGATATGCTGTTTGATGTGCAGGTGAAACGCATCCACGAGTACAAACGCCAGCACCTGAATGCCCTCTATATAATCAGCCTGTATCAGCGCTTAAGCCGTCATCCTGAACTGAAAACCGCACCGCGTTGTTTTATTTTTGGCGGTAAGGCGGCACCGGGCTATGGCATGGCGAAACTGATCATTCGGCTGATTACGGGCATCGCCGAAGTGGTCAACAATGATCCGGCGATGAATGAGCGTCTGAAGGTGGTGTTTTTTCCCGATTTCAACGTGAAGAACGGCCATCTTATTTATCCGGCGGCGGATCTGTCAGAGCAGATTTCGACGGCAGGCAAAGAAGCCTCGGGCACTGGCAACATGAAGTTTATGATGAATGGTGCCATCACCATCGGCACGCTGGATGGGGCCAATGTCGAAATACGTCAGCAGGTGGGTGAGGAGAACTTTTTCCTGTTTGGCATGACGGCTCAGCAGACGGAGACATTGAACCGTGCGGAGTATCGTCCGGCTGATTACGTGCAGGCCAATGAGGATTTACGCGATGCATTTGAGCAAATTGCCCAGGGACGTTTCTCCCGCGGGGATACGGCGTTGTTCCGTCCGTTGCTCGACAGTTTGCTGCACTACGATCCCTTCCTGGTCCTTGCCGACTATGCCGATTACGCGGCGAGTCAGGCGCGAGTGAGTGAAACCTGGCACGATCAACGCCTGTGGACACGCATGTCGATTCTCAATTGCGCCCACTCCGGGATCTTTTCGTCAGACCGCGCCATCAGCGAATATTGCCAGCATATCTGGCAAATACCGCGACGCAAGGGTTAATGACCGGTGCCAGTATATTAAATGCGGGAGTCGTAGCCATTCTGATTGTCTGATTTGTGTCGCTGGCACAGATTTGGTGCATCATTGTGGTGCGCAGGCATCATTTTGGGGTGCGCGGTGGTCTGTTATTGCAAAAATAGAGACAACAAAACCGTTTTTGTTAATTGGCACCCACCTTGCACTGAATAAAACAACACGAATTATCTTTTACGATGAGTAAAAAATGATGATTTTTACCGTTGGCAACTTATAAAGATAAGCGACAAAGATAACATTAACAGATCGGCTGCTTTAAAAGCGGACAATACATTGCCTGATTTTTATACGGCATATTTCTGACATATTATCTTTGGCCACTATGGGTTAATTTTGCTGGCATTTATTTTACAAGGGAATAAATCGTACATGACTACGTCAACCATCGTCCTTGACGCTGTCCCACTCACTGCTGATGCGGTGGCTGCTATTGCCCGTCGCGGGGCAAAGCTGGTATTGGGAAACGAAGCACTTAACCGAATCCGCCAGGGCCGTGGCCTGGTTGAGCGATTCGCGGCGCAACAGAAACCGGTGTACGGGCTGAACACCGGGCTGGGTGCCAGCGTTGATACCAAACTGGCCGCCGCCGATCTCATCGCCTTCCAGCGCAGTGTCACCCATAGCCACAGCGCGGGTGTTGGCCCAATGTTGCCGGTGGAAGCGGTGCGAGCGCTGCTGACGGCGCGCATCTCCGGCATGGCCGCAGGTGGTACCGGTGCCTCGGAAAACGTGATTTCCGGCTTGCTGGCGGCGCTGAATGCCGGGGTCCATCCGGTCATTCCTTCCTGGGGATCCATCGGCGCTGCAGATCTGTTACCGCTGGGACATCTGGCTAAAGCGTTGCAGGGACATGGCAATGCTGAATACCAGGGTCGTATCATGCCCGCCACAGAAGCGCTGGCGCTGGCTGGACTGCCACTGATTGATCTGCGAGAGAAAGATGGTCATGCGATGGTGGTGGCAAACAGCCTGTCAACCGGCACCGCCTGCCTGGTGCTTGAAGATGTGCAGCGGTTTATTGACTGGTCGCTGGCGGCGGTAGCCCTCAACTATGAAGGATTCCGTTCACAGCTCACCGCTATCGATGCTGCGGCCCTCGCGGCTCGTCCGGCTTTCGGCCAGCAGGAAATTGGCAAACGCCTGCGCAGCCTGTTATCCGGCAGCGATTTGTGGCGCGATGGCGCAGCACGGCGTCTCCAGGATCCGCTGAGTTATCGCTGTGTGCCACAGGTCTGGGGTGGGTTGATCCACGCCCTCGAACAGGCACGACAGGCCACGGAGATCGAGCTGGGGAGCTCAGGTGATAACCCGGTGATTCTGGCCTCCAGTGAACGCATCGTATCGAATGGCAATTTTGACCTGACCGCATTTTCTCTGGCGTGGGAACAGGTGGGGCAAGCGCTGGCGCATTGCGCTGCGGGTATTGCCAACCGTTGTTTGCGCCTGATGTCGCCAGCTGCGGCTGAACTGCCACGTTTCCTGTCAGCCAGTGGACAAAGCCGGGCGGGCTACGCGGAATTACAAAAACCGCTGGCGGCGCTGGAAGCTGAAATCCGCCATCTCGCCAATCCGATATCGATCACCCCGCTGGCGGTTTCTGATGGTATCGAGGATCAGGCGTCGATGGCTCCCAGGGTGGTTGCCAAAGTGCAGGCGATTATCGAACGGCTGCGCTACCTGGTGGCGATCGAACTGATGAGTGGCGCAGTCGCCGTGGAATTACGTGGCGTGGTCGATGTGCTGGGTGACGGCCCGCGTCGTGCTTATGAGATGGTGCGCCAGTGGGTCCCGCCAATGGAAGAAGATCGGGAACTCAGCACCGACATGGAAAATATCTACCAACTGGTATCAGGAGCCTGCCCGATCGGCGAAAACCACACTCAGCTGAGTGATGCAAATTTAACGCATTCAGAATAACCGTTATTTCCGCTTTACCCGGACGGCACGACGAGAATAGTGAGAACACTCACGCAATCTGCCGTCCGAAAAACACCAACCTTAAATAAACATCGAAGGGAAAGTCATAATGAAAAAAAGAGTGATAGCATTATTCAGTGCCTGTGCATTTATATTAATGCCCTGGGCCGCGAGCTATGCCGCAAGCACGACCACTTCAATTACCGTCGGCTCAGCCGATTTCCCGGAAAGTCAGTTGCTCGCCACTATTTATGCCAAAGCGTTATCTGCAAAAGGTATTACGGTGAAAACACGCATGAGCATTGGCAGCCGCGAAGTTTATATGCCGGCATTACTGGATGGGTCCATTGATCTGTTGCCGGAATATACCGGAGCCGCACTGAGTTATCTGAAAAAAAATCCTGCTGCCCATACGCCCGATGAAGTCGCTGCGGGTTTAAAGGCGGCTTTACCTAAAGGGATCACCATGCTGACCCCATCGCAGGCTCAGGATGCTGATGCGGTGGTGGTGACGCGCGCCACGGCAGATAAATACCAACTGAAAACCCTCGCTGACCTGGCCCCGGTGGCGGACAAGATTGTCTTAGGCGGATCACCTGAGTGGAAAACCCGTACTGAAGGGTTGCTCGGCCTGGAAAAGGTCTACGGTCTGAAGTTTAAGGATTACAAGGCACTGGGTATCGGGCCGATCACCCTGACAGCTTTGCTCAACGGGCGAATTCAGGCGGCAGAACTCACCTCAACCGATCCCGCCATCGCCAGCAAAAACCTGGTGGTACTGGACGACGTTAAATCGTTGTTTATGTCACAAAACATTGTGCCGATTATCGCGGAAAGCAAAGTGAGTGACACGGTGAGCCAAACGCTGAATGCGGTATCCGCCGCCCTGACCACGGCCGATCTCACCCGCATGAACGAACGCCTCGCAAACTATGACAGTTTCGATGTGGTAGCCAGCGACTGGCTGAAAGCCCACAACCTTAATTGATATCCGTCTGAACAGGATAAAAACGATGGCAGAAAAGGTGGGTCCCCTTAATGGTGTGACCGTGGTTGATTTCACGCGCATGCTTGCTGGCCCGTTTTGCTCAGCGACCCTTGCCGATTTAGGCGCAGAGATCATCAAGATTGAGCCGCCGCACGGCGACGATCAGCGTGGCATTGGTGCGATGAAAGACGGGCTAAGTGTCAGTTTCGAACTGCTTAACCGCAACAAACGCAGCCTGAGACTCGATCTCAAGCAGGAAGAGGGCAGACGTATTGCCCTGCAACTCGCGGCAGAAGCGGATGTCGTGCTGGAAAACTTCCGCCCTGGCGTTGCGGATAAGTTGGGTGTCGGTTATGAGGCGGTTCGGGAACGCCGTCCGGATACGATTTATTGCTCGATCTCGGGCTTTGGCCAGGTCGGTCCGATGGCCAGGGCACCCAGCTATGACGTGGTTGCGCAGGCGCTATCGGGACTGATGAGTATCACCGGTCAACCGGACGGTGATCCAACCCTGGTCGGTGATTCCATTGGTGACATCCTGGCAGGCATTTATGCCGCGATGGCGATTCCCGTCGCGCTATATCGGCGGGCAACAACCGGGCAGGGTAGCCGGATCGATGTTGCCATGTTTGATTCATTGTTCAGCCTGCTGCCGACGGCGCTGGCTAAATGGCAGGTAACGGGTTTGTCGCCTGAAAGAGTGGGTAATCGCCATCCGCTAACCGCACCTTTTGGTGCCTTTATGGCGGCGGACGGTCCTTTCATGCTGGCGGTGGCGAATGACAAGTTGTTCAGCACCTTAGCCAGTGCAATGGGACAACCCGAGCTGGCGCAGGATCCGCTTTTTGCCACCGATCCGGCACGTTTTGTCAATCGTGATGCGCTGACAACGGTCATTGAGACCTGGGCTGGGCAGCTGACCACTCACGACGTTGTCGCGCAGCTTACCCGTTTTGGCTTACCGGCCTCCACGGTGTGGACGGTGGAAGAGGCCGCCAATAGTGAACAGGTTGCCTCTCGCAACCTGATTTCAGGGGTTGAACATCCGGTCCTTGGCCCCTTGTCCCTGCCTGAACAGCCGGTTCATTTATCGGGTTCTGAACGCGGCCAGCAAAAACGTGCGCCGCACCTCGGAGAGGATGGCGCTGCAATTCTTGCTGAACGTTTGGGGTGTTCTGCCGAGGAGATCGCAGTGCTGCGATCCTCTGGCGTGATTTAACCATCAATTGAGGTCTGTCTGATGGATACAAAAGGCAAAGTTTACATTGTGACGGGATCGGCAACGGGTGTGGGTGCCGCGACTGTACTGCAACTGGCACAACGCGGTGCCAGGCTTGTCATCAATTTTACCCGCAGTCAGGAAGAGGCCGCGCAGACGGCTGCGGCCTGCGAGGCATACGGTGCCGAAGTTGAACTGATACAGGCGGATGTTGCGCAGGATGATCAATGCCGCAGGCTCGTCAATGCAGCGATTGAACGCTGGGGTCGCCTTGATGGCCTGGTCAACAATGCTGGCGTCACCGTGAAATCCGATCCCTTCGACCTCGAAACCCTGTCAGCGGATGATTTCCAGCGAGTGTTCGGCGTCAATGTGGTTGGCTGCTATCAGATGTGCAGAGCGGCGTTACCCTGGCTGCGCGAAAGCCAGGGTTCCGTGGTGAATGTATCGTCGCATGTGGCGTTCACCGGTGGCGGAAGTTCACTGGCGTACACCGCGTCAAAAGGGGCGATTAACGCCCTGACTCTGGCACTGGCGCGAACACTGGCTCCTGAAGTGCGGGTTAACGCCGTGTGTCCTGGCGTGATCGATACCCGCTGGATGCGTAATGCGATGGGGGAGGATGCCTATGCGAGCTTCGCGGAACGTCAGGCCTCGATGACACCGCTGGGTCGGGTGGCGACCGCTGAAGATGTCGCCCAGGCCATCGTGTGGTTGCTACAGGGCGCTGACTTTATTACCGGTGAGCTGCTGTGTGTCGATGGCGGATTCCGGTTGATGGGCGGTCTTCGTAAGACTGCTGCCGGGAGTGTAAGTTAAATGTCACTCCATGCTGATGACCTGTTCGCCTATGCTATCCCGGTCACGCATGCTCGCGTGACCACCAGGGACGCGTTGCTCTATGCGCTATCGACAGGTTATGCGACGCGACCACTCGACCCACAGCAGTTACGTTATAGCTATGGTCCCGATCCCATCGCCGCGCTGACCCTTGCCAATGTTGTCGCCCATCCCGGCCCGTGGATGCGCGATGCAGGTGTGAACTGGAGTGGTGTGGTTCACGCCGAGCAACGGTTAATCATTCATCGTGAAATGCCACTCGACCAGGACCTGGTCTGCACTTCCCGCATGGTCAGCGTTGTCGATAAAGGGGCTGAAAAGGGGATGTTTGCCAGTTACCAACGCACTCTTACCACTGCCGATGCAGGTGTGGTGATTGCGACGATCATCCAGACCGACGCCTGTCGATTCGATGGGGGCTGTGGCTCGCAGGGGACGCCGCCTCCGGCATTATTGCGTGTTCCCGAACGTGAGGCCGATAAGGTTGTGGACATTGTTATACCTCCGGATGCCGCACTCCTTTACCGCCTGAACGGTGACTTCAATCCACTGCATGCCGATCCTGCGTTTGCCCGGTCTGCCGGTTTTGAACGACCGATTCTGCACGGGCTTTGCACCCTTGGTCATGCGGGGCGTGTGGTCGCTGACTGGGTTGCGCAAAACGACGGGAGAACACTGCAAGCGATAGATGCCCGCTTCACGGCCGTGGTCTTTCCTGGCGATCGGCTTACGGTAGAACAGTGGATTGAAAATGCCCAGGTTCGTTTCAGAGTGCGCGCACCCGAGCGTAACAGCACGGTGATCGATTGTGGCACAGCGCTTCTGCCATCCGCAGCCCGTAGCGGCGATCATTAACCGGACAAATATCGTTGGAAACCGCCCAGCTCTCGTATTTCATTTTGGCATGTCAGTTTCGTAATCATGCTGAAGCAGCAACGTATTCACAGGTGCCGCCTTCGACCATGAGTGAGAATAACCATGCACTGGAGCGTGAGCTGGGATTAACCCTGTTTCAGCGTGGCCCGCACGGGCATTACCCCACGGAGGCGGCCCGCTGGCTCTATCAGGTGGTCGAGCCGTTGTTGCAGGCGGTCCAGGCTGCACAGGGGATAGTGGCGCAGCCGGATTTGCTCTCCCTGCGTTATCTGGATGTGACCTCGCCCTTACAATTTATGGTCGGGCATCTTGCCCGTACCACCAGCCTGGCCATCGCGGCGTTAATGCGCTCAATGCCGGGGGTGGTGGCGCGTGCTCACTTCGCCCTGAGTCGCCCTCCTTATATCCATGTGCTTGATAAACACCAGGGCAATGAGCAACCAGACGTGGTGCTGAATTACGCCGCCAATGCTGATGAACCTGATGGCGCGGTAATTTTGCGGGATGAATGGATTTCCCTCGCCGGTCCGGCTCTGGGCAAAGCCCCTGGTGCCAGCACCCTCACTTTTGAGGCGTTGCGCAGTGCGCCGCTGTATGTGCCGCCGCTGGATCCCGTACAACTGGCGCAAATCCGCCATTACTGCCGCGCGCATGATTTACCACCACCGAGGGTGATTGAAGAAGATGTCGGCACATTTGAGCGACTCTCACGAGAACAGCAACCCTTTCATCTGCTGGCACCGCGCAGTCTGGTGGCGGCCAGTGCCGAACGTTCCACTCTGCGGCCCCAGCGTTTGCCGGTTGATCTGGCGGCGGTGATTGTTGCCCATTTTAGCGCGGGGGATGAGGTTGCGGCCTGTTTTGTTGAGCATCTGCGCGCCATCATTACGACTGACAATCCCGTCATCGCTTACAAACCTGGTATCACCATCAGGCAGCTCCGTTACTTTCTTGCTGTCTCGGAACGTTTAAATGTGACAGCGACTGCCCGGCAATTGCATGTCGCCCAACCGGCGTTATCAAGTCAAATCAGTAAACTGGAGGCGACGCTGGGGATGACGCTTTTTCAGCGCAGCCGCAAAGGCCTGATCCCCTGTGATTCGGCACATCTGCTGCGTGACCTGATGCGCCCGGCGCTGCTTGCCTGTGAAGGCATCACCGCCGCAGCGAGCTACTATGCCGCCTGTCGCGAAGAACGCCTGACGATCGGCATCACTCCTGTCAGCAACCATGACGCACCGCTGGCGCAGGGTCTCGCGCTGACTATCGCAGCATGGACGCAACGCTATCCCAGCGTGAAACTCCGCATCACAGAAGGATCGGCAGAAACGTTGCGGTGTTGGGTGGAGTCTGGCGAAGTCGGATTTGCCATCGTAGCAGGTGAGGGTGATTTGTCGCGCGTGGATGCACTTGGGGTGATATCCCGTGCACAGCACCCCATCAGCAAACCGGGTGCTATCACGCTGTCCGAGGCACTCAAACTCCCGCTGGTGTTGCCTGGACCTGAGGTGGATTTACGGCAGCAACTGAATAAAGCCGCTGCGGAGATTGCGGCCAGCGTCACACCCGCCATAGAAGTCGGCTCGCAGTCGCTGATTCTCGCCCTGGTTAAACAGATGCCGCTGGCTGCCATCATGCCAGCGTCAGCTGTCACCCGGCTGGTGGCAGAGGGCGTGCTGCAATTTAACCCCATCTGCGCTCCCCACCTTACCTATGGCCTATCCTTTCTCTGCCCGGATAACCGCACACTGACGCAGATGGAGCAGGATCTGCTGGCGCTGCTGGGTGAATATCTCCAGCTGGAGCCGAATCAGCTTTGATTCGGCCAGCCATTTAATAATCTGCCAGGTTTTGACGTACACGTTCGTATATATCGGCAGGGGGGCGTACGAATTCTGAACGGCCCCCTGGCTCGCCATCTCCTGGCCGGGTGGTTGCGACCATGCCAATCTTGGTTACGGTCAGGTTCTCATGCACCGGATCGCAGCGATCGGCCTTCACGCCCGGTAGCACAATCAAATCCTCATGACCACGGAAGCGCGCCGCCAGCGACCACTCCACCTGACGCGGGTCTTCAATATCGACGTCATCCTCAACCACAATGATGTTCTTGAGCAGATTCACTAAGCCCATCGCCAGCAACACGGCGCGTTTGCCCTCACCGGCGCGCGGGCGATGCATGGAAATCACCGCATGCAGGCGTCCCATGCCGCCTTCAGTGATCAGCACCCGCCTGACGGAGGCGATCGAACGTTGCAGATCGCGTGTGAGGGTGGCACCGATGGCAACCGCGCCCAGCAGGCAATGTTCGGCAGCATAACCGGGCAGGATGGCCTGGTAGAGCGCATCCTGCCGATGCGTAACGCACTTAATTTCGCCGCCGATGCCTGGCCCATAATAAACATAGAATCCAGGAAACTCGGAGACTGCGCCTTCTTCGATCAAGTCGCTCGGGTACAGCTCACCCTCAAGAACGATTTCCGCATGAGCGGGGACTTCCAGATCAACCGTCTTGCATTTGACCAGTTCAACGCCTTCGCCCAGCAAACCACCGGCAATATCAAACTCGTCGTCGCCGAGGCCCACATACATTTGTGACCCCAGCAGCACCGCCGCATGATTACCAATGGCGACAGCGATTTCGAGGGCATGGCCTCGTTGCTGCGCCTTCTCCGCCAGCATGGCGAGATGATGGTTCTTCGCAATCCCGGCCATGATGCGACCACCGCCTTCCAGACGTAAGCGGGCAATAGAGACATTGCGGCGGCCGGTTTCGGGATCTTTCGCCACAATGACACCGGCGGTGATATAGGGGGCGCTCTCTTTTTCGAACCAATGGGGGACTGGCAGCAATGCGCCTAAATCGAAAGGGGCATGATGAACGACGGATTGCACTGGCGCATCTGCAACCATGACTGGGCTGACAGGATTTTGCAGGGCATGCAGGCAAACGGCATCGAGTTCGCTGGCATCAATCTCCAGCGCCTGGGCAAAACGGGCGCGCGCGTTGAAGAGATTACCGATGACCGGCATGGAACTCTGACTGACATTGGCAAACAGCTGCGCCGGACCACGTTCACGCAGGGCAAGCACCGCCGCGATTTCAAATTTTGCATCGACGTTGCGGGTAATGCGTTTTAATTCGCCGGTCTTTTCCAGGCTGGACATAAATGCACGTAGGCTTTGGTCTACCACTTACCCGTATCCTTAGCAGGAAACTGCGTATCTGTTCAAAATGCAGAGAAAATGTCAGCAGGTTGCCGTCGCTCTCTCTGCGCGAAAGGGGGAGCATATCCTGTTCGTCAGCGCAGCGATAATTGCTTTTTTCGAAGCCGGTCATCACTAAAAGCGAAGAGATAGATTGCTTGCTAAGTGTTTGATGATGCGGCAAAGTCGGCGCTCATTATCCCTTGTTCAGAGTTCAGTTATGCAGCGAATCATTATCGGTATTTCCGGTGCCAGCGGGGTTATTTACGGTGTGCGGATGTTGCAGGTGCTGCAACAGGTTGCCGAAGTGGAAACCCATCTGGTGATGAGCCAGGCCGCCCGACAGACTCTGGCGCTCGAAACGGATTTCACGCTACGTGAGGTGCAGGCGCTGGCTGATGTGGTCCATGATCAACGCGATATTGCCGCCAGTATCTCATCCGGTTCCTTCAAGACCGCCGGGATGGTGATTTTGCCCTGTTCGATTAAAACCCTGTCGGGGATCGCACACAGCTATACCGATGGTCTGCTGACACGGGCAGCGGATGTGGTGCTGAAAGAGCGCCGCCCACTGGTGCTGTGCGTGCGGGAAACGCCTTTGCATATCGGGCACCTGCGTCTGCTGACCCAGGCCGCAGAGATGGGGGCGGTGATCATGCCGCCCGTGCCAGCCTTTTATCATCGACCGCAAACCTTGCAGGAAATCGTGGATCAAACCGTCAACCGCGTGCTGGATCAGTTTGATATCGCGCTACCGCAGGATCTGTTTACCCGCTGGCAGGGTGCTTATTGATTCAACTCCTGCAACAACCGGGTGTTGATATATAACTTCTCACGCCCGACATTCATTTCTTCCAGCACGCCGATTTCGACCAACTGCTTCAGATAAGATGATGCCGTCTGACGTTTTGCGACGCCGTGTTCAACCAGGTTTTCAATGCGGCAATAGGGTTGTGCAAAGAGAACCTGAAGTAATTCATGAGTATAGATTTTGGGCAGTTTTTCCCGGACATAGTCAGTCGCTTCCGCCACCAGGCTACGTACAATCGCGATTTTTTTGGTTGTCCATTTTGCCGTGTTTTCCACGGCTTCCAGCATAAAGAGGATCCATGCTTCCCAGTTGCCCTCCGCGGTTACGCTGCGCAGCAAGGTGTAGTAATCATCACGTCTTTCGAGGATGAAACGGGAAAGATAGAGGATCGGCAGTGACAGTAGCTCAGTCTGGATCAGATAGAGGATATTCAGGATACGGCCTGTACGCCCGTTCCCGTCCGGAAAGGGGTGAATGCATTCGAACTGGTAGTGAGAAATCGCCATTTTCACCAGTGGATCGATATCATCCTCGGCGTGTATGAAGCGTTCCCAGTTTGCCAGCAAATCACGAATGGCGGATTCACCGACTGGCGGCGTGTAGACCACATCATGGTTCTGGTCACGTAACACCGTACCCGGTGTTCTGCGGATATCGGTTTGCACCGCGCGCAACCGGGTACAAATCGATACTGCGGTATTGGTACAGAGCGGATGTGTTGCCAGTTGGCTAAAGCCCTCAAACAATGCGCTGCGATAGCGCAGGGCTTCCTTCGTGGCGGGATCGGCATGTTCGGCGCGGTCCGCAAACTGGAAGAGCTGGTCGCTGGTGGTCACAATGTTCTCGATGCGGGAAGAGTCCTTTGCTTCCATGATGGGCAGGATATTGATCAGTAAACCCTGATCGGGGATCAATTCGCCTGCGGTTTTCAGCTCCGCAACGGCCGCGCGCGCACTGATACAGGCTTTGAGCACTGCGCGTGTTTCAATGCGATCGAGATCGGGAGGAAGTAAAGGGAGTTCATTGTAGGGGGTTTCTGGCTGCCAGCGCATATGTTTAAAAAAACCGATTTTATCGACATATCGCCATAATATGTCGATGCCATAAACATGTCACGGCCATATGTTTAAAAAAACCGATTTTATCGACATATCGCCAAAACGTGTCGATGCCATAAACATGTTACGGCGACATGTTTAAAAAAATCGATTTTATCGATATATCCTCAGAATTCCGAATCAGCGCCCGCGTCTGCATTATCAGCTATTCTTACCGGCTACAGCATCAAACGGTGCTGATTCCCCTTAGTCGGTACAAGCATTACAGAGAGTTACATGAGAAAAGTTATTAACGCCTTTTTGCCCCTCTATGCCACCACCCTGTTAATGTTGCTCGGTTCTGGTCTGCTGACCACCTACGTTTCACTGCGTCTGGCGCATGAGCAGGTCAACGGTGCATTGATCGGGGCGATCACCGCAGCGAACTATGTCGGGCTGGTGATTGGCGGCAAAGTTGGGCACAACCTGATTGCCCGCGTCGGCCATATCCGCAGCTATGTTACCTGCGCCGGTATCATCACCGCCTCGGTGATTGCGCATGGCCTGACCGACCTGATTCCGCTTTGGGTGTTTCTGCGCCTGATAATCGGATTATGCATGATGTGCCAGTACATGGTGCTGGAAAGCTGGCTCAACGATCAGGCCGAGTCTTCGCAGCGCGGCATGATTTTTGGCCTGTATATGGTGGCGACCTACCTTGGCCTGAGTGGTGGCCAGGTGATCCTGGCGATGCAAAGCGGTTTTGGTATCAGCACGTTGCTGATTGTCGCGCTGTGCTTTGCGCTGTGCCTGGTGCCCATCGCCCTGACGACGCGAACCAACGCCAGGGCGATGTCGCCTGCACCGATGGAGCTGGGTTATTTTATTCGTACCATTCCGCGTCTGCTGGCCACCACGGTGGTCAGCGGGATGGCGATTGGCGCGTTTTACGGGCTGGCACCGGTGTATGCCAGCAGCCAGGGATTTAGCACGGAACAAACCGGGCTGTTTATGAGCCTGAGTATTTTCGCCGGGCTGGTGGCGCAGTTTCCGCTCAGTTGGTTGTCGGATCGTTTTGATCGTCAGCGCTTACTGTTTTTTATCGCGCTGTTATATGGCGTGTCGGCGCTGGTGCTGGGCTTGCCGCTCAATCTGCCGTTTCAGTTCCTGCTCGCCATGGCGTTTTTTATTAGCATGATGCAGTTCGGGCTTTATCCTTTGCAGGTGGCGCTGGCGAATGATCAGGTCATGTCAGAACGACGCGTGTCACTCACCGCATGTTTGCTGATGGCGTTTGGTATTGGTGCCAGTATCGGACCACTGGCAGTGGGGGCCTTGATGCAGCCGTTTGGCAGCCATGTGTTGTATCTGTCTTTCACGTTCTGCGCGCTGTTGATCGCGGTGATGAACCGTCCGGTTAAGGTGCAGCCCGTGCCGACTACCGAGGTGCCACTGCCGCATGTGGTGATGCCGGATAGCCTCGCCACCTCGCCGATTGGCGCAGCCCTGAACCCGGTGCTGGAAGAAGAAGCGATTCAGGCGACGATGGTGAATACCGACGACGTGCCAGATGAGCCAGCCGAAGCCACCCGGTGAACCATTTCACCGGGTCGTAGCGGCGCGATTTATCGCGCGCCTTTTGGCAGAGGCAGCGTTGTGAATAGCGCGATAAATCGCGCCGCTACCAGTCCCTGGACGGGTGCTGCATCAGCTGCAACGTCTCCGCCAGCCGTTCCAGGCGGGCATATTCGATAGCCGGGAGATATTTCGCTGGAATCCCGGTGACGCCCCCAGGCTCGTAGCATTTTGCCTTATACCACTCGGATTGCTGATTGACGCTTCTCGGCTCTGATTTACCCATCCATCCCAGCACCTTATCAGCCAGTGCCTGTTCTGACGCGGGAATAGTACGCCATACCTGCTGGAGCACTTTTTCGGAGGGAGTATGCCGGTAGAAATCTGCCGGTAACACATTGGGCCAGTACAGCTCCACACCATACTTTCTGGAGAGTTCGACCCATTTTGTCAGGAAATTAGTGGGATTTTCCAGGTACGCTTCCCGCTCTGGCTGACTGAGAAATGCGGCGATATCGGTCATCCCGGATACGGTGGTTTGTAATGATGGGTGGAAGGGCGGTTCTCCCGCTTGCTGCCGACGATGGCAGGCCTGGAAAAATTCCGCATGCTGCCAGGCGGTACGGGCGAACGTCAGACAATAAATAATACAATCCCACTGGCTTTTTTGCGCAAAAGCGCCGATGACGCTAATGCGGCTATGGATCAGTTGTGGCGTGCTTTTTAGCATGGATGTTAAGCGCTGGTGAATGACATCGATAATGCCTCCTCCCAGATGCGCCGCGCTCTGGACAACCATCAGCGATGGCGGTTTGCCAGCGGAAAAGACCATGTCGAGATACAAATGATGGCTATTACTTTTCTTTGTCACCGGTGCCCATAAGATACAGCGATTATGTATTAACTGGCCTGTTTCCTGAGCGTGATTATGTGCTGACAGAATATCAGCCAGCAGCGCGGCGAGGGATGTAAATGATTTCAGATTGATATCAGGATGCCGGATATTTTCATTCCGTATCAACGCGGGTAATAGCTTCCTGTCACGCTCCCAGCTTTCCCACGTAGGTGCCAGCCCGGCATCGATATCATTGGCGGATAAATGCCAATGGTTTTTCAACGCGCTAAGGGTGGTATTGTCAGAATAACGATAGTTGAGAAAGTCTGGTCGGTTGATGGTATTAATGCCGGATGACTCACCTTTACCATTTAACGTTAAAATTGCGCGCGCTTGCAAATCAGCATATCGGAACGCTAAAGAACGTGAAAACTCCGGGTCATAATGCCGCTTAATCTTTCCGGGCAGAGAGGCGGTGACATAGGCCGAGGGGTATTGGGTTTTCTGTAGCAAAAGCATCTGCACCGCATTGTTATCAAAGCATTTTTTCGCCACGGTCGTCAGCATTTTTTTGCTCTGCGTATGTTTAATGAATTCAACGGGCAAAATGGAAGAAGGGTGATGAATAACGTCTGGAAAAAATTCGTCTGATAGCGGAATAAAGGGAGGAGAATCATTTCTGGCATGCTGGTTATCATGCCACTCTTGAAAAAGTTCCCGATATTTATATGATTTAAGCGAAAAATCCAGACCAAAACGAACGCAATCCCACGTTATCTTTTGGGCACCAATACCGATCACACTGATATTCGAGTAAACACGACGGCCATCTTCTCGTCGAATACTCACCAAACGATCGCCAGATAAGCCAGATACGATGTCTCTCATCATTTGACGGGATGCCATGGATAACGGATCGCAGGAATCAATAACGATAAACGAAGGATTCATACCCGGTTTCAGCGAGACATCAATAAATTGCGCGTGGGAAATCGTTGGCCTGGCGTCAGTGGCATTATCGTTAGCCACAATATAGCGACCATGGATGGCTTCACCTTTCTGGTTCACCTCTTCCTGGTCACGTTGCAGGCTGGAAATAAAGTGATGGATGGCAGGAGAGAATCTGAGATTGAGCGCGGGGTTGCGGTCATTTTCCGCCTGCACCAGTAGCGGCAAGGTTACGCTGATATCTTTCAGGAAATCATCCTGGTTGGTGGGCTGACCATTTTTTATCGCATATAAATGTTCACGGAGCCGGTGTTGCAACGTTAACGAGGCGGGAGAGCATTGGCAGTTTGCCGCTTTTAACACCGCCGATTTGAAAAGATACTGCTGATTAATAATGAAGTCTTGGGTGACGGGAGAAGGGGAGAGTGTCAGGGCAGTGGCATCCGTATGCATCATATTTATCCTTCCATGGGTGGCTCGGCGATTCGCACCAGATGGACGATCAGCCACAGCAGCTCATCATCCGTCATCCCTACCTCAAGCATCTTTTTCACATAATCATTGATCGCCAGCGCACAGCGATGCATGCGCGGATGCTGCTGAATGATCTGCGGCAGCAAGGTATTACCCTGACTGTGGTTCAGCTGCCCGGCAAACATGCGCTGAATAAAAAACTGCATATGAATCAGAAAGCGTGAGTAGTTGAGAGAACCGGTGTCGATGGTGATATAGGCATGGTACTGAATAATATTGAAGATATCTTTGAGCATACGCATTGCCAGTAGCGTCTGGCTGGTATCACTGTGTTCAGACTGACCATTCACCAGATGAAAGGCGATATTACCCGCTTCCTCAGGCGGCAGTTCGAGCTGGAACTGGCTGTTGAGCCGGGTCACCACCTGCTGCGCCAGCGTGAACTCCGCTGGCCAGAAGCGCTGGACCTCAAACAACACGCGGTTTTGCAGCATGATGCCTTTACGGCTGCGTTCCACGGCAAACATCAGGTGATCGGTCAGAGTAAAGAAGATTTGCGGACGCAGCGGATTGCTTAGCCCCTGCTGCGCCATCTGCATCACCAGCGCCGTCATCTGGAAAACTTCTTCCGGCATGGCGGCGAAAGCATTGAGATATTCCGCGCCCGGCAGGTTTTCCTGCACCATAAACAGCTTCTCGACTTTTTCCCGTGGGATCATGTCGCCGACGCGGCTGCTGAAACCGATACCTTTACCCATCACGATGGCTTCCTTGCCATCGCGATCTTCGGTCAGCACCAGGCTGTTGTTCAGGACTTTAATGACCTTCATCTGCTAACGGGTGTCCTGTAATTGTTGTCCGTTACTGGCGATAACCTGTTGATACCAGCCAAAACTGCGTTTAGGGATGCGTCGCAAATCATGCAGCGCTTGCTCATCGCGATTAACATAAATGAAACCATAGCGTTTCGCATAGCCCTGATGGGTGCTGACCACATCAATCGCCGACCACGGGAAGTAACCGATCACCTCGACGCCATCGGCCAGCGCCAGCTGGATCTGCTCAATATGCTGGCGCAGGAAATCGATACGATAACCATCGTCCACCGTGCCATCCGCCGCCAGGGTATCGGGCGCACCGATGCCATTCTCGGTGATCATTATCGGCAGGTTATAGCGTTCGCAGACTTTGCGCAGGGTTAAACGCAAGCCGACAGGGTCGATGACCCAGCCATAAGGCGTTTTCGCGGTATACGGATTCTCCTCGGGCCGGTACACGCCTGGCTCGCCCAGCATGATCTGCTGATCACCCGCGCGGGGTGCCACGTCCGAGGCATCTCCCCGGCTGGCGGCAATGGTGGCGGTGGAATAGTAGTTGATGGCGACAAAATCAGGACGCGCTGCGGCCAGCAACTCACCATCTTCCGGCAGCATCTGTGGTGCCAGCCCGCGATCCTGCAAATAACGCAGGGCAAGGGCGTTGTAGCGACCGTGTACCGCGACATCAAGAAAGCTCCAGCAACGCAGGGTTTCCCAGTTATGCGCGGCAATGGCATCTTCCGGGCGACAGGTGGCGGCGTACATCGAAGTGGTGTTGATCGCCGGGCCGATTTTCGCGTCGGGCAGCAATGCGTGGCACCGCTGCATCACCTGGGCTTGCGCCACCAGCATATGGTGGCTTTGCTGGTAGAGCGATTTTTTATCCGGCAACTCGCGTCCGGGCGGCGTACCAATCGCGCCCGGATGCAGGATCATGGTGTTCTGTTCGTTGATGGTCAGCCAGTAACGCACCTGGTCACCCAATTCCCGGAACAGCAAATCGGCATAACGCACAAAAGCCGCAATGGTGTGGCGATTCAGCCAGCCACCTTGCTGCTCCAGCGCCCACGGCAGGTCGAAATGGTACAGGGTGACGATAGGTTCAATGTCATGATTGCGCAGGGTGGTGATCAGCCGCCGGTAAAAATCCAGCCCGGCAGGATTGACCGCGCCATCGCCGTCGGGGATGACCCGTGACCAGGCCACCGAGAAGCGGTAGGCTTTCAGGCCGAGTTGCGCGAACCACGCCACGTCGGTTTCCATCTGCTGATAATGATCGCTGGCTACGGTGAAATCAGCTTTGCCAACCGGATGGCTCAGCATATCGACCACCGAAGGGCCTTTACCGTCGCTGTCCCAGGCTCCTTCGACCTGGTAAGCCGAGGTCGAAGCACCCCAGAGAAAATCCGCCGGAAAAGGGGTGGATTGTTGATAAATCATGCGGCCTGCTCCCTGAGACTGAGTTCCATAATCGGCTGACCAAAATCAACCGGCGCATCCGCCGCAATAGTGATGGCAAATTCATCGCTGTTGATCACCACCACTGGTGTGATCAGGTCATAACCGGCGGCGGCAATCGCCTGCATATCGAAGCGAACCAGCTCATCACCTGCCTGCACCTCATCACCCACCTGCAAAGATGAGCTAAAGTGCTGACCACCCAGCGCGACGGTATCCAGACCAATATGCACCAGCACCTCCATCCCATCGTGGCTCATCAGGCCAACGGCATGGCAGGAAGGGAGAAAGGTCATCACTTTGCCGCTGACCGGGGCGCGCAGAACGCCTTCCTGTGGGCGGATCGCCACGCCCTGGCCGAGCAGGCCATTGGAGAACACATCATCATTCACTTCGCTTAACGCCACCATCTCGCCACGCAGCGGGCTGACGATAGTCCCAGGCTTCAGGTTAACCGGCGCAGGAGCCACCTTTGGCGTTTGCGTATTCGCTTCGGGAATATCTTCAAAGCCCAGGATCCAGGTCAGGGCGAAGGTGACCACCATGGCGATGGCACAGGTTATCAGCGCATGCACGATGTTCATTGGATTGGCACCGATAAACGCGGGCAGCGCGGCCAGGCCCGGAGAGACAAAGGCATAACGCACCAGGCCACTTAATCCGGCATAGATACCGGCACAACCGCCACCGATCATCGCCGCAATCAGCGGGCGTTTTAATTTTAGCGTCACGCCATACAGCGAAGGTTCGGTAATACCCAACAACGCGGTGAAACCGGCAGAAGAAGCGAGCTGACGCAGGTTTTTGTTGCGGGTTTTCAGCGCGACGCACAGGGTCGCCGCCCCCTGGGCGATGTTGGACGCCAGCATGCCTGGGCCGTTAATCATCTCAAAACCATTTTTACTCAATTGCCCGGTGGCAATCGGGGTCATCGCCCAGGCGGTGCCGGTGATCACCAGGAACGGTTGCAGCCCACCCATCAGCATCGGGATCAGCCAGCTGGCATGACGATCGATAATCACCGCGCCGGAAGCCACCACATCGTTCAGCCAGATACCGAGCGGACCGACCACCACCAGCGCCAGCGGGGCGGTCACCAGCAGGATAATCATCGGCTTAACAAAGAATTTGATAATCGACGGGGAATAGCGTTCGGCAAAACGCTCAATCCACGACATCAACCAGACGGTAAGGATAATCGGCAGCACTGACCCGGCATAATCCGCCAGTTGGAAGGGCAGACCAAGGAAGTCCACCGGTTTGCCGCTGGCGATCATTTTGCCAATCTCCGGGTGCAGCATCGCACCGGCAATGGTCATCGCCAGAATGGCGTTACATTCAAATTTCAGCGCCGCGCCATACGCCAGCAGCACTGGCAGGAAGAAAAAGGCCGCATCCGAGATGATGTTGAGCAACTGCCAGGTCGGGCTGCTCTCATTCATCACGCCGGTGAGTTTGCAGATGGCGAGCAGCGCCTTGATCATCCCGGCCCCGGTTATCGCCGGGATCACCGGGGTGAAGGTGGTGGAGATCACGCTAATAATCTGCGAGACAATGCCGCTGCGCTCTTTGTCGGTCTGCGGCACCGCCTTCGCTTTGTTGCCGCTGGTGGCTTTTTCCAGTACGCGAAACACCCGCTGCACATCGTTGCCCACCACAATCTGGAACTGCCCGCCGCGCTCGACGACGCTGATCACCCCCGGCAACTTTTCAATCTGCGCGCTATCCACCGCATCGCGATCGTTAAATTCCATACGCAGCCGGGTGGCGCAATGGGTCAGGGTACGGATATTCCCGCCCCCTTTCACCAACCGTAAAATCTCGTCCGCTAACTCGTTATGACTCATAGTTTTCCCTTTCGTTAAGGCAAAAAAAAAGACCAAAACAAAAATGCACGCCGGAAAAATAACCGGAGCTGACATTTTCATTTTGGTCTTGCCTGCCGAAGCAGTAGCACGCCGCAATAAAACGTATGTGGTTGTTGCGTGGAGGAGTATCTTTACGCCTCGCAACATTGGCAATAACTAATAATAAAAACTGTGAAGCAACGCAATCATTTCCCACCGTTCAGCGCTCGGGTCACTGGCTGAAAGCGCGCCATAACATAGGAAAATATGATGAATAAGGCTGGGCAGCAGGTCGCAGAGGCGATTGCCGCCGAAAATCAGCGCAGGCAATCGTCGCCGGTAATAGGAAAATCGTTGGGATTAAAACACAGCATTAAATCTGCCGGGCATACGCCGCCGCTTTTTTGAAAAGCTCGTCTGAGGGACGCACCCCGGTATATAAGTAGAATTGTTCCACCGCCTGAATGGCGAAAACTTCAGCACCACTGATCACCGTTTTCTGTTTCTCCTGCGCATAGCGAATCAGCGGGGTTTGTTCAGGTAACGCCACCACATCAAACACGATCTCAGCCGTTCCCACTTCATCGGCGGAAAACGACAGGGTATCAGCATCAGGGCCGCCAGACATGCCTACCGGCGTGGCATTGATCAGCAATGCCGGGGCCAGGCCTGCCATGGAGGGACGATATTCATACTGATAAGCCTCAGCCAGTTCTTTGCCACTGTCTTCATCTCTGGCAATAATATATCCCTGCTTAAATCCGAGATTTTTTAATGCACAGGCAACCGCTTTTGCCATCCCGCCACTGCCTTTAAGCGCAAATGTCAGGTCGCCTGAAACCTGATATTTCTTCAGCAGGGTGGTGATGGCAATATAATCGGTATTATATCCCTTCAAATAACCCTCGGTATTCACGATGGTGTTCACCGCATTAATTACCCGTGCGGATTCATCCAGCTCGTCAATAAGTGGAATACATGCCTGCTTAAAGGGCATCGAAATTGCGCAACCGCGGATCCCCAGCGCTTTCACGCCGCCAATCGCCGCTGCAAGATCGTGGGTGGTAAATGCTTTGTAGAGGTAATCCAGGTCCAGCGCATCGTACAAATAATTATGGAAGCGGGTACCGAAATTGGTTGGCCGCGCGGCAAGAGACATACAAATTTTGGTGTCTTTATTGATCATTCTGGTCATGACATTTTTCCCTTCAGTGTGATTGCCTGCGGAGAAATATTGCTTTAAAAAGGTGAAATGAAAAACTGATGTGTTTTGCTGCACAGAGTTCATCTTTTATGAGCACACAACGGCTGGAACGGCATTATCAGAAGCTGCTGGAACTGTTTCCGCAGCGTGAGGCACTCACCACGCTGCAAACCCTGGCGGATGCGCTCTATTGCAGTAAGCGGCATATGCGCACGCTGATCATTCAGATGCAATCCCAGGGCTGGCTGGCGTGGGAGGCCACCCCTGGTCGCGGGCATCTGGCAAAACTGGTGCTGCATTATTCACAGCAGCAATTGATGCTGGCGAATGCGCAACGCTTGTTAGATCTCAATGATATGCGCGGCGTGCTGAAGTTATTAGGTAACGAGAAACATCACCTCGCGACCTTGCTGCGTGGTCGGCTCGGCCATCGTATTGACGATGAGCAGCAAACCCTGCGCATTCCCTATTATCGTTCGATGCCGAATCTTTATCCCGGCACCGCGCTGCGACGCTCTGAAGTGCATATCATCAAACAGGTGTTTAGCGGACTGACGCGCATTGAGGAAAGCAGCGGTCAGGTGGTGAAGGATTTAGCCCATCACTGGCGCAGGCTGGATGCGTTGCACTGGCGCTTCTTCCTGCGTCCTGGGGTTCAATTCCATGATGGCACGCCGTTAACCAGCAGAGATGTGGTGGTTTCCCTGCTACGCAGCGCCCGATTGCCGTTGTTTTCGCATCTCAGCAAGGTTGAGGCTGAGGGGAATCTCAGCGTGATCATTACCCTGACCCAGCCGGATGAATTGCTGCCGCAATTGCTGACCGATGCCGCGGCCCTGATAGTACCGGCGGACCATCAGCAGCGGCAGAATTTTGCTGCACTTCCGGTTGGAACCGGCCCCTTTAAGGTTGCCGATAATAATGAGTGGCATTTAACCCTGCGGGCGTTTGATGGTTATTTTGGTTTCCGCAGTTTGCTGGACGAAATAGAAATTATTACCTGTCTGGATACCCCGGTATCAAATGCCTCCCAGGGGCCGCTGGCGTTACTGAGTTCCAGCATGAGCGATCTGGCCTATGTATCCAGCCCGCTCAGCCATGTGGATCGCCCTTCTGCCGATGAAATTGAACTGGAAACCGGCGGGTATTTTTTGCTGTGCGACAGTCGCTCACCGTTCTGGCAAAACATGGCCCACCGGCGCTGGATACGCGAGCAGATCGACCCGCAGGCTATTATTCAGAATTTCGTGGCAGAAATTCGTCCGCTATGGATGGCTGCGGCCAGCATCCTGCCCGGCTGGTTGCATCATATTGACGCCGGGGAAAGCGTCAGTCCGTGGGAAGATTCTACCCTGCCACGGCGGTTGCGACTGGCTTACCACCATCAGCACTGGGAATTCCCGATGGTGATTGCCGAATTTAAACATCGCCTGGCGGCCAGCGGCGTGACCTTAGAGGTGACGGAATTAAGCTATGAAGCCTGGGCGGCAGGCGCAGGGGTGTTCGATTTGTGGCTGGGAACGGTGAATTTCACCGCGCCGGAAGCGTGGAATGTCGGTGCCTGGCTCACCGGGATGCCGTTATTAACCCGTTCGGTTGCCGGTGGCGACCAGGCGTTGTTCGCCAACTGGCAACAACAATGGCGCAGTGGCGCGCTGTCTTCGCAGCAACTGGCGGAAACCATCATTCAGCGCGGCTGGTTACAGCCGTTATTCCATCACTGGATGCGCCTGCAAGGGCCAGAACAGGCCAGAGGCGTGCATTTTAATAATCTGGGATGGTTCGACTTTACCTCCACCTGGATTGAACCGGAAAACCCACCCTGAGAATGCTGATCTTGTCGCAGGTCATGCGCGGGGAATGCGATACACTCGAAGCTGTGCCTCCACCATTGGACGAGAAGTTATGAATGACAAAAAAATGATATCCATTGATCAATTCAACGCAGATGAACGGCTTGCGGTTGATGAAGCATTCAACGCATTGATGCAGAAGTATCGCCAGCGCACCGGGAGAGAGCCGGACGCGAAGAAAGAGAAAGAATTCACCGCCGAGGCCAGGCAGCAAATCATGTCGGTGAAGCAGGCCAAAGAGAAAGCGCTGGCGGAGAAAGCAAAGAAAAAACCGGTGCGCAAGAAAAAGCCTGAATCGCTGGCCGCGAGCGAAGTCAGTGATTTCAACTGGTCAGCTTCGGTCACCAAAGGCCGCAGATAAACTGATCGCGACAAATTTGTAGCTGCGCGATTTATCGCGCAATACATTGCGCAGCTATATTTTCCTTATCGATATTTTGGTGCAACGCACCAGCACCACGCCCCAGGCTGGGGCAGCACTTCGGGCACTAAATGAATATCAGGTACTGAACGCCTGGCATTGCTCTTGCATTTCCCTTGTATATACATGCCCGGATGACCTCCGGCTTCTAACCATAACGACAACTGAAGGAAATAGTTATGCTTTCTCGCTATGCATTGAAAAGATCGTTTAGCACCGTTTTATGCGCAGGGATGCTGTCAGTTACGGTTCACTCTGTTTACGCCGCGGAAACGGAACAGGTGAAAATGGGGATCGAACCCTGGCTGGGTTATGGTCAGTGGCATATCGCCTCTGCCAAAAACCTGTTTGAGAAAGAAGGGTTAAAGAAAGTCGAGGTCATCAACTTTGCCGAGGATAAAGACATCAATGCCGCGCTGGCGAGTGGGCAGATTGACGTCGCCAACATCGCGACCCATACCGCGATGGGGATGATCTCGGCAGGCCTGCCGGTGAAGATTGTACTGCTGCTGGACCAGAGCAACACCGCCGATGCGATTCTGGCAAGCTCTGGCATCACCAGCATTAAAGACCTTAAAGGTAAGCAGGTGGCCTACGAAGAGGGCACCACCAGCGACATTCTGTTGCGCAGCGCCGTGGCCGCAGCGGGCTTGTCCTTTAGCGATATCAAACCGGTGCCGATGCCAGCTGCATCAGCCGGGAGCGCCATTATCGCCGGACGCGTACCGGTGGCCGTCACCTATGAACCCTACCTCACGGTGGCAAAAAAAGGCGATCCCAGCCTGAAAATGATTTACAGCGGTTCTTCCGATCCAGGGCTTATCAGCGATGTGTTGGTGGTGCGTGACGACTTTATCAAAGACCATCCGGATGCCATCAAAGCGCTGATTAAAACCTGGGGCCAGGCGCTGGATTACTACAACGCCAATCAGACCGAAGGGCGCGCCATTATCTCCAAAGCGGTGGGCGCGACACCGGAAGATCTCGGCACTGCGTTTGATGGTGTGAAGTATTTCACCCTGAGCGACAACAAAGCGCTGCTGTCGCATGACTTCACCAGCAAAACTTTCCCGCACATTCTTCAGGCCGCGACTGCGGCAGGTATCGTCACGCAGCCGGTCACCCCTGCGCAGACCATCGATGCCAGCTTTGCCGACGCGCAATAAGCGCGGTTAAAACTTCTCCGCCGGTGCTGCCAGCGGAGAAGACCTGCCACACGGAGGAATTATGAGTTCTATCGACGTTCAGCGCGTCAATCGTCAGGCCAAAAAGAAACGGCGGCGCTCGAATTTATTAACCATCGGCAAAGAGCCAACCCGCGCTCAATTCCTCATCATCTCTGTCGCCGTGTTTGCGGTGTTGTTGCTGGCATGGTGGCTGGCGACCTCAACGGGCACGATAAAACCGATATTCCTGCCGGGGATAGAGCGCGTCTGGCATCAGATGGTGACTCTGGCGCAGAACGGCACGTTACAAAGCGACATCGCCAGCAGCCTGTATCGCATGGTTATCGCTTTCGCCATTTCCTCGGTGATGGCGATTGTGATTGGAGTGCTGGCCGGTTGTTATGGGTTGTTCAAGGCGATTGTCGAACCGCTGGTTGATTTTATCCGCTATATGCCGGTGGTGGCGTTTGTGCCGCTGACCATTTTGTGGACCGGCACCGACGATATTCAGAAGTTCCTCGTTATCTGGATCGGCACCTTTTTCCAGCAGGTACTGATGATGATCGATGCTATCAAACGTGTGCCGACGGATTTTGTCGGGCTGGGCCGGACCCTTGGCCTGTCCGATCGCCGCATCCTGCTGCGCATCGTGATCCCTTCCGCGTTACCGTCGATCTGGGATGCGTTGCGGATCAGTCTCGGCTGGGCGTGGACCTGGCTGGTGCTGGCCGAACTGGTGGCGTCTACTTCCGGTCTCGGTTATCGCATCGTGGTTTCCCAGCGTTATTTCCAGACCGACACCATCATCGGCTACATCCTGCTGCTCGGTTTCCTCGGGCTTATCACCGATCAAATCATGCGCGCGGCTGAGCGTGTGCTGTTCCGTTACAACCGGAGAGGTTCCTGATGGCGACGCTGACGCTGAATAAACTGGAAAAAAGTTTCCCGATGGGCAAAACCCGCCGCCGGGTGCTGCATGGCATCGACCTGACGCTCAACGACAACGAATTTGTGTCGATTGTCGGGGCCTCGGGCTGTGGCAAAAGTACCTTGCTTTCTATCGCCGCCGGTCTGGAAGAGTTCGATAGCGGTGATGTGCTGGTGGATGGCGCCCCCATTGAAGGACCGGGACTCGATCGCGGTGTGGTGTTTCAGTCCTACACGCTGCTGCCGTGGCTGACCGCGCGCGGCAACATTGAGTTTGCGTTAAAAGCCGCAGGCACCCCGGCCAAAGAATGTCGCGACATCGCGCAGCAGCATCTCGAACTGGTGAAACTGGGCAACGCGGCCGACCGCTGGCCCGGTGAACTTTCCGGTGGGATGAAACAGCGCGTCGCCATTGCCCGTGCCTTGTCTTACCGTCCCAAAATCCTGCTGATGGATGAACCCTTTGGCGCGCTGGACGCCATGACGCGTCATCAGATGCAGCAGTTGCTGATCGAAATCTGGGAAAAGCATCGCCTGACGGTGATGTTTGTCACCCACGACATTGAAGAGGCGGTGTGGCTCTCCGACCGCATCGTGGTGATGGGCCAGGGCTATATCGACTCCACCTTCCCGGTGGGGCTACCCCGTCCGCGCCTCGAAGGGGTTAACCGCACCCCGGAATTTCTTGAACTCCAGCATGAAGTGCTGAATCGCATTCAACAACACGCATTAGCTCATTGAAACAAGGAATCAATATGCCTGTTACATTTCATGACCTGACCGATGCTGATGTCTTACCCGATCATCTGTTTAAACGCACCGAGTCTGACCTGTCGTTTTTCATCGAGAAAGTAAAACCGATCATTGAGGCGGTGAGAACCGAAGGCGACCAGGCGCTGATTCGCTTTGCCCGCGAGTTTGACGGGGTGCAGCCAGAGACCTTTGCCATCAAAGCGGAAGAACAGGAATTTGAAGAGGCTTTCGCCAGAGTCGATGCGGATGTAATCGAATCGATTCGTTTCTCGGTGGAAAACGTGCGTGCCTTCCATGAAGCGCAAAAGCCGGAAGAAATGTGGTGGAAGGAGATGCGTCCGGGGGCATTTGCGGGCGATCGCCATGTGCCGATTGATGCGGTGGCCTGCTACGTCCCGCGCGGTAAAGGGTCATTCCCCAGCGTACTGATCATGACCACGGTTCCGGCGGTGGTGGCGGGTGTCCCTCTGCCGATCGTCATCACCCCGCCGGGACCGGACGGCAAAGTCGATGATGCAACTTTGATTGCTGCACGCCTGGTGGGCATCAAAGATGTCTATAAATGTGGCGGTGCGCAGGGAGTGGCGGCAGTGGCTTACGGCACGGCAACGGTGCCGAAATGCCTGAAAATCGTCGGCCCCGGCAGCCCGTGGGTGGTAGCGGCGAAACGTCAGTTATCGGGCCTGATCGATCCGGGCATCCCGGCAGGGCCGAGCGAAAGCCTGATTCTGGCGGATGACTCGGTGAATGGAGCGCTGGCGGCGCTGGACCTGCTGATTGAGTCAGAACATGGCCCGGATTCCTCGGCTTATCTGGTGACTTCCAGCCGTCGCGTGGCGGAAGAAGCCATTGCCGCGTTACCGGGTTACTGGGACAAAATTGGCGCGCAGCGCGCCGGGTTCTCGCAGCAGGTGCTGTGCGGCACCCACGGTGGCGTGGTGCTGACCAAAGATTTTGCTACCGCGATCGAGTTTGTGAACCAGTATGCCCCGGAGCACCTTGAGGTGCTGGCGCATGAACCGATGGATGTGATGATGAAGATCCGTAACGCCGGTGAAATCTTACTCGGCGAGCATTCGCCAATTGTGCTGGGTAACTTTGTGCTGGGTCCGAATGCCGTACTGCCGACCAACAGCGCTGCCAAAACCAATGGCCCGCTCTCGGTGTTTGATTATATGAAGCGGGTCTCCATCGCCTATGTTACCAGCCGGGGTTATCAGGAACTGGCACCGAAAGCCAAACGCTTTGCTGAATACGAAGGCTTCCCCGGTCATGCGCTGGCCGTTTCTGATATCCGTCAGGCGCTGCTGAAGGGGAGCAAAAATGGATGAAGCCCGCCCGCCGTTAGCGGCGGAAGCGCGCCGCCTGACGCAGCAAGGCCAATGGGATCAGGCGCGTGAAAAACTCAGTCAGTTGATCGCCGAGGTAACCGGGGTGAACACCGCCGCGCTTGAGATCAACCGGGACCAGTACAGCCTGAACTCGCTGAACGGCCGTGTCTCGCTGGTGGATGGCCGCACGCTGTTTTTCAAATATCACCATGAGGAAGGGGAAGAACAGACCATCCAGGAATACTACCGCGCCGAGCTGTTACGTGATCACGGCTTTGAGGTCGATGTGCCTGCGTACGCCTGCGGTGAACCCGGACGACAAATCCTGTTGTATCCGCTGCGTGATGATCAGCGGCTGGCGGATGTCTGTCGCGAGATTGAGACCGCCGCGGCGTGGCAGCAGATCGAGCCGATTGTTGCGGCGCAGCGTCGTGCCGATCAGGCGATTATCGCCCATACGCTGCCGACGCTGCGCATGGGCACCAGCGCAGAAGTGGAGGCTGAATCCATCCATCAGCTGTTCTGGAACCGGCTGGTGTCGCCTGGTCATGATGTCGGTCTGGGGGGACGCGTCGCCAGCTTTTATGTCGATCAAACCTTCACCCTCGGGGAGATGCAACTGGACTGGGCAACCCTGAGTCGGCTGCACTGGCGGGTCAATGGGGTGGCGTATCAGCAAAGCCTGCGCGATCTGTTCTTAGCGGCGGGCCGCGTGCTGGCCCCTGCGGCGCTGTCCCGGCACGGCGTAGTGGTGGCACACGGGGATGCGCATAACGCCAACGTCTGGTACGAAACCCATCATCCGCAGCCGAAGCTGGTCAGTTTCGATCCGGCTTTCGCCGGGAGCAGCATTCCGGCGTTGCTGGCGGAGATCAAAGCGACGTTCCACAACATTTTTGCCCATCCCTGCTGGCTGTATGAACCGGCTGATGCGGCACAGCGTTACCAGGTCAGCGTGCGGCGTGATGGCGACACGCTGGAGGTGAATCATAACTGGGAGCTGTCGCCGCTACGTGCTGCGTTCCTGCAAAGCAAAGGGGAACTCTACTGGCAACCTTTGCTGGCAGAACTGAAGCAGAAAGGCTGGCTGCCTGCCAACTGGCAACAGATTATGCGTCTGGCATTGTTCTGCTGCCCGACGCTGGTGATGAACCTGCGCGCGGGTTCCGCGAGTCATCATAATCCCACCAGCTCGGCGCTCGGTTTCTCCATTGCCATGATGCTGGGCTGCGGTGGCGATGACGACTTTAGCCAATGGCTGGATGGCCTTGTGACGGAGAACTGAGATGAAAGTAGTGCGTCTGCACGGTATCGAAGCAGTGACGGTGGAGCAGGCGGCACTGCCTGATTTACCCTCAGGCTGGGCCAGGGTTAAGGTGCATTCTGCCGGGATTTGCGGCTCCGATTTGCATAACTTCAAAACCGGTAAATGGTTTGCCAGCTTACCGGTGACGCCGGGTCATGAACTGTTTGGCATGATCAGCGAAATCAACGGTGAGGCAGACCCCTTCCGGGTGGGGATGCGCGTCGTGGCGGACTCGCGCGTCTGGTGTGGCGAGTGCGCATTCTGCCTGGCAGGGGAAAATAACCTTTGTGAGTCGTTAGGTTTTGTCGGTGAAGTGTTCGATGGTGGTTTCGCTGAGGAAGCTATCCTGCCATTACAAAGCCTGCTGGCGGTACCGGATGATGTGCCAGACGACATCGCCGTGCTGTGCGAACCTTTGGGTGTCGCCCTGCGGGTGGTTAACCAGTTAAATCCAGCGGAAGGGGACAGCGTATGTGTTGCCGGAGGCGGCACCATCGGTGGGCTGACGGCGTTGCTGCTCAGTCGGTTGAGAAACTGCCGGGTGCAACTGCTGGAGCCAAATCTGCAGCGCTATCAGTTGATTTCCTCCGTGGTGACACTCGACCCGCCGGGCGTATATGCGCTGGCGGTTGAAGCCTCAGGCCATCCTGCGGCGCTTAATGCGCTGATTGGCGGCATCCGCTCCGGTGGACGTATTGCGCTGGTGGGCATCTTTCATCATACCGATGGCGTGGATCTCAACGCGCTGGTTGAACGCGAAATCTCTCTGACCGGCTGTAGCGTCTTTCGCGATGAACAGCACGAAGCATTGCAGGTGATGGCCGCGCTGGCCGGGGATCTGCGCCGACTGGTGGCTCCGCCGATTTCCCTTGATGAGGTACCGGAGACCTATCTTGCGCTGCTGGCGGGTAAATCAGACTATCTCAAAACGGTGATTAAGCTATGAATGTGTTATCCACCTTTTCCCTCGCAGGTAAACGCGCGCTGGTGACCGGGGCCACGCGCGGCATCGGTTTTGCCCTCGCCAGAGCGTTGTTACAGGCCGGGGCCAGCGTGATCATTACCGGACGCCAGCAGAGCACCCTGACTCAGGCAGTGAGTTTATTGCGTGAGGAAAGTGACAATGTCACCGGGTTGTTGCTGGATGTCACCCAAACGCCGCAGATTGCGCAGGCGATCGCATCAATCGGCAACATCGATATCCTGGTCAATAACGCCGGTACGGAACAGGTTTGCCCATCGCTTGAAGCCGATGAAGCGCTGTGGGATACCATTGTTGGCACCAACCTGAAAGGGGCGTTTTTCTGCGCTCAGGCGGCGGCAAAAGGGATGGCTGCATCCGGCACCGGTGGGGTGATTATCAACCTTTGCTCGTTAACCAGCTGTGTGGGCGTACCGGGTGCGGCGGCCTATGGCAGCTCCAAATCCGGACTGGTGGGATTGACCCGCACCCTCAGTGCCGAGTGGGCAGGGCATAACATCCGCGTGAACGGCATCGGACCCGGCTATTTCGAAACCGATATGACGCAGGTGTTTTATCAGGATGAGCAATGGCGTAACGCCATGCAGCAAAAAATCCCCCTTGGCCGCTTAGGCGAACTGGATGACCTCGCCGGTAGCGTGGTGTTCCTCAGTTCCGATGCCGCTCGCTACATTACCGGGCAGATTCTGTACGTTGATGGCGGGTATCTTGCGGCGATTTAACGGGGGAGCGTGCAAAGGGCATAAGGATGTTATTATTCAGGCCAGACGTTGCAGGTAGCAACGGACACAGACCTTAATCCCTGGGGATGACTTATGAACCACGAAGTACCACTGAAATTTTATGACATCGTTGAGGAGTATGCGACGGAAACAGCCAAGCCGGTAAGCGAGTCTGAACATGATGCGCTGGCGCGCTATTTTCAACTGCTGATCACCCGCTTAACCAATAACGAAGAAATCAGTGAAGAAGACCAAAGGGACATGGCCAGTGAAGCCGGCATCGACCCGCTGCGAATTGATGACATCGCTGAGTTTCTCAATCAATGGGGCAATGAATAACCCCGGTTGACACTGTCATGTCCGCTTCTGGCTAACGGCCCTAAGCGGACGTAGTTCCTGGCCCGGTGCAACAGATAGAAATTGCCTTGCAAAAGATAACAACTGGCAATGAACTTCTGTTTTAACTCTGCGCCGGGAAATGTGATTTTAGATTGTAAGGTGATGCCAGGAATCCGCTAAGGTAAGAAATGGAAAAACCATTTTTCCGCAAACATACTCTCGAATCTTCCGGTGATGCGTGTTCTGCAACCCTGTCATCTGCCTTGCTTTTTTTTCGCAGAAATCTGTTCTCTCTGGTTATCGGTACGGTGAGCTTTATTTATTTTGTCGAAAGCCATCAACCTGACTTGTTTAAAGCAACGGCAAAACCGCTGCCACAGAGCCAGCAAATTACCGTCAGCGCCTCTACAGACGGCACTGTCGAGCAGATCCCTGTCACCCTCGGTGAGCATGTCACGTTAAAAACACCCCTCGTGCTGTTCTCTAACGAAAACCGACAGGCACTGGAAGGAACCCGGCTGGTCTGCGAGCAGTTAAAGCTCGAACAGAGTAGCCTGCTGCAGGACATTCAACATACCCAACAGCTTGCGCTTCAGCAGGCCAGCGACAACCGCTACCAGAAAGACATGCTTAACGGGCAACTGGAACAACTTCTGGAACAAATTAAAATTGAGTCATCGCAAATCAGCATGGCGCAAAATCTGGTTAACAAGTGGCGGCCTTTGCTGGCAAAGGGATACGTTTCAACCCTGCAGTTTGCGCAGGAACAGTCGATCGCGTGGGGCTATGAGAGTCAGTACCGATCTTTACTGCAACAACAGTATGGAACCCGGCAGCAGCTCATCGAGTTGAATGACCAACAGCTCCAGTTACCGCTGGCGACAGCGGTTAAAATCAATGTACTGCGGCGGCAGCTGGCGCAGGTGGATGAAAGCCTCGAACAAAATGAAAATACGCCAGAACGGGTGGTTTATACGCTTTCCGCCGGTACGGTAAAATCGGTGTTCGCTAAAGCGGGCGATACCATAACGACCGGGCAACCACTGCTGACCATCGAACCGGATAATCAACCGGGCATTGCCACAAACATTCCACATCACAAGGTTTCAGCGCATAAAGTGTAATGTCACATCCGGCCTGAAACTGACGGACATACAGCCATCCGGGTGTTTAAGGGGTTAAAATAAAAAAATATAAACATTGCTATATTCATTTCGCTATGTCTTAATGACGCCCTCGGTTTGGAATACAGACCTTATGAAAGCAGTTTTAGTAAAGCAGTTCTCAGTTCAAGTGTTATCCAAAGATACCCTTCTTCATGAGCCTCCTCCTAAGTGCCAAATAAGTAACTCTCCCATTGCAGGCCATTACTGCCGCTTTTCGTGGCTCATAAAATTAAGGAAGTATCTATGTCTAACAAAATGACTGGTTTAGTAAAATGGTTTAACTCAGATAAAGGTTTTGGCTTTATCACTCCTGACGATGGCAGCAAAGATGTATTTGTTCATTTCTCTGCTATCCAGAGTGACAGCTACAAAACTCTTGATGAAGGACAGAAAGTTTCCTTCACCATCGAAAGTGGCGCTAAAGGCCCTGCGGCTGGCAACGTCACCGCGCTGTAAGCCGCGCTAATTATCAGTGATGTTTACAACCGCGATGAAGGCAATAGCCTGAGCAGCTAAGCTCTACTGATAATAAAATGAACCCGCCTGGTGCGGGTTTTTTATTGCATAAATTTCAGACCATGGCCTGGCTTTCCTGTCTGGATGCGGGATGCTCACTCGCACAGTCGAAATTTATCGTCCAGACTTAAACCAAAGGCGTAGTTTATGCAGGCATTGTGCTTTACACTGCGCGCTGCAAAAACTGAGTAGATAAACAATCAAGTAGGCGGTAATGGCGATGAAAGGCACGATCACGACCTGGTTTCAGGATAAAGGTTTTGGATTTATCAAAGATGAAAACGGTGACAATCGCTATTTTCATGTGATTAAGGTCGCCAACCCTGATTTGATTAAGAAAAATGCAGCGGTGACTTTTGAGCCGACCACCAATAACAAGGGCTTGTCAGCCTATGCGGTGAAAGTCGTACCGGAAAGCAAATACATCTTTATTGCCGGTGAACGCATTAAGCTCACGTCGATCAAGTCTTACCTGGTTTACAGTGAAGAAGTGCCTGCCGATACCCGCATCGATAAGGAAAATGCGTTGTTGTCTGTGGGGTTACTGATGAACAGTATCCGACCGAAAGCCGCTGCTGAACCCGCTGAAATGCGCTCACAGAAAAAACTGGCGATCACCACATTCCAGGGCACGACGTTAATCTTTTCGGAAGATGAGATTGACGTGGAAGCCACGGTAAAAATGCTCAAACTGAAATAATTCCCACCGCCCCTGCGCCGGAGTCCTGCGTTATTTATCCGCGTGATTTCGGCCTGAATATGTCGCTCTATCATTCTTATCCTCATCGTTACGGGATGAAACAGATGACGACAGCTATTTATTTTGCGTAAGGTTAATTGCGATTCTTAAGACGAAGAGGGGTTAATCATGGGCAGATTTCAGGGAAAACGCGTACTCATCACCGGCGGTACCAGCGGCATGGGGTTTGCCGGTGCGCAGCGCATCGTCAACGAGGGTGGTCAGGTCGCGATAACCGGGCTTAATCAAGAACGACTGGATCGCGCTCGCAGCCTGCTACCGGAGTCATCACTGATCATCCAAAGCGATGCGGCCAGCGAAGAGGACATCAGCGAGCTGCAGCAAGCTATCTGCCGCTGGGGATCGCTTGACGGGTTATGGCTTAATGCCGGTTTCGCAGAAGTCGGATCTCCGGAATCGGTAACCGCTGATGCGTTCAACCGCATGATGAATGCTAACGTCCGTGGCCCGATGCTCCAGCTTGCTGCCCTTTCCGGTTCACTTAATCCGGGAGCCTCTGTTCTGGTGACGTCGTCTTCTTCTGTTTATGAAGGTGCGGCAATGACGAGCCTGTATGCCGCAACCAAAGGCGCAGTTGTCGCTATGGTGAAAAGCTGGGCCTCTGCGCTGGCCGCGCGCCGCATCCGCGCCAACACGCTGGTACCGGGACCGATTGAAACTAACTTCAGGCATTTCATGCCGGAGGAGTCCCGCCAGCAATTTGAGGATTTTGTGGTAAGCCAGGTCCCTCTCGGCAGGGCAGGAACCGCGGAAGAAGCCGCCGCCGTTGCGCTCTTTCTGCTTTCCGATGATGCCTCGTACGTCACCGGCAGCCAGTACGCCGTTGATGGCGGCTTAGTTCATTACTGAAGCGTTTTTAGTTCAACCGACGACTATCACCACGCCTCGCTTGCCATATAACCAATGCGGTAATTTTCCCTGGCCGGGTGCGGTGCATCGCCAAAATTGGCCTGCAATAGCTGCCAGCGGCTGATATCCCAGGCGCTAAGATGTCCGTCGAGAGGCAATATGGAAAGGTCGCTGTGTGCGGGAATGTTCTGTTTGGTAATTGATAGCCAGCTGGCGCTTCTTATCTCATCAATACAGGGGAGATGTAGCGCCAGCCAGGTCTCAATCTGCGGCCAGCCAAAATCCTGCGTTAGCTTTTTAAAGGCAGGACTCTGTAAAAACATTGTCATCGCGTTGGCATTCTTCCAGACATAGAGCGGGGCATAGCGGTTTTCAATGCTATATCCTTCACCGCATTTGGCAACGAGCCAGGCTTTAAACAACAAACCAGGAAAGCCGTTTAACTTTGCCCCATTCTCCTCAATGCGCTTCTCAATGATGGTCATGTCGTAATTAGCGGGCAAGGTAAAACGATATTGCATCACAATCATAATTCCTCCTCAGAGAGTAACCGCCCATTACTGAAACTCCATTCATCGGCGGTATTAAATTGAATAATCACCATCACGTCATCCGGGCGAATATTCAGCGCCGTGTTGAGTCGATCGCATAATGTGCGACAGAGATTCTTCTTCTGCTCGAAAGAGCGGGGCCTGCCTGCGGTGATATGGAACTGAATAAAATTATCGCTGCGCCCGGCGCTTTTATAGTGATGGTCAAACACACGCAGACCGGTAGCTGGCGTTTCGAAAACCTGAAAGCGATCGTGGGGAGGGACGGCAAATTCTTTCTCAAGGCTTTGTTGCAGAATGTCGGAAATTTGCACAATTTGCTCGTCGCTATAACCCGGACGCAGAATGATACGGGTGAAAGGCATCAGTGTTTATCCTCTTCCAGGCATTCGAGGGCGGAAACCGCCGCAGGCCAGCCTGCGTAAAATGCCAGGTGCGTGAAGGCTTCCACAATTTCATCACGGGTCAGGCCATTTTGTTGCGCGAAGCGAATATGCCATGGCAACTGCTGGACACGGCCAAGAGCCGTCAGGGCTGCAAGCGTAATTAAGCTACGTTCGCGCGGGGAAAGAGTTTCACGTTGCCAGATATCATTGAAAAGTAACTCCTGACTCAATTCGGCCAACTTCGGCGCAACACGGGCCAGGGTTTCGCGATCAAGGGACTTCGTCATCGTTGTTACTCCATATTGACAGTGAAGCCATTCTGGCGCGATATTTTAATCCTGAAAATTGAATTAATTAAGACTTACTATCCCGAATTTCAGGATGATGATGACTAAACTTCCTTTGACGCTCGACCTGGATGCACTGCGCAGTTTCGTGACCGGCATTGAGTGCGGCAGCTTTGCGCAGGCGGCACATCGCCTCTGCCGTTCAACTTCGGCTGTAAGCGCACAGCTAAAAAAACTGGAACAGCAGTGCGGTGCCGATCTGGTGGTCAGGAATGGCCGCCATCTGGCGTTGACCCATAATGGCGAGATAATTATGGGGTATGCCCGTCGGCTGTTAGCGCTAAACGATGAAGCGCTGCTGGCCCTGAATGGCAAGCTGATGCAGGGTGAAATACGTATTGGTATGCAGGAAGATTTTGGCGAGTCACTTATGCCGGGCATCCTTGGTGAGTTCAAACGCCACCATCCGGGGATGCGTATTATTGCCCGCGTCGATCGCAACCGGGGATTGCTGAATGCGATCAATGATAACGCGCTGGATATGGCGCTGTTATGGCAACCGGAGAACGTGCAGCGTGCAGGTAAACTGATCGGTCAGTGCCCGCTGGAGTGGATAACACACCCAAAACTGGATATCAGCACGCTGCTGGCGCAGGGCATGCCATTACCGTTGGTGATGCTTGAAAGCCCGTGCCTGATGCGTTCCCGAGCCATCGAATGTCTGGACCGGGCCAGCATCGCCTGGCAAGTGGTATTTGTCAGCCAAAGCCTGAGCGGCATTTGGGCGGCGTTGCAGGCAGGGCTGGGTATCACCGTGCGAACACGTATCGGAATGCCCGGTAACTTGCGCGTTGCCGGGAGTATTTTGCCCTCACCGGGGAATCTCGGTATCACGCTGGAGCACGGGCTGGGAAATGAAGCCATCCACGGAGCGCAGGCGATGCTGGGGCAACTTATGGAAGAAGCGCTGTTAAGCGTGATGTGAGTATGATTTCTTTTCAGCCACTATCCTGCTTTCGCTTTTAATGGTTGCTAAGTGCCTGGAACAGTCGTTTGTTACGTCAGGAGGGGGATATCGTCGAGGTGCCCATTAACTGGGCAGCAAGTATGTCAATAATCAAATCGTGTGGAAAGATCGTTTCATTTGTATGTCTGACTTCTTCTAATGTCCACCAGTAGTGATAATGGATAACTTTCTTTTAGTTACTACTCCATCCGGAACAATCGATATCACCGCAAATACATGGCCATAAAAAACATGTTGGTAATTATACGTTTTCGTTATCAGGGTATGTTCTAAAAAGGGAGTTAAGGCCATTTAATATCAATATAAACAATGAATTACCTCCTTGGTATGGTTTTTAACATCACTGGCCCCGGCCCTCCTGAACAACCGGAACAAAAAAATGCCTAAGCTTCACCATCAGGCTTGAGTTCTGCACGTCTAGTTTTTAGTCATTCACGGGTTAGCTTTGAACTATGCTATAGGGAAAAGATGACTTTATACGAGGATTATATGGGGCCTTCGATACCAGCTGTCTGGGAAATCATAGGAAAAGTTACCAGTGGCTTTACGTTGCTGGCATTGATAATCGTCGTTATTCTCTATATTTATAAAATCAATTCTGAAGCACGTTCTAAAATTTTAAAAAGTTCTACAGGGGAAGATCAGATAAAATTAATACAGACATTATCTGAGATTTATGATATCCCTGTAAAGGGGTTATCACAAAGACAGCAATACTCAATTGTAATGGAACAATTGAAGCAAAGAAAACAAAAATACCTCCTTAAAATAACATCATTAGCCGCTTTCATGGTTATGTTTTTCGTAGCTACCATTGTCTCTATTTACAAATACAACACCACCAGTTCCCAGCCAGCGCCTACCCCAATTAAACAGGAAAAACAGGCACTCGCTTACAGTGATACCGTAAGCATTAATATAGGCAATACGCCAATCATTAAACCCGCGCCTGAAAATGCTAAGGCACTACCCCAGAAATCGACAGCAACAGTGACAAAGACTCTGGTGGAACCAAAAACCATCGATGAATACATCACGGCAATAAAATCAAGCAAAGACCCGGTACTACGTAGTGCGTTGCGCAGTAAAGCAAGGGTATTGCTTGCGCCTCAATTTGACTTTGGTGAAATCCACATAAAAACAGACAAGCAATATGATAAAGTGATAGCTACGTACAAATTCATTAATTATGACCCGGTAAAAAATGTATTAAAGTTCCATCAAAACTATCAATCTTTCACCGAAAATTTTGATAATCTTTATGTAGAGATAGAGGGAGATGTGTCTATTGAATTAAACAAGGTTTTGTATATTGATAAATTGGAAAATGATGTCTTTTCTATATCCTGTAATTCCAAAAAATACAGCACCTGCGTGTCCTACAATATTGAAAGAGGCTCATGTCCGAGTTGGGTAAAATCATCCTTCCCACAATGTCTCGCAGAAACGACTCATAATCTAGACGTTCCTTTCTATATTTTTTATGATGATAGTGGAGCGGGGAAGTTACAGAAACTACACTCCGCTCTACGTACAGAGATTGAAGATATTAGTGGTCTGACATTGAAATAGTCATACTTGTTGATTATTCAAAGTAAATGAATCAAACCCACATAATCATGAGATGACCTGCGTATACGATGTCAAAAAAACTTATGAATGAAGCACCTATGTTGTGGTGCTCATGTTGGTGTTGTAAGTGTCCCGCTTAAACGAACCATTCTCTTTTAGAGACCCTCAAGCATACACTTAAAGCAAACTTCCGCAATTCGCTCACAGCTGACATAACAGTTATCCACTGTATCCGGTTCGTGCCAGATACGAACATGACGGCTCCCCCTTAGATTTATCCTGGGGGAATGAAATCCATAGCTATTTCTCCGTTCTGTTCCAGGGCATTTTTAACAGTAAACTCGCCATGCCACAGAAGCCACTCACTCCAGCAAACAGTAAACCTGCGCCGACGAAGCCGGACAGTAAAAACAGCCTGCTATCAGCGGTATATCCCAATACCACGCCGATAAGAATCAGTGTGCCTGCAACAATCTGAACTTGCCTCATGACAGGCAACGGTTGTTTTTTGTCTTCGATAGTCGGGAGGTGGGCGCTCTTCCACGCGTTAATGCCGCCTGTCATCAGTAAAGCCTGCGCAGGGCTTGCCGCTTTCATCAGCGCGCTGGCATTTTGGGCCGTGCGCATTCCTGCCTGACAATGAAAAATGACCGGCTGTTGCTCGGCCCCCTCCACCGTTTTCCCTGCTGTCATCTCGGTAAGCGGAAGCGAACGCGCGTGCGGTATGTGCTCACGCAGATATTCAGCGCGGTCCCGAATATCAATCAGCACAGCCCCTTGATCAATCAGTTTTTTGGCTTCGAGCGGTGATACCGATTCTGGCGTCATTTGAAATCCTCCGGACAGTAAATCTCTTTTAACGTGGAGATGACTTTTTTCACCGCGTCGTTTTTGATGAAATAGTTCACTCTTTGCGCCACCCTCTCAGACTCAATCAAACCATCTTCTTTCATTTTCGCCAGGTGCTGAGAGGTTGCAGAAGGCGTTAAGCCGGTCAATTGCGCCAAATCCCCTGCCGAAGTGCCGGGTTTATCAATGAGCATGCAGAGGATCAATAGCCGATTGGTGTTACTCATCGACTTAAGCAGCGTGGTTGCCAGCGAGGCACTTTCCTGAAATTGGAACAGCTGAGTCTCTTTCATTTTTTACTTTAGCATTTTCTAAATTTAGGAAAATCTAAATCAAATAGCGCCCGCACGCAATCAAAAGATTTCAGCGCCTGGCGCGCTTTACCACACCTGTGGCGTGTTATGAATGTTATTGCCCGAATTGAAACGTTATGCTGATAACTGAAACCCGCTTCATATTCGAAGATCATTCATTCCTGGAAATCTGACCATGGCACGTAACCGCACTTTCTCTCTCGATATTGGCTGGAGAACGCTGCTGAAAGACGCAGGCATGCAGCCTGAACATGTATTGCGTAAGGCAGGTTTGCCCGACGATCTTTTTTCAGGCACAAAGCGCGGACTCGACACTGACGAATATTTTCGTTTCTGGCGCGCACTGGAGACGGAAGCGAATGATGTTGCTTTTCCCTTACGGCTGATAGAAATGGTCACTACCGAAGTGTTCGATCCTCCGCTTTTCGCCGCGCTGTGCAGCAGTAATATGATGCAGGCGATGCAACGACTGGCCCGCTATAAGCAGCTGATTGCGCCGATGGTGCTGGAAACGGCAGTGGATCGAAGCGGTGTCCTGACCGTGTCACCGCGCTGGTTGTCGGTCGTGACAGGTATACCCCTGTCTCTGCAGGTGGCAGAGCTTGCCTTCTTTCTGCGACTGCTGCGGCTGGCAACCCGTGAACCGATCCAGGCGCTGAAAGTGACGCTCCCTCAGCTTCCTTCCGGGATTCCGGCCCGCCACTTTGCACGTTTCTTCGGTATCGCTGTGCATTATGGTGAAAAGCCCGCCATCAGTTTTTCCGCCACGGATGCACTTCGACCATTTTTGACGGTGAATGAAGGCATGTGGCAGGTATTTGAGCCTGAGCTGCGACGTCGTCTCAGTCAGTTAGGTGAAGCGGCTTCAACCGCAGAACGCGTGCGTGCAGTCCTTCTGGAGTTGCTGCCGGCTAACGAAGCGACTATCGAGAAAACTGCCGAACGCCTGGGGTTGAGCAAGCGTACCCTTCAGCGCAGGCTTGAGGAGGAAGGGGAAAATTTCCGCACCCTGATCAACGGCTGTCGGGAAAATCTGGCCCGCCATTATCTGTGCAATACCAGTTTATCCGGCTACGAGATTGCGTTCCTGCTGGGCTTTGAAGACCCGAACTCATTCTACCGGGCATTTATGGCCTGGACTGGCCAGACTCCGGAAACTGTCAGGGGAACCCTGCGTCTCAATTAAAAGAGAACACGATGATGATGTCAGAAACAAAACGCGTTGTGCTACTTGCGGGCGCTACCGGCCTGGTGGGTGGCAAGCTGCTGCAAATTTTGCTGAATGATCCGGATGTTGCACAGGTCCATGCGCTGAGCCGGAAACCGCCGGCAATCAGCCACCCAAAGTTAACCGTCCACCTGGTCGATTTTGCTTCTTTGCCGCAATTGCCCCGTGCGGATGAAGCCTACCTTGCTCTGGGAACAACGATTAAAGTCGCGGGGAGCCGGGAGGCGTTCCGGGCGGTTGATTTCGATGCCAATATGGCGGTTGCCAGGGCGGCACTTTCAGCAGGCGTAAGCCGGGTAGGGCTGGTCAGTGCGGGTGGTGCCAATGCGCAATCATCCATGTTTTATACTCGCGTGAAGGGTGAGCTGGAACAGGCGCTCAGAGCCATGCCGTTCACCACGCTGGTGATTGCACAACCTTCTTTGCTGCTGGACTCCCGTCATGGGTTGGGGCAGCCAGTACGCCTGGGAGAACTGATTTCCATACCGCTCGCCAGGCTGGTATCTCCGATTCTGCCCGCCGCTTACAAACCTATCGAGGCACTGGCTGTTGCCCGGGCGCTGGCGCAGCAGGTCCCCACCACAACGGGTGTTGTTGTGCTGGCTTCTGACCAGATGATCAAACTGGGGAAATCCGGGCACGTTTAGCAAGCGCTCTGGCGCGTTGTGCGAGTTAGATCAGGTCTCTGTTGAGGCAAACTGGGGACAGTTCACTTAACGAGGTGCCTATGTTTACTCAGGAAAAGAAAACCGCGCTGGTTACCGGCGCATCGTCAGGCATGGGCAAGGCCATTGCTCTCCGTCTGATACAGGAGGGTTATCAGGTCTACGTGGCTGCCCGTAGTGTCGGGAAAATGGCTGATCTGGCTCAGCTCGGAGCACAGCCACTGCGGATGGATATTTCCAAAGATGAAGAGATTGTCTCCGGCGTAAATACCATTCTGGCGCAGACAGGCGGTGTCGATGTGCTGGTCAACAATGCCGGTTTTGGCCTGTATGGGCCGGTAGAAGAGATCGGTATTGATGAGGCTCGCTATCAGTTTGAGGTGAATGTGTTCGGTGCAGCACGGCTCACACAGCTGCTGCTCCCGGCGATGCGCGCCAGACGCAGCGGGCACATTATCAACATCACCTCGATGGGCGGAAAGATGTACAGCATCCTGGGTGCCTGGTATCACGCAACCAAACACGCACTGGAAGGATGGTCAGACTGCCTGCGTCTGGAAGTCGCTCAGTTCGGCATAAAGGTGGTGATCGTTGAACCGGGAATAATAGAGACGGGCTTCGGTGATGCCGCCAGTGACAGTATCGTCAAACGTTCGGCCAGTGGGCCCTATGGTCAACTGGTGAAGATGGTGGCTATGTCGATAAAAAACACATACGGACAGGGTAAAGGCAGCGATCCAAACCTTATCGCCGAGGTGGTCTCACGCGCGGTTAACAGCAGCAACCCACGCACACGCTATGCGGCCGGTAAATTTGCCAAAATGTTGATCCGTATGCGCGTCTGGCTGGGTGACCGTCTATTCGACCGCATCATTCTCAGTCAAACCCGTTGACGTAACATTACGACCCAGTCCGGTTGCATCATATCGCTCACCCCGGACTGAGTTTTCTTCATCTGTCCGGCTATGTTAGCCCAGCAGTTCTCTGCGCACGATTTCTGCGCCAGCACTTAACGCATTCAGCTTGCCTCTGGCGACCCGGCGAGATAAAGGCGTCATGCCGCAGTTGGTAGAGGGATAGAGTTTGTCGGCGTCAACAAACTTCAATGCATTGCGGATGGTATTAGCCACTTCTTCCGCTGTTTCAATGGTATTGGTTGCCACATCAATGGCACCAACCATCACTTTTTTACCGCGAATAAGCTCAATGAGATCCATTGGCACGCGAGAGTTGTGACATTCCAGTGAAATGATATCGATAGCCGATTTTTGCAGTTTGGGGAACACTTCTTCATATTGACGCCACTCGGTCCCCAGCGTCTTTTTCCAGTCGGTATTGGCTTTGATGCCATAGCCATAGCAAATATGCACAGCCGTTTCACATTTAAGCCCTTCAATGGCTTTTTCCAGGGCAGCAATCCCCCAGTCATTCACCTCATCAAAGAAAACATTAAATGCAGGCTCATCAAACTGGATAATATCGACACCGGCAGCTTCTAATTCGCGGGCTTCCTGATTAAGAATTTTGGCGAATTCCCAGGCGAGTTTTTCGCGACTTTTATAATGACCATCATAGAGGGTATCAATCATCGTCATTGGGCCTGGCAGCGCCCATTTAATCGGCTGAGTGGTTTGCTGACGCAAAAATTTGGCATCTTCCACAAATACTGGCTTCTGGCGCGCCACTTCACCCACAACGCTGGGTACGCTCGCATCGTAGCGATTACGAATTTTAACGATCTCACGTTTTTCAAAATCAACGCCGCTGAGGTGTTCGATAAAGGTCGTGACAAAATGCTGACGTGTTTGCTCGCCATCACTGACAATATCAATACCGGCCTTGAGTTGATCCTCCAGGCACAAACGCAGAGCATCTTGTTTACCGTCAATTAATTCCTCACCCTCTAATTTCCAGGGGGACCACAGTGTCTCTGGCTGTGCCAGCCAGGACGGTTTGGGTAAGCTGCCGGCAGTTGAAGTGGGTAATAACTTTTTCATCACAGGTGACCTTTTATTTTAAGTTAATCAAAGAACGGCAGTAGCAGACCATTGCTCAAGCACAGTTTGATATGGTTTGATGAAGTTCTCTTCAGTAAACTTTCCCTGCTCAATAGCCAGCTGGCTACGTTCTTCTCGATCATAAACAATGCGGGTTAATGAATAATCCGGGTGCTTCAGGTTTGGCTGATAGCATTGTCCTGCTGCCGAATTCGCGTTGTAAATTTCAGGGCGGTAAATCTTTTGAAAAGTCTCCATCGTGCTGATGGTACTGATCAGTTCAAGATTCGAGTAATCACTGAGCAAATCGCCAGAAAAATAGAATGCCAAAGGCGCAGCACTATTCGGTGGCATAAAATAACGTGCCTGCAAGCCCATTTTTGCGAAATAATGATCGGTCAGGGAGAGTTCATCTTGCTGGTATTCGATGCCCAATACCGGATGTTGATTTCCCGTCTGACGATAGATGTTTTTACTGGAAACACTCAGGCAGATAACCGGTGGCTTAGTAAAGTTCTCTTTATAAGCGTCTGAATTAACGAACTGCTTAAAGATGTTGCCATGCAGATCGCCAAAGTTTTCTGGCGTGGCGAATCCGGATTGGTTTTTATTGTGCTCAGGCAATACGACGCTAAAGTCATAATCGCGCACGTAGGAGGAGAAGTTATTCCCGACAATACCTGCAATACGTTGGTTAGTTTTTTTATCAACGATATTGGTTTTCAGGATTTCAATCACCGGGAAGGCGTTGCCATGGCCTTCGAGGTTAATATTCAATTCGGCAGAAATGATGTCCAGCTCGACAGCATAACGATCGCCATTAGGGTTATCCCAATGCGCCAGAGAATTGAAACGATTGTCAATCATCACCAGGGCGTTGCGCAGGTTTTCCTGACGTTTATCCCCTCTGGCCAGATTAGCAAAGTTGGTGGTGATGCGAGTGTTTTGGGAAGGGTTATAGTTTTCGTCGAAACGAAGGCTTTTAACCGTAAATGAAAAATGCTTATTCATGGTGATCTGGCATCCTGGTTTCCAATATAAAGCCTGATTTTTTTGTCTTTTAACTGTTACCTAATCTTGTTGTGGGCGTTCTCAATCAGTTGTCTTTATATTGTTTAGAAGTTAATAATGCATCTTTTATGCCAGAAGAGTTGTATGAGGAAAAGTGATTAAATTTCAATGGAACATGAGTCATCTTCATGTTCTGGCGCACGGCCAGCAGTGGCGTTGTGGCCGATGCCTGGCGGATGATGGAGAAAGGCTCCGCAGAGCCTTTATGTTCCACTGTGAGGTGTGAACCGGGTGCTGGGTAGATAAGTCAATTCAGCCATGTAGTCTTTCAATCAATGCTGGAAACAAGGTATGCAGTGGCTCAATCAATGTTGAGCTCAAAGTCATTCGAGCCATTTTTCGCATGGCGAGAGGTGATGTAATTTCTGTCGGTGCTTCCGCTAAGGGTCTGCGCCAGATCCTTGTACCAGACTTCGTCTTCCAGGTACCAGGAATGAGACTCCATGCCATCGAGTATTTTGAGTTTAGGATCGGGGATAGCCTGATAGCGTGCCCCGCAGTCTACGTCCACCGCTTTGTTCGGGACGGGAGTATCCACTGGCATTCCCACCCGTCCCACGCGCGAACTTAAATCGATATTCTTGATATTAGAGGCGGCCAGCGCCTCGTCAAAACCGCTGTAATAATTGGTCAGCCGCCCGCAGTGATTGAAGACGGGTAGCATGTCTGCATTATTTGCTGCGAAACAGCTGGAGGAGATATCTGCGGCAAAGAGCGCGATCTGCCCGATTCGCCAGTCGTTTGCCAGGTCTGAATCACGCACTTTATCGACATGCCGGAATGCCTCCCGCACCACAAACGCGCCCATTGAATGAGCCATAATATGAACGTTTACCGGACAATCTTTTTTAGAAAAAATGGTGAAGGGGATAATGCCGCCTCTCACCAGAACTGGAGCAGTATCCAATGCATCCCCACGGTCTGACAGATAATCCTGAGGCTTTTCGTTTGAGGGCCAGTCGAATCCAATAACCATGCAATTGAATTTGTGTTCATTCAGCTTTAACTCGGCGAGTCGCTGGCGCTTTAAGGCCTCTTCGGGGGAGGTGTTATAACCGTGCACAAAGAAGACAATATCGCGTTTGTGTTCCGGAACGTTGTCTGGCTTGGCTATTTGCAGCACTTTCGTCATCCATTGCTGAGCCGTACCAGCCGAATGGGACGGCAATGGAACGGTAGCCGTATCAGGTACTTCCAGATAAGTTGCCCCACCCACCTGGTTGCCGAAGACATCTCCCGCCATTTTCATTCTGACGCTTAATACATAACTGTTCATATAATGACCTCATGTTAAGGACGCAATGAAAAGTGTAGAAAAGTCAGATCGCTCAGGCGGGATATATTCACGGACCGTGAGTACTATCACTCATGATTAAGTCAGACTGGCCCCGTAGAGTGGAGCCAGCCCGTGTTTTAAGGCCTTAATGCACCCCCACATCATTCCCGGTCATCAAACCCACCATCCGGTTCTCATCCATATCCTGTTGTTCCAGCATCGCGACAACGCGACCGTGGTACATCACCAGACAGCGATCAACCAGCGCCTGTAATTCGGGCAGGTCGGTGGAGTAAACCAGCACCGAACCGCCATCCTCCACAAACTGACGAATCGCCTGATAGATAACTTCTTTCGTCCCGACATCGACACCACGCGTTGGGTCGAATAACAGTAAGGTTTTCGCCCCGGACAGCAGCGCCCGCGCAATCAGTGCTTTTTGCTGATTGCCGCCGGACAGGGTGCCAATTTTAAAATTGAGATAACGTGGGCTGAGCTCCACGCGCGGGGCGACGCGACCAATCGCCTCGTCTTCGGCATCGCGTTTAATCAGGCCCAGCCGGGTAAATCGCGACAGCACGGAAGGCGTCACATTGGCAGCGGTGGACAGGGTGGGGAAAATCCCTTCGCTTTTACGGTCTTCCGGCACAAAGGCAATGCCGCTATGCAAATTCAGCGCTTCACGGGAATGGCGTAAATTAACCACATGCCCATCCAGTTGCATTTGCCCGCTGCCGGGTTTCATCAGACCCGCAAGGGTACGAAATAATTCCCGCTGCCCTTGTCCTTCAAGGGCTGCCACGCCCAGTATCTCGCCCTGATGGAGTTCCAGCGAGACATCCGCAAAGGCACTGCCACTCAGGTCATTGGTCACCAGGCGGGGGAGGTGCGCTGCGATGGCGGTTTGACGGCGGGCGGTCGAGCGCTGGCTGGATCGGCGGCCTACCATCAGGGCGAAAATATCGTCATTGCTGACGGCGGATAAATCGACGGTTTCGATACTTTTTCCGCTGCGTAGCACTGTGGCATGGCTGGCAATGGCGCGAATTTCAGCCAGACGATGCGAGATATACAGCACTGAACTGCCCTGTTGCGTCAGGCGGCGTATCAGACGAAATAACCACTCCACATCGGCCAGCGCCCCGGTCGGTTCATCGAGGATCAACAAGCGGGGATTGAGGTGCATCGCACGCACGATCTCCAGTCGCTGACGCGCCGCTAATGACAGGCTTTCGACGTTGGCCTGCGGCGAGATATCGAAGATATCATGTTGATTAAGAATGGTTTCGGTTTCCTGTTGCATGCGTTTGCGCGCGGGCAGGCCAAATGCATTCTTCGGCGCATGGGGCAGAAAAAAATTCTGCGCCACGCTGAGATTGGGTAACAGGCTCAGTTCCTGAAATGCGGTGCTGACCCCGAGTCTGCGGGCGTGCTGGAGGGAATGCGGCGCGTAAGTCTCGCCATCCATCGTCATGGCTCCGCTATTGGGGGCCACCACGCCGGAGAGGATTTTCACCAGCGTGGATTTTCCGGCACCGTTTTCACCGAGAATAGCCTGCACCTGACCCGGCTGGAGCGTCATGCTGACTTCCTCCAGCGCGACGGTCGGGCCATAGGATTTGGCGACAGATGAAAGGTGAACGCCTTGTGGCATGGCATGTTGCATGGTGCATCTCCTGTCGCCCGATGGCAGCAGACCATCGGGCGACGTCAGGCAAAATTATGGGGTGACGGTGGGCTTCACTTTGGTGAGCTTGTATTCATCCGGTGCGGCCTGGCAGCGATCACAGTTGATCCCCGGTTCATCGGCGGCCTTCACAATCTCGGCGGGCAGGGGCTGGATAGTGGTGCCCGGCGTCGGAATGCCTTTCAACGCCGAATCGAGAGAAACTTCAGGCAAATACACCGGGTTATAGATTTCGGCGGAGAACCCTTCCGGCACCATATTGGCCGGGAACACATTACAACCCTCGGTGATTTTTCCGTCCTGACACATTTTGACCTGATCGGCGGTAACCCACGGCAATGGATATTCGATATTGGTCGGCGGCAGATTGCGCTTACCGGTGAGAACTTCCATCATCAGTTTGAAAGCATAACCGGCGGTGGCTGGTGGAGAACCCGCAGATACGCCGCTCAGCCCGCGTTGGCGATAATCCGCATTCAGGAAGCCTAAGCGAAACCCGTTCATATTCTCGCCCATAATCGGGATCATCTTGCCTTTACGATCTGCCACGGCGTTCAGCACCCCGGCTTCACCCAATTCTGACCAGATACCATTGACATCAGGATGGGCGGCAAGCGCTTTCGCGGTTTCGCGCTGACTAATACGATCGTCCCAGTAACCATAATATTCAGAGACAATCTGGATGCCCGGATACTGTTTAAAAATATGCATCGCGCCATCGTAATGACGTTTATCCACCGAGGTACCAGGCACACCACGGTTCATAAATATTTTTCCTTTACCGCCTAATTCATTGACCAGTTCCTGAGCCATGTTTTCCCCCGCACCTGCCGAAATATAGCTGACGTTATAGGCGCATTTCTCGGTGACGGTGGAGTCAAACATAAAGAATTTCACCCCCTGGCTACAACCACGGCGAATAACCCGGTTTAATGCGGTGGGAGAAATTGGAAAACTAATAATGCCATCCGCTTTTGCCGCAATCATACTTTCATAGGCGGAAATCTGTGCCTGGGGATCGGTGCCAGAAATCACCTCGGTCAGGTCCACCATCTTGTCGTAAGGTGGCGTTTTGGCTAGTGATTTAATGATGTTTGCGGTTTCGCTCATCCAGTTATTTCCGCTATAGCTTAAGCTGAGAAATATTTTGTATTTCTTCGGTGCTTCATCGGCGTGAACAGCGGAAACCGTTCCGGCCATCAGCATGCAGGCGCAGGCTAACGCCGCGTATTTTTTTACACGTGTTTGAAAGGACATAGTGACTCCAGAAAATAGAATGTTAGCGTTCAGGTATTACATTTATTTGGAAAAGGCACCGATTTTCTTTGATAAAATTAAAATAGAATTAATGGATCCGGACTGAAATAACAGCGCCAGCAGGATAATTAAGCCAGACACAATTAATCGCCAGCCCTGATCTAATCCGGTCGCAGCAATCACCGAATCAACGGTAGTTAAAAACAACGCACCCGCCAGCGTACCGATAAAGGTTCCTTTGCCACCAAGGATGGAGGATCCGCCTACCACTACGGCGGCAATTGAGGGCAGCAAATAGGGATCGCCCATACGTAACGTGGCACCATCGGAATACCCGGTCAGCAGTGCGCCACCCAGTGCCGCGCATAAGCCACTCAGGGCATACGCCAGCACCGTCACCTTGCCCACCGGAATCCCGCTGATGGCGGCGGCGCGCGCATTGCCACCCAGTGCATACAGCTGGCGACCAAACAGGGTGCGTGACTGGAGCAGCAGCGCCAGCAGGCTGAACACGATAAAGAACAGCAAAATACCGGGGATACCGAACAGGCTGCCTTTTACCACGGCCGACAGCAGCGGGGGCGAAGCACCGAGGGTACTGCCACCGCTTGCCCCCAGCGCCAGTGAAGCCACGATGATGCCGGACCCCATCGTCATAATGAACGGCGGGATGCGTAACAGCGTAATGCCCAGGCCGCTGATAGCACCAATCGCGGCGGCAGAGAGCAGAATTAACGGCAGCATCCACAGCGTATTGCTGCCATTCTCGCCAATCATGCCTGCGGCCATCACACCGCCATACATAAATAACGAGGCAACAGAGAGGTCCATGCCCCCGGACAGAATCACCAGTCCCTGTCCAAAAGCCACCACCAGTAAAAAGGAGGCGAGGGTGATAATCATCATCACCTGCGACCAGGAACCAAGGGCCGGGCTTATCAGGCGTGAGGCGAGAATCATCACCACGGTCAGCAGTAATAACAGCACCGGCGCAATGAAATCGGCATTCAGACGGCTACCGCTGCGGCGATCGTCGCGGTTGATCTCCGCGCTGGCTAAGGTTGCTTTGTTCATACCGGTGCTCCTTTTTTGGTCGCACGTCGGTTAAGTAAATGGCTGGAGACAATCGACAGGATCAGCAGCACGCCCTGGAAAAACCCGATATAGAACGAGGAGACGCCGAGTGCGAACAACATTTTTTGCATCAGCAGCAGCACCGCCGCGCCCACCATCGAGCCAAACGCGCCACCGCGACCCCCGCTCAGGCTGGTGCCACCCAGCGCCACCGCCGCAAAGGACAGCAGCAGGAACGGTTGCCCGGCATTGGGATCGCCGGTCGCGGTTTGCGCGCTGAGCATAAAACCGGCCGCGCCATAGAAACAGCCCGCCAGAATGAAGGCTTTGCAACGGGTCCAGCGCACCGCGACACCAGAGAGACCTGCGGCGGTTTCATCTGCGCCGATGGCATAGATGGCGGTACCGGTATCGGTGCGTTTGATCACCAGCCAGATCAGGGCGAAAGCCAGCAGAAACAGGCCCGAGATCGGCAAGACCTGCCACAGGGAATCGGTTAGCGTGTCGCTGATAAACGCCGACACGCTGCCGCCCGGTACCGGCAGCAGCAGCAGGGCGATACCCTGCGCCACAATCATGGTGCCAAGGGTGGCCGCAATGCTCTGCACACCGTGCCACGCCACCAGATAACCGTTCACCAGCCCAATCAGCGCTCCTGCGGCGAGACACATGGCCAGGCTGAAGCAAGCACCGAGCGGTCCCTCAAACGGGAAGACGGCGGTCAGAACATTGGCTATCGAAATCACGCCAACCAGCGATAAATCGAAGCCTTTGGCCAGCACCACCAGCGTTTGCCCGGCGGCGGCCAGCGCCAGCGGAGCCGCGTTATTCACCAGATTGCCAATCGCGTAAGCGCTAAAGGCATCGGGTTCGGACCAGCCGTACAACAGATACATCAGCACATACAACACCACGGCCAGCACGGCACCGTTGGGGGCGGTCAAACCTCTTTTCACAGGCCGAGGGGAGCCTGGGGTCCTGGGATCAAGACCCGACGAGAGTGAACTCATTTCCGAATATCCTTTAGATAACGGCGAAGATGTGAATTACCCGTTGCGTGACAGCAGGCCCGCGTCGCGGCTATTCGAAGTTAACATCGACTTCGTCATAGCGTTTCAGGCGGTAAATCAGGGCGGAGACCCCCCAGCTAATCAGGAACAGGGCAATAATGGCGTAGCCAAGCGTATTGAAGTGATCGGTCAGGGCCTGCACATCGCGCCAGAAGAGGCCGGTAAACGCCATCTTGTCTGACAGCAAACTCAGCACCTCGATCCCACCGATAAAAAAGGCCACCACAACCGACATCATGGTAATGGTCAGGTTGTAATACAGCTTGCGGATCGGGCGGACAAAGGCCCAGCGATAAACCCGCACCATCAGAATCCCGTCCAGCGTATCCACCAGCAGCATCCCGGCGGTAAACAGTGCGGGCATCACCATGATGCTGGCGAAGGAGATCCCGCCCACCGCCTGTGCCGAGGAGAGGCCAAACAGGGCGATTTCCGTGGCGGTATCAAAGCCGATACCGAAGAGAAAGCCGATAGGAAACAAATGCCAGCTGCGGGAAACCAACCGGAACAGCGGTCGGAACAGGCGTGCCAGCAAGCCACGACGGTTCAGCAACATGTCCAGGTCATCCGCGACCACGGTGCCGCCATTTTTGGCCTGGCGGAAGGTTTTCCACACGGACAGCAAAATCGACAGATTGGCGAAGGCCAGCACCAGCATAAATCCGGCAGATGCCAGGGTGCTGATCAGGCTGCCAATTTCCTTCGCATCACCCAACGCCTTATCCAGTGCGCTGGCGGTTAATGCCACGAATAAGCAGCTGATGATGACCACGGCAGCGTGACCCAGTGAAAAGAACGCACCGGCGCTTTCGGCTGAGCGTCCTTCCTGTAACAGTTTGCGCGTTGCGTTATCGATAGCCGCGATATGGTCGGCGTCCACGGCATGGCGCAGGCCAAACATATAGGCTAACAGCGCGGTGCCCATTAGCGTGGGTTGCGTGCGAAACTCAACCCATGCCCAGCACCAGGCTAGAATATTGACAACAACAATGCCCCAGCACAGACCTTTCAGACGCGTTGACGATAGAGCTGTATTCATCGGTATCACCTGTAAATTGTGGTATCAACATGGCAGGGAAGGCCGCCAGACATGGCGGCTCCGAATGTTAACGACTTCCCGGCACGATAGTGATCGGCGTTGGGATGCCATGAAGGTGCCCATGGTGATGATGATGGTGGTGATGGTCATGATCGTTCTGCACGCCTTGCAGCGTTGAGCAGGGATCGATAATGTGCGCCACCCGATCGAGCTGCACCGGCTGCCCGTGCGGAGTATGCAGATAAGCCAGATGCCACAGCGCCTGGCGATCCTCCACATCCTGTTCGCTGACCAGCGCTTTGTGCTGCAACATCATTTCCAGCGTGGTCAGCCACTGGCGATAATAGGCTTCGCCTAAACTTTCCCCTGGCTGCTGCGGTTGCTCGCGGATGGTGGTGGCAAAGGCTTCAACCCACTCACTCCATGAATAAACCCCGTTTTGCGACAGTTGCAGCGCGGTGGCGAAGGCTTCCGCCTGCCAGGGTTCGCCGAACGCCATTTCAGGTTCTTCCGTGGCCGCCTGTGGGGCCAGTGTCATCGACATTAACGTCATAACTATGCTCCTCAGGCCACTGGCTCGATGTAGTCATCCCACAGGTCGAGGTAGACCGCAGAACCTTCGGTTGCCGCGTCTCCCCATAACTCTTCCGCTTCAAAACGGACGCTGTACAGATGCTGCGGTTTTTCGCCTTTGCCGTGGGCATAGGTGTCCGGGAATACGAACGAACCGTGATATTGCACGATGGTCCCGCTACGTCCGCGAACATAACGCGGTAAACGGGTGTGGCCGATCGGGTGGATATTTTTCGCCCGCACGCTATCACCGGGTGCAAAACGTACCGGCAGGGCGGTGTCACGCACATACACCGGGTTGGTTTTCACTGCGGCATAGACCTGATCTTTCTCTAAAATATTCATGCCTGTGTCTCCTGAGCGGCGAGTTGTTTCACTTTGGCTTCCAGCTCATCCAGCGTGAAGAGGCCGTTTTCGATACCGAGGGTTTCCATGGCGTGATACCAGTGCACGTAATAAGGGGTGCTGAGGTATTCGCTGGGGTCCATCACTTCAATAGCGTGACGAAACTCATCAATCGGGCACAGTCCACCGGCAAAATAGAGGCCGATGGTGGAAAACACCTGTTTTTCCCATTCCGCTTTGAATACCGGCTCGTTGAGGTCGATCTGGATCGGCCCGAGGTTATGCATACCGCCAACGTCATGAATCGAATTCATCAGGATCTCCTCAGGATTGCACTGCAGGTAAAAGATCGGTGCCAATCATGGCGTTGCGGGTGACCAGCTCTGCCAGCTCCGCTTCGGTTAAATGTTCACTGCCGCTGGGGCGCTGGGGCAGCACCATATAGCGAATCTCGGCATTGCTGTCCCAGACGCGGATTTCGACGTTGGCAGGCAGGGTGACGCCAAATTCCGCCAGCACGCTGCGCGGTTCGATCACGGCGCGGGAGCGATATTGCGGGGCTTTGTACCAGGTTGGCGGCAGGCCAAGGGTGGGCCACGGATAGCAGGAGCACAGCGTACACACCACCATGTTATGGACGTCCGCGGTATTCTCAGCGACATACATATGCGCGCCTTCCAGGCCGGTGAAACCGAGTTCGGCAATGGCGGCGGTGGCATCGGTCAGCAGGCGCTGTTTATAGTCCGGGTCGGTCCAGGCCTTCGCCACCACTTTTGCACCGTTTTTCGGGCCAAAACGATGTTCAAAAATATCAATGATTTCATCGACAGCGTCCGCCTGGATGTAGCCCTTCTCAATTAATAACGACTGAATTGCCTTAATCCGCAGCGTCGGAATATTCGGGGGTGTTGTGGGCTCGGTGATAGTGCTCATTGTCTTTCCTCATTTTCTGTTGGTAACGCAATCCGTGAACCATTTCACTGGCGTGGGATTATTTTTCGCAAAAAAAAAGCCCCTAAGCTCTTGCGAGCTACAGGGGCATCTTTGCCATTGTCAGATTATTTATGAAGCAGGCGAACGATAATATTAAAAAAGCAGCAATCCAAATTAGCGTGACAGGAATATCACATGACGTCTTTAACTAAGCAATATATATGCCATAAAAATAATCTTTGATCCAGTTCATTTTTATGTTTTAAAACATCATGTTAATCATGGCATTTGACGTCAGCCATCAGGACATAATAAAAGGTTATTCCTGTTGCGCATTTTTAGTGCAGCGCCATCACTCTGCTGGTGCGAAATACCAATACCATCACAATGATAATAATTTTATATGTCTGATCCATGCCTCCGGATTAGCGAGTACTATCAGGCAAAACTCTTCCACCGTTTTTTGCTGTTCGGTTGCCAGTTGACGTAATAAAGCATAGGCGGATTGTTCACTAAAATTAAACTCTTTAATCAGTAATAATTGCGCTGATAATAAAAAACGTCGCAGTTGATGCCGATGTTCAAATTGCTGCAACTGGTCCTGTAATTGCTTTTGACGCTGAAAATCATGGCGCGCCAGAATCAGGGTCGATAGCACGCCCTCAGCTTTAACTGGTTTGCGTAAATAACCATTGATGTTCTGATCGATCACCCATTTAACCCGTGAAGGGGTTTCCATGCCCAGCAGCGCAATTTTTGCCAGGGCGGGCCAGCTGTTTTGCTCCATGCTCTGGATCAGCGCCCGGTTATCCGAATCAAAAATCATGCCGTCATATGGCGCATCAAAAATAGTCGGGTGGAAATGGCTAAAACTGTCACCCGCGATCCCCAGTCGCTGGAACTGGAGCAGCAACGCATTTTCGTCACGGGTATGACAGCCAATGAGTGCGATGCGTAATCCTCTCACCACCATCAGTTGCTTTTGCATATGCAGCTTACCCCCTTGCGACCGGTTACTGACGGGACAAATCGGACCAGGTTAACCACGGGTCCGGCGTCACAGGCGAAGCCGCCTGCCACAGCAGGTGGAACTGACCATCCGCCCCGATGCGCGCCAGGCGCGGCGTCAGGCTGGCATGGTTGTTTTCCCGATTAATCCGGGTTACCCCGTTCGGCGCATCCAGTTCATAGCCGTAAATCGCTTCCTTTACCAGCGCAGGATCATCGCTACCACTGGCCTGGATACCTCTGGCCAGGAAATGGCCACTCATCCATGCCGCCTCGGCATCGACAGTGGTGGTGGCCTGTTCACCGAAACGCTGGTGATACCGGGCGACAAACTGTTCATTTTGCGCGTTGGCGATGCTATGAAAATAGACGGCGGAGACCAGACAACCTTCCAGCGCCTCGGCTCCAATCATCGCCACCTCACGTTCACACAAGGTCAGGCTCAAACGGGCGGGGGCCGCTTCACGCAGAAAAGGATGGTCCGGCATCATCGTTTTCCACAGCTGGAAGAAGCGATAGGCGGAGATGCCGACCAGCGTGATCAGAATCACCGGCGGACGACGCGCCAGGATGTCCTGAATAATGGGCAGCACATCGGTTTCCCCCAGCGGCAGGAACTCGCTGGCGATCATTTTTCCACCGCGGGCTTCCACCGTTTCGCGGGTGATGCGGTCAATCTCTTCGGACCAGATATAGTTAGATCCGACGTGATAAACCTCGCGCGGATAATGCGCGAAGACATAATCCAGCATCGGCAGGACATGCTGGTTGGGCGCGGCCCCGAGATACATCACATGGTCGCTGCTTTCAAATCCCTCGTAACGTGCGGTGTGCCATAGCAGGGCGTTCGCTCCCTCCACCAGTGGCAGGATCAGTTTGCGCGACGCCGAGGTGTAACAGCCGACAATATGTTTCACGCCGTGACTGTGCAGCAAATCACGGCAATAGCGATAGTAATTCTCCAGCTGGCAGCCGGGATCGCAGACGATCGGCGCGAGGGAAAAGTCCAGGCGATCATCTGCGTTGACCTCTTCAATCGCCAGCATGATGCCGTTCAGCATCTCGCGGCCAATGCTGCCATAGTGCCCGGACACCGAGTAGAGGATGCCGACCGGAATGGTGGACTTACACCTGCGCTCACGCGGTGCGAAAGGGGCTTCTTTTGCTGACATGCGCGTTCTCCTCTCCATTAATCCGCTTCTGCCACCATGATCAGCAGCGGGTAATAATGCGGCTGACGCATCGCCACCAGATCTTTACGGCGCACCACATTGGTGGGATAACCGGAGGCGAGGTTGCTGGTATCGATATCGAGTAACGCCAGGCCTTCGGCATCAGTGATCAGCGTTTCCTGCCGTGGCCAGGCGAAGGTGTCCGGACCAAAATTGCCGCTCAATCCACTGGCATCGGCATTGGCATAACTGAGATAAACATTGTTCTCACCGGCTCTGACACGGGGCAACAGCCAGTGGTAATCGGAGGCTGCGGTGGATATCGGGAAGTTATGCGGTACCGCGGTTCCCGGATGGGGCATCGAAGGCGGCAACGCCAGCGTGGCCGGACAAGCGATAATATCGCAACCCTGCATCGATAATACCCGTCCCGCTTCGGGATACAGCAGGTCTTCACCCAACAGGATCCCCACGCGGCCACAGGGGAGGTCAAAGGTTTTCCAGCAATCACCGGCGTGCGCCCAGTGACGGGTGGCATCACTGAGGTGGGTCTGCCGATAGTGCCCGACCAGGCCATCAGGGCCGATCAGTAACGCGCTGTTGTAACAGCTACCGTCGTCATCTTTCTCTGCCATCCCCAGCACCAGATACAGTCGCAGGCGAGCCGTCAGTGCCATCAGGTGATGAATGGCCGGATGCTGCTGAGTCATGGCGCTCTCTGAGGAAAGATAAGGTCCGGTCAGGCTGTATTCCGGCAGGGTTAACAATTCCACGCCAGCCTGTGCGGCGGCAGTGGCCCAGTGGGTGATGGTGGTCAGATTGCTTGCCACCTCACTTACCGGGGTAAACTGCGCCACGGCGATACGCGAGCGTTTGCCCGTCGGCAGTGGGGATTTATCGTAAAGCCGGAAGAAATCGAGCGGATTCCACATAAAAGTGTGCGTCATTAAACTTTTATACAGCTCCGGGCGACGGCGGGTTAACTGCGGGCGCAGCGTGACTTCCGGCAATAATTCGCCATACACAATGCCATCGCCGCTGTCTCGCCACGCCTGAACGTTGCCATCCGGATCGATGATGCAACTGCCGCCGCTGAACTGAACGCCACGTTCAGCACCCCAGCGGTTACTTTCGATCAGGTAGCAGCCATTTTCATAGGCGCGATTGATCCAGTACGGTGCCGGGGTACGTTCCGCCAGCCAGTTACTGATATGGCAAATCACATCAGCCTGTTGCACACAGGCCAGCCGCGCGGTTTCGATAAAGTGGATGTCCATGCAGATCAGCAGGGCGATATTACCGATCGGCGTGGCGAAGACCTGATGACCGAGATCGCCATTGGCGGCCCACTTGGGTTCTGAGATATAAGGATGGGTCTTGCGGTGTTTGCCGATAACACCCTCAGGGCCGATCAAGACCGCGGTGTTGTAATATAGGTCGGTCACGCTATCCACTTCCGGCATACCGAGCACCAGATAGCAGCCATAGTGGGCAGCCAGTTGCGTAAAGCGAGCGGTAGTCGTACCGGGTACGGTCTCGACAAAGTCAGCCACTTCTTCCCGATCCATCCAGCAATAACCGGTGGTGCCCATTTCGGGCATGACAATCAATTGAGCGCCATTACGTGCCGCCTCTTCCACCAGGGCGCACAAACGTTGAATATTTTCTTCTTTGCGGAATTGCTGCGGCTCAAATTGAATCGCCGCAACGGACAGGTGCTCTTTAATCATTGCCTTGCTCCTTGAGAAAAAAAAAAGCCCCATTGCCGGTTAAGGACAATGGGGCATCTTTGCCTGGTCGTATGCTGATAACTTAGCTATCGACGTCTGAAAACGTTTGACTACGCGATGATTTTTTTAAGCAAATTGAATGCCAGATTTAATTTTGATGAAAAATCATAAAGTTATGTTTTTCTGTCAGGCTTATAAGCACAGTGCTGGTGCAAAAAAACAGCGAAATGCATCAGGCGGGTGCGTTAATCACTTGCCAGACCAATAACCGCACGGATCCGTAGCGACGCGATTTATCGCGCAATTCTGTGCGGAGTGCCAATTAACGCACAATGTCAGAAACGGCAGCATGACGACCGTTTTTGCGCATCTTCGCACTGGCAATTTTTTCGATATCCTCCAGCGCGATGCCTTTGGTTTCCGGGACAAACTTCACCAGGAACAGATAGCAGATCACATTGAAGCCCACGAAGATCCACATCGAAAACGCCCCGTTAAAGTGGCTTTGCAGCCAGGCATTATCATTAACGATCGGGAACAGCAGCGTGATGATGAAATTCGCTACCCACATCAGGCTCACCGCCAGACTCATGCCGACGTTGCGGATTTTCTCCGGGAAGATTTCAGCAATCAGCACCCAGGCACCGGCACCCCAGCCCATCGCAAACGACACCATAAATAACAGAATGCCGAACACGGTTAAGTAGCCGGTGTCATGGCTGTATAAACCCCACGAGGCGATAAGCAGGCCGAGTGTGGCGCCGGTGGTGCCGATTTTCATAATCGGCAACCGGCCATAACGATCAAACAAATTCATACCGATAAAGCCGCCGACACCATTGGCCACGGCGATGAAAATGGTCTGGAACAGCACCGCATCTTTGCCGGAGGATCCCTGTTCCAGCACCAGTGGTGCGTAGTAGTTCATTACATTGATACCGGTGAACTGCTGAAGCACGGCAATCATCACGCCCACCGCCAGAATAAATTTGAGCACTGGTGTGTCGGGTCGGCTGCCTTTAATTTTGGCTCCGGTGTTTCTTGCCTGCTGTGCGGCAAAGATTTGCTGCGCTTCCACGCTGTTGAATTGCGGGTAGATGCGGCTATACAAGGTAATCGCTTTGGCACTGTGGTTATGGCGCAGGTTCCACTGCGGTGACTCGGGCATGAGGATACTGAGCACCAGCATGATCACTGAAGGCACCAGCTGCGACCCCATCATCCAGCGCCATCCCTGATTTTGCATCCAGGTATCATCCATGCCACGGGCAATGGTGTAATTGACGATAAAGACGCCCAGCACGCCAATCACCATCGCCAGGTTAAACAGACCCGAACATTTTGCCCGGATGGCGGTAGGGGCGACTTCCGACATATACATCGGGGCAACGGTACCGGCGACGCCAACAGCGAATCCGCACAGGATGCGTCCGGACCAGAACACTTCAAAGGAATCCGTCAGGGAACAAAGCAGTGATGTCGCGATAAACACCAGCGACGACAGGAACAGCGCAGGGCGGCGTCCCACTTTTTCGGCAATGGTCCCGGCCAGCAACGCACCCACCGTCGCCCCGGCGATAATGCTGGACACCGCCCAACCCACCTCGGCGGGCGACAGCGCGAAATGCATTTTAACCGGTGAAATTGCGCCAGAGATGACGGCGGTAGAATAGCCGAACATCAGGCCCCCGAGGGAAGCGCAGCAGCATATGAGATACACATAGCCGGCATTAAATTTTTGTTCGTAGGACATCGCAGAACCTCTGAGCTATCAATGATGCATTAGTGATCATCTTTGCTGTCTCATTCCGCAACTCAAATGATCACATTTGTATCAGTTTTATGATCGCTCTCACAGGAATGAAATGAAAATGCCATTCGTGTATTTTTTAAAACATTCATTTGGGTAGTATCGGGATCAGCTTCTCCACTTATCAGGCGGGGCGCAGGTGTTATTGCCTGGCCTGAAAGTTTTCATTCGGTCCCTGAGAATCAGAGGAAATAAAATGATTACGTCACTGCATGGTATTTCGACAATGCACGGAAATTTGATCAGTGATATCCGCTTAGCCAAAGAGGCGGGATTTAATTCGCTGGAAGTATTTTATCCAAAGTTTGTCCGTTATCTGGAAAATGGTGGAACGATTGAGGCGTTAAAAAAACACATCCATGACGCGGGTCTGACGGTGTCTTTTCTCAGCGCCCTCGATCATATCGAACGTTTCGAAGCGGACGATCGTGCCGCGCTGCTGGCCGAAGCAGAGAAAATTACCCAGGAAGCGGTGCAGTTAGGCACGGACACGGTGATGGTGCTGCCGAGAAACGGTATCGACCATTTCTCCGATGAAAAAATCATGAATATTATGACGGACAATATCGCCGCGATAGCCAGCATCGGCGAGCGTTACGGTGTGCGTTATATGATTGAATTACCGGCGTTTACTAAATTCAGAACCCTTCAGCAAGGCCTTGAGGTGATTAAGCGTGTCGGTAAAAAGAACGTCGGTATTGTGGTCGATTTCTGGCACTTCTACGCAGCGGGATGCACCCCTGAGGAAGTCAGCCGGATGAATAAAGATCATATTTTCGGCGTCCATTTCTGCGATGGATTTGTACCGAAAAATGAGGGCGACAGCTGGGATGAAACTATTTTGCGCTCCTGTATGCCCGGTGAAGGGGAGATTGATTTGCAGCAATGGTCGGATGCGGTTAAAGCCACCGGTTATGACGGTGCCTGGTCTGTTGAATTAATCAGCCCGACTATCTGGGAGAAAGATCCGGTTATTACCACAAAGACGTTGTGTCATTCCCTGAAGCAATACGCCGCTTAATTGCCATAATTCCTGTTATCGAACATCCGGGATTTTATATTCCGGATGTCTGGCTATGGATGAGAAACATTATGAATCAGGTAAAAAACAATCAACTGCCAATCGCGATCAGCCCGTTATCCTGGGCCAATGAAGTGATTGCGGAATTTGGTCAGGATGCCACCGCAGACATGTGCCTCAGCGGTGCGAAAGTTGCAGGTTACGACGGTGTTGAAATGAGCCGTTTATTTCCGAACTCGGCCCCGGAGCTTGCCGCACTGCTGCAGCAGTACCCGCTGAAACATGCATCCGGCTGGCACAGCGGCTTCCTGGCGCAGCGCAGTGTCGATGAAGAACTGGCCGCCGTCGCGCCTTTTGCCACCCTGTTACGCGACACCGGTGCCCGCGTCATGGTGTACGGTGAGTGCGGCAATATGCCGGACAATGCGCTGGATATTGCGATGAGCGGGCGGCTCACCCTGACAGCCGCGCAGTTCGGCGCTTATGGCGACAGACTCACGGCATTTGCCAGCGAGTTGCAGTCCCGTTATGGCCTGGGGCTGGCTTACCATCATCATCTGATGATGGTGGCGGAGCAACTGGATGAGGTCAGGGCGGTGATGGCGGCAACCGGTCCTGCGGTCGGTTTATTGCTGGATACCGGCCATGCTTTCTCTGCGGGTTTTGATTATCAAATCCTGCTGAAGGAGTTTGGTGAACGCATTAATCATATCCATCTGAAAGATATCCGCGCCGACGTGTTGCAGCAGGTGCGTCGGGACGATCTCAGTTTCAACGATGCAGTGAGAAAGGGGATATTTGCCGTGCCGGGGGATGGTGCGATTGATTTTGCCCCGCTGGCGCAGTTTGTGCGCACAAGCGGCTATCAGGGCTGGATGGTGGTGGAGGCCGAACAGGATCCGTCACTGGAACCGCCGGAAATCACCGTTGCCAGAGCGCGTCAGTTTATCCGTCACACGTTTGCCATGTAAAAAAATGCCCGGCATTGCCGGGCATCTGATCAACATCATGGCAAGGCGTAAGCCATGACGTAGTCTCCGCGATTTTTGTTAGTGCCAGTGCGCGTCGCACCACCATCAACCACTACCACGTACTGTTTACCATCTTTGCCAATGTAGGTCATCGGCACACCCTGGCCACCCACCGGCAGGCGCGAACGCCACAACTCTTTACCGGTATCGTTATCCAGCGCACGAATAAAGTAATCGAGCGAACCGTGGAAGAAGGTCAGCCCGCCGCCGGTGACTAACGGGCCACCCAGGGTTGGCATGCCAATCGGAATGTAAACGTGTGGCACCACACCTTCACCCGGGAAGATGCCATGAATCGGTGCATCCTGAATGCTGCCCATCGGCACCTGCCATTTCGTTTTACCCGTCGCCAGATCGATGGCGGTCATGCTGCCGAAAGGCGGTTTAAAGCACGGTGTACCGAGCGGTGACAGGAACATCGAACGTTCCACCCCCCATGGCGTGCCTTTCTGTTCGGAATACTCACCTTCGGTTGACGGCACCAGACCGTGCTTCGCCGCTTCCTCACGTTTAATGAACTGTCCCCACATCGCCATGCGAATATCATTGACGATTAAGGTGCCGGTTGAGGCATCCAGCGCACCGCCACCCCAGTTAAAGCCACCGTAATAACCCGGCCAGATCAGGGTACGTTGTTTATCAGAAAGCGGAGTCCACTCACCTTCCCAGCGCATTTTCTTAAACTCGATGCGGCAGTAGAGCTGGTCGAACAGCGTGGCACCCCAGGTATCGGCTTCCTTCAGCGGATCAACGCCGACGGAAATCGCCGAATAGGGCTGGGTGTCCGCCACTTTCATGCCTGGCATAGCATCGGTCGGGACCTTGCGGTACTCCACCGGTGCTACCGGTTTACCGTCACGGCGATCCAGCATAAATACCTGACCGCGCTTGGTCAGCTGGATCACCACCGGTGTGGTGCTGCCGTCTTTATTTGGCAGGTCGTACAGAATCGGTTGTGATGAAACGTCATAGTCAAACTGGTCATTATTGGCCGTACGGAAGTGCCAGCGCAGTTTGCCGGTTTTCAGTTCGATAGCGACGATAGAGTCGTTAAATTCATCCGAGTAGGGGTGACGATTGCCGGTCCAGAAATCCGGTGTCTGGTTGCCCGTGGGGAAATAGGCCAGTCCGAGTTTCGGATCATAAGACGCAGTACCCCAGAAGTTCGGGGATTCCGGTGCATAGTGCTGACCGGGTGGCAACGGGGTGCTGTCGTTCGGTCGCGCCGGATCGAAGGCCCACAGCAATTTACCGCTGCGCACATCAAAACCGCGTACCACGCCGGAAGGCTCGCCGATTGACATGTTATCGTTCAGTTTGCCACCCACCATGATCACGCCATCAGCCACCAGCGGGGCGGACGTCAGGTAATACGAACCTTCTTCCGGGCTGGAACCAATATCAGCAGTCAGATCGACATAACCTTTGTCACCAAAATCTTCACAAAGCTTGCCCGTTTCCGCATCCAGTTCAAACAGGCGACCATCGTTGGTGTTGCTGACGATACGCTTGCGACAGGTTGCCAGCGGGGCCGCATCCGGGGTGGGGGCTGGCATGGTTGACAGGTCGGCATAGCTGACGCCACGGCAGCGTTTCCAGCCTTTGTTGCTGGCGGTTTCCTTCATGTTCGGGTCGAAACGCCAGCGCTCCTTGCCGGTGGTGGGATCCAGAGCAATCACCTTATTCAGCGGGGTGCACAGATACATCGTATCTTCAATTTTCAGCGGCGTGACCTGATACTCGGAACCATCAATTGCCAAATCGCCAGTGCGGTAACTCCAGGCCAGCTTTAAATCTTTGACGTTGGTCTTGTTGATTTGATCAAACTGCGCGTATTTGTCGCCACCCAGATTGCGTCCCCAGGCGGGCCAGTCTTTGCCATCGGCTTTCCCGGCCTCAGGATGAATCACTTTGGCGCTTTCGCCAGAAGCCTCAACCTCAGCATGGGGGACAAACATCCCGGCAATTAACGCCACGAAACTCACGGCATACACACCGGCAACCGCGAAGGAAGCTTTTGTACTGACCGGCTGACTGCCATCTTTGCGACGCAAATGAGGCACGCAGACTGAGACAAGTACACCAAAAACCACAAAGACGATGACACGGGGCAGGAACTGCCAAAAGTCAGTGCCGGTTTCCCACAACGCCCATATGACGGCAATCAGCGTCATCGCCAGCGTCAGTGGCCAGGCCATAAATTGCCTGCGGAGCAGTGTCCAGCCTGTCAGCAGCCAGACGAACCCGGTGAAAAGGTAAAACCATGAGCCGCCGAGTACCGCAAGATACCCACCGCCTGCACCCAGCACGAGTCCTGCCAGAGCAATCACGACGCCGATCAGGGGAGGTAACCATCCCATTTTTCTCATTTTAATATGCCCAGTTAACGATAATGATGGAGGCTAAACATCAGCCAGATAATCTGCACGCCTTTGAGAATCATTCTCACATGAGGCGAAGTGGCGATTTTAGATCATAATGAGAACAAAATGATACAAATATGTCTCAATTAAATAACAAACTGAGGCACAAAAAGTATCATTATGAATCATGGGGTTTTCCAGAGACTTCCGGGTAACAGATGGGTTAACATCGGCAGGAATGGACCACTGAAGGCAGGCTATTGTTTATGAACCGTAAACCCACCATGAAAGAGTTGGTTGCTGCAACGCAATTGAGCCGGGCGACTATTGATCGTGTCCTCAATCACCGACCCGGCGTCAACCCGAAAACGGTTGAAGCTGTTCAGCGCGCTTATTCTTCCTTGCTGGTCCAGGCGGCGGGGGGTGTGCAACTTGCCTCAGTGACACAACAAGCCAGTTTCTCGGTGGTGGTGCAGGCCAGCGAGGAGTACAACGAATCGGTGATCGCCACGGCGCAGAAGATCAAAAATCAGCTGGATGCGCGTAATGTCAGCCTCGATATTTCCAGCTGTTCCGATGTGCAGGACGACGATGTGGTGCGTCTGCTGTATCAGCAGGCGGACCATGCGGACGGCATTGCCGTGGTGGCAAAGAACACCCCGATCATCAATGCTGCGGTGCAGAAACTCAGGCAGCAGGGGAAGCATATTGTTGCGTTAGTCAGCGATCTCGATCCTGATGCCAGGGATGCGTATGTCGGCATCAATAACCGCGCAGCCGGGCAGGCGGCGGGATTTATCCTCGGCAGGCATTTACAGCATGACACCCATGCCAGCGTGGCGGTGATTGTCGGTACGCTTTCCTACAGTTGCCACGATGACCGGGAAATCGGTTTCCGGGCGCAAATCAGGAAAACCCTGCCGTCAGTGAGCGTGGCAGAGGTGATTTCCGGTAACGATAACACCCAGCAAACCTACGATGCCGCAGTGCAACTGCTGCGTAATAATCCCAATCTGCGCGCTGTCTACAATGTTGCCGGGGGCAACGCCGGGCTGGCTGCGGCACTGGATGAATGCCAGAGTGCCATCCGACCGATTGTGATCACTCATGAAATAAATAAGGTGACGGAAAAACTGATTCTTGCCGAGAAGATCGATTACATTCTGTCCCAGGATATTGCGAAGCTGTTACTCGAAACCGTTGATAAGCTGGCGGCGATGAAAAATAACCAGGCTTTTGCTTCTCATACCTTTTTACCGATTGAAATCCTTACCCGCTTCACACTTCCGGCATTGTAATGTGCAACGGCAGACTCTCTCTGCCGTTTCAACGGTTCTCCAATAATTAACCTCCTTTAAGGGTGTTTTAAGTTTCACTCGTCATCATAGCGCCAATACGCAGATGGGGAGTTTCATCATGACTGATACATTAAACGACCTGAAAACGAAAGTTCCGCAGGTTACCCTGTTGTTTTGGGTGCTAAAAATGATGTCAACAACGGTGGGGGAAACCGGGGCTGACTGGATTAACTTTGGTTTAGGATTTGGACTGACCCATACCTCAATTATTGCCGCAGGTCTGTTTGTCGTTACGTTGTTGTTTCAGTTGAAATCAGACCGTTATATTCCCTGGCTTTACTGGCTGACCGTGTTGCTGGTGAGCATTACCGGCACGCTTATTACCGACTATTTAACGGATCAACTTCAGGTGCCGTTACTTTATTCCGTTGCCATGTTTGGCTCGGTATTAGTGATGGTGTTGATGTTCTGGCATCGCACCGAAGGGACGCTGGAATTCGCCACTATTAATACCACGGGTCGGGAGCTGTATTACTGGTTAGCTATCATGATCACCTTTGCTTTTGGTACGGCGCTCGGGGATGCTCTGGCCGAAAAACTGGGGCTGGGATATTTGTCCACCACGCTGGTCTTCGCGGTATTGATTGCCATCTGTTGTTTTCTGTGGCGGCTGGCGGTGTTCAGTAGCGTCGCCTGTTTCTGGACGGTGTATGTCCTGACCCGCCCGCTCGGTGCGTCACTGGCGGATTTATTCTCGCAACCGATTAAAGAAGGGGGACTGGGATACGGCACGACACCGGTGAATATTATTTTCCTGATTGCCATGGTGATTCTAATTAGCGTATCCAGCATGTCTTACCCGACATCGCGCAATACACCGCACGCCTGAATTTACGGGAATAAAATATGCTACAGCATCTGTTGGATTTTATCTCAGGCAATCATATTGTCGATATGGTGAATGCCGACCCGGTGATGGTGATCGCCATTGTTGCTGCCATTATCTTTTGTGAAACCGGGTTGGTTATTTTACCTTTCCTGCCGGGTGATTCCTTATTATTTACCCTGGGGGCTTTTTTACCGGCCACTCATCTTTCGCCACTGCTGATTATACTGGTGCTGATGGGGGCCGCTTTCCTCGGTAATACGCTGAATTACCATATCGGCAAAGGTGCCATTGGGCGTTTTATTCTTCACCGCAAATGGGTAAAAGAACAACACCGTTTAAAAGCAGAAACCTTCTTCGAGAAATATGGCAGCGCGACGGTTTTTATTAGTCGCTTTGTGCCGATTGTTCGCAGCCTCGCGCCTTTTATGGCGGGGTTATCTTCAATGCCACGCACGAAGTTTCTGCTGTGGAATCTGGCCGGTGCGGTGGCCTGGTGTGGCGGGTTTGTCACCCTGGGATATTTTCTCGGTGATTTGGCCTGGGTACGCGACCATCGTGAATGGCTGGCGTTACTGATCGTTGCATTCTCGCTGCTGCCGGTGGTGTCGGCGTTTCTGCGTCCGGCAGCACAGGATCTGCCATGAGAGTGTTACTGGTCGAAGATGACCGCATGATTGGCTCGGCGGTCGAGGCGGCACTTAAGGATGCTTCATACGCTACGGACTGGGTACGTGACGGTGCGCAGGCGTTACTCAGCCTCGAAACGCATGCCTACGATCTGGTGCTGCTCGATCTTGGCCTGCCTTGCCGTAACGGTTTCGAGGTGCTGCGCGAGGTGCGCGGGCGTGGCAACCCGGTGCCGCTGGTGATTGTCACCGCGCGTGATGCGCTGGAAGACCGTTTGCAGGGGCTGGATTCCGGCGCGGACGATTACATTTTAAAACCCTTCGAAATGAGCGAACTGCTGGCGCGCGCCAGGGCAGTGATGCGGCGTAAAGCCGGTCACGCCACCCCGCTATTAAGCAACGGCATCCTCGTGCTCGATCCAGCGACGCGTGAAGTGCTGCATGTCGCCAGCAATCAACGATACAGCTTATCCGGCAGGGAATATGCCCTGTTGCAGGCGTTGCTGATGCAACCCGGCCAAATCTTCTCCCGAAGCGAGCTGGAAGGAAAAATCTACGGCTGGGGTGAAGAAGTTGAAAGCAACGCGGTGGAATATTTTATTCATGCGCTGCGTAAGAAATTAGGCAGCGATGCCATCAGGAATATCCGGGGCGTGGGATGGAAAGTCTCAAAAAGCGACTGAGCGACTCGGTGCAGTTTCGTCTGTCTTTTGTCCTGTGTATGGCGATCGGCGGCATAGCCCTGCTGAGCGGCGTGCTGGGCTTTCTCTCGGCCTGGGATGAAGCGCATGAATTGCAGGACTCTTCGCTGCAACAAATTGCCAGCCTCGCGAAGGACGGCATGCTGACGCCGCGCAGCAGCAGTTTTATCAGCCCGCCGTTGCAGGATGAGGAAGCCTCGCGCGTGCTGGTGCATTTTATTCTGCCGGGAGATCAGACGCCGGATCGTTTTGGCTGGCCGCGTCAGCTGTCAGCGGGGTTCTACACGCTGCCGATTGATCACCACAGTTACCGTGTGCTGATTGAGGATATGCATGATGGCATCCGGCTGGCGGTGGCGCAGCGTGCTTCCGTGCGCGAAAGTGTCGCGCTGTGGTCAGCGCTGCGCACCCTGGTGCCGTTCTGCATTCTGTTCCCGGTGCTGCTGTACCTCGCCGCCGATCTGGTCCGGAAGATTTTCCGACCCATACGCAAACTGGCTGAGGACGTGGATCGGCAAAACGATGATCTCAGTATCGCCCTCAGCGAGGAGGCGATGCCGCGTGAGATCACCCCGTTTATCACTGCGATCAACCGCCTGTTGCAGCGTGCGGCTGAGTCGGTGGAGCTGCAGCGGCGTTTTGTTGCGGATGCAGCCCATGAGCTGCGTTCCCCCCTGACGGCGTTAATGCTACAGGCTGAAAGGCTGGACTCCGCCGCCATGCCAGACGAAAGCCGCCAGCGGTTGCTGAGTTTGCGTGAAGGAATGAAGCGGGCGGCATGGCTGGTGGAACAATTACTCAGCCTGAGCCGGGCGCAGGGTGGCGAGATCAGCAAAATTCCCGCCCCGGAAGATATCGCGGTGTTTGACGTAGTGAAGCAGGTGATATCCGATTTGCATCCGCTGGCGGAACAGAAATCAATCGACATCGGGGTGGTGGGCGCAAGCCAGGCAAAAATCGCCGCTCATCCCTCGGCGCTGTATACCGTATTACGCAATATCGTCCATAACGCGATTCTATATACGCCCGCGGAAGGCCGGATTGATATTGGTATTAATAATAATGAAAATTTCGTCTTTATTGAGGTGGAGGATTCCGGTCCCGGTATTCCCATCGATAAAAGGGAAAGAGTATTTGATGCATTTTATCGTATTGAAGGCAGCGATGTAACGGGTTCTGGGCTGGGTTTATCCATCGTTAGCGCTATGGTGGCGCGCATGAAAGGGGAAGTAACACTCACTGACGCGACTCAGGCTATTTCCGGGCTGAAAGTCAGTATTACTTTGCCATTATCTTAATTTCCACAAGGAGAACACGATGTTTCTGACTTCTGAAACGGCAGGAAAGATTAACGACACCCTTTTCCTGCTGATAAATGCGCCAGTGCATGCATCATCCTTAATGCTGACCATCGGTAATGCCTGTGCATCCTGGCTGGTTTTTTTATTCCCGCTGGCATTGCTTATTTACTGGTTCAGTTTCAAAACGGAAAAACAACAGGTGGCGTTACTGGCGCTGATATCCGCTTTATTGGCATTATCGATAAATCTGGTGATTGGTGATTTCTTCCCGCATCCGCGGCCGTTTATGGTGCCGATTGGTCACACTTTTATTAGCCATGCGGCAGACTCCTCGTTCCCAAGTGACCATATGACGCTGGCCTGCGCCGTTGCCTTTAGTTTCCTGTTAGGGCAACGGATTTATACCGGAGTCAGTCTGTTACTGTTAAGCCTGTTTATTGCCTGGGGACGGATTTATATGGGGGTGCATTTCCCGGCCGATATGCTGGGTTCGGTCTTGGTGGGCTGGTTCTGCGCCTGGGGTGTGAAGAAAGCCGAATACATCCTGATTCCGCTGTTTAAACAGCTGTATCGCCTGAATGATGCTATTTTTGGTTACCTGCGAAATACCCGTGTTAAACATTAAGAACTTGTAGCGGCGCGATTTATCGCGCTGTGTTCAGCGGTTACCAGGTCAAAAGACGCGCAATAAATTGCGCCGCTACATCCGGGATAATATGGGCAGCGGCGAGAATTTCCGCCGCTGCGAATTTAATTACTGACTGTTCTGATGATAAACCGGCGAACTCACGGATTTATCGGTCATCGGATGCAATGCATCGTCGTTATTATAATGGTGGAAGGGTTCCGCATCACCCATATTGATTTTGCTTTCCTGCAAATCAAACGGGTAATTTTCATGGGTTTTACTGGGATTGGGATGCCAGCTGGCTGGTGTCAGTAGCCAGGTATTGGCGGTGCGTTCGACACCGGTATTGGCTTCTACCTGTGTGACTGCCAGCAAAGATAATGCACCAAGTAAAATAGCAATGAGTTTCTGTTTCATAGGGTCACCTCGTGGTTTAACGATTACTGTTTTGTTTACAGCTTCATTTTCTCACGCGGCTGGTGACCCTGGCGGAACAGAGAGATGACAATTTTGTCAGGACGGAGAGTCGGGTAATATCAGCGTAAAAGTGCTGCCTTTATTTAACTCACTTTTGACACTGACTTTACCGCCGTGTAATTCAGCAATGGTTTTTACGATGGCTAAACCCAGCCCGGTATTTTCCGCACTGCTTCTCGATTCATCTGCACGATAGAAACGCTCAAATAAATGCGGAATATGCTCAGATGCCACTCCTTCACCATTATCCGTCACGCTGAAATACAGCCAGCCATTCTCCCGCCGTGCGCTGAGGCTAATATGTCCACCCGACGGCGTATAATGCAGCGCATTGGATAACAGGTTGGCCATCGCCCGCTGGAAATGCAGCGGATCGGCAGCAAAGGTTAAGGCACCCTGCTGGGTGAGCGTAATATTTTTCTCTTCTGCCAGAATCTCGTAAAACCCCGTCAGGCGTCTGAATTCGGTTTCGCTATTTAGCGTCTCTTTCTTCAGTGGTTCGCGGCTATTATCGGCGCGCGCCAGAAACAGCATCGAAGAGATGGTGCGCGACAGCCGTTCACCTTCTTCCACAATCGCCTCCAGCGTTTCCTGATATTCCGCCGGACTACGCGGCTGATTGAGGGTGACGCTGGCAGCGGAAATCAGGTTATTGATCGGGCCGCGCAACTCATGCGCCAGATCGGAGGAAAAGCGCGTCAGCTGGGCAAAAGACGCCTCCAGCCGGGTCATCATGCTATCGAATGATGTCGCCAGCACCACCAGCTCTGACGGCCAACGCTCGGTGGAAAGCCGGGTATGCAGCTCCTCCACATTGATGTTCTCGATCTGACGGCTGATCACGCGTAAGGGCTGCAATCCCCGGCGCGCCAGGCCGTAACCACAGGCAGCAAACAGCAGGATCGCCAGCGCAGCGGCGATTTGCATCCGCGCCCAGTAGTTCTCAATGATTTCATTGTTGCGGGAAACATTCAGCGCCGCCTGCACGGTCCACAGCTCTTTGTCTTTCAGGGTGAAGGTGGTGGCGGTGATCAGGTATTTTTCATGATGCTCGCCATCGCGATGTCGCCAGCTGGAATAATTGAAGCTGGCTGTGGGGGCAGGGTAATTGGCTTCAGGGACGCGCATGTTCTTCGATTGCGACCAGATCTTGCCATCCGGACTGATAATGCGCAGCGACAGGCGATCCTGCTCGGCGATAAATTCAAACAGCTCGTTTTGCCACTGCTCCTGCGGCCCCTGGCGTTCGCTGATGGTGCTGGCGATTTCCTTCTGGATTTGTAAGGTGCTGCGCAGTTCATTGACATCTTTGGTATTCAACTGATCGCGTAAGGTTTGATACAGCAACCCGGAAACGCTATACAACACAATGGCCATCGCCACGGAAAAGAACAACGTCAGACGAACGGTGATCGGGACATTACGGGGTATCAGCATGCTCTTGTTCTTCCAACACATAACCTGCGCCGCGAATGGTGTGCAGCAGTTTTACATCATAGTTATCATCAATCTTACCGCGCAGTCGCCGTATCGCCACATCAATCACGTTGGTTTCCGGGTCGAAGTTCATATCCCACACCTGCTCAGCGATCACCGTGCGCGACAGCACCTCACCGCTGCGCCGCATCAGCAGGCTCAGCAGCAGGAATTCTTTTTGTGTCAGTTCGATACGGTTACCATCGCGGGTCACTTTGTGTTTCACAAAATCGAGTACCAGCCCGCCAATCTGCAACTGCGACTCATCGCTGACCACCACATTGTTGCTGGTCTGGCGGCGCAGGATGACCCGCGCACGGGCCAGCAGTTCGCTGAAGGAAAAAGGTTTGATCAGATAATCTTCTGCGCCTAACTCCAGACCTTTGACGCGATCCTCGACATCATCACGCGCGGTGAGGAACATCACCGGGGTGGGGCGTCCTGCCTGACGCCCCATTTCCAGTAGCTTCCAGCCATTGATGCCTGGCAGCATCACATCAAGGATCGCCAGGTCATAATCGTTGGTGAGTAGCAGATGCAGGCCATCGATACCGTTGGCTGCCACATCCACCACAAAATCGTTCTCTCTTAAGCCTTTGGCGATGTAATCCGCCGCCATGCTTTGATCTTCTACTAACAACAGTCTCATGGTTCCTCCGTCGCATGGGTCAGCGCGTCCAGACGGGCACCCGTGCGGTCAAACAGCAGATACAGCACGGGCGTAATAAATAAGGTAATAAACTGCGAGAACACCAGCCCGCCCACCACCGCCACACCCATCGGCTGACGCAGCTCGGCACCGGCACCCCAGCCGCAGGCAATGGGCAGGGCACCCATAATGGCGCACAGGGTTGTCATCATTATCGGCCGAAAACGCTGTAAGCAGGCCTGAATAATGGCGTCATGTGCACTCATACCCTGTTCGCGCTGCGCTGATAGCGCGAAATCGATCATCATGATGGCGTTCTTTTTCACGATACCAATCAACAGCAGAATACCAATCATGGCGATAAAGGTCAGATCCAGCTGCATCAACCGCAGCGCCATCAGCGCTCCCACCGCCGCCGAGGGCAGCCCCAGCAAAATGGTCACCGGATGGATCCAGCTTTCATACAGCATACCCAGAATCACGTAAATCACCGCCAGCGCCAGCACAATCAGCCAGACCTGGCTGGTCTGCGACTGCTGGAATAGCGCCGCCTGTCCGGCATAGCTGCCAAACACGGTGGACGGCAGATTAATATTATTCTCCGCCTGGGTGATGGCCTGGGTGGCATCCGACAGGGACTTGCCCGGTGCCAGGTCAAAGGAGATGGTAATTGCAGGCAGCTGTCCCTGGTGATTCACCGCCGTAACACCCTGTACGCGACTGATATGGGTAAAGGTGGAGAGCGGCAGCAGGGCATTGGAAGACGATCGCACGTAAATCTGTGACAAATCGCTCTCGTCCTGACGGAACGGCTGCTGCACTTCCATGATCACTTCATAGCTGTCTTCCGGGGCATAGATGGTGGAAGCCTGTAAGGTACCAAACGCGTCATACAGGTTGTTGCGGATCTGGTCCACATCCACGCCAAGCAGCGAGGCTTTGTTACGGTCGATGGTCAGCTGCGCCTGCAAGCCATTCAGCTGGGCATCGCTGTTGACGCCAACAAACACGCCGCTTTTGTTCATCTCCGCCATCAGCTGGTTGGTGTAATCATTCAGGCTCAGGCCACTGCTGCTACTGACAGATTGCAGGGTGTACTGGTAAGTGCTTTTCGCTGAACGGCCACCCACTTTGAAGTTCTGCACCGGGCTGAAGTACACCTTAATGCCCGGCAGGTAGCGGGTTTCGCTGCGCAGCTGCTGCAACACCTGCGCCATCGCCGGGCGCTGGCTTTGATCCTTCAGGGTGAGATTTAGCTGGGTCGTGTCGTGGTCCACTTTGGTCACAATGGTCTCGACCGCGCTGTCTTTCAGCAGGGTGTTGCCAAGCTGGAAAGCCACGTTCTTGCGTGCGTCATAGGACATATCCTGCGGCGTATCGATATTGGCCGTCACCTGGCCGATATCCTCCTGGGGAAAGAAGCCTTTGGGGGCGCTGACATACAGCCAGGCAGTCAGCGCCACCGTCAGTGCCGCCACCGACAACATAACCGTGCGGTGATCCACCGCCCAGTTGAGGCCCTGGGCATAGCGCTGGCGCAGGTTTTCAAACATCCGTTCAAACAGCAGGCTCCAGGCCGGTTCCGGTTTATCCTGATGGGGATCGTGGCGAAACAGCATCGGTACTAACAACGGAATGATGGTCAGTGACGCCGCAGCAGAAACCAGAATGGCGAGGGACACCACCCAGGCAAATTCGTGAAACAGCAGGCCCATGGTGCCGGGCATAAAGAAGATCGGGATAAACACCGCCACCAGCGAAAGCGAGATCGAGACCACCGTAAAGCCAACTTCTTTAACCCCTTTCAGCGCCGCCTGCTTCGGCTCCATCCCTTCCTCGATATAACGCATGATGTTTTCCAGCACCACGATGGCGTCATCCACCACCAGGCCGACGGCAATCGTCAGCCCCATCAGCGAGATGTTGTCGAGGCTCAGGCCAAAGGCGTACATCAGGGCAAAGGATCCCAGCAGCGAGATGGGTACGCTGAGCGCCGGGATCACCGTGGCACGCACATGGCGCAGGAACAGCAGAATCACCATGATCACCAGTGCGATGGTCAGCAGCAGGGTGATGTTCACATCGTGGATCGCGTTACGAATCGAGATAGAACGGTCATTAAGCAGCTGCATATGCACCGATGACGGCATCTGCTGCTGCAACTTCGGCATCAGCTGTTTGATGCTGTCCAGCGTCGCCACCAGGTTGGCACCCGGCTGGCGGGTGATACTCAGCACGATCGCGGTGTGATTGTTGACGGCACTGTGGCTAAGGGTGTTTTCGATGCTGTCCTGCACGCTGGCGATATCAGACAGCCGCACTGGCTGACCGTTGCGCGTTGCCACCACCACATTGCTGAAATCGCTGGCATTACGCAGATCGCCGCTGGTCTGCAACATCATCATCTGGCGTTTGCCATCCAGTTCGCCCACCGGCGAATTGTCATTGGCGGCCTTCAGCGCGGTGTGCAGTTCCTCCAGCGTCATGTCCGTGGCGGCGAGTTTGGCCGGATCGACTTCGACCCGCACCGCATAACGTTTCTGGCCGATCACCGTCACTTCCGCCACCCCCTTGATCATCGACAGCGAGGGGGAAATCAAATCGTCCGAATAGCGGTTAAGATCCGACAAGGTCATGGAAGGGGAGTCGAGGCTGATCTGCGCAATCGGTGCGTCTGCCGGGTTAACCTTTTTAAAGGTGGGCGGCGTGGTCATCTGCGACGGCAGTTTTTTCAGCGACTGATACAACGCCGCCTGCACATCCACCGAGGCCGAATCAATGTTCACCGAGGGATCGAATTCCAGCACGATGGTGGTCGCGCCTTCCAGGTTGGTCGAGGTCATCATCGCCACACCGGGAATGGTCGCCAGATTTTTCTCCAGCGGCGTGGCAACCGAGGACGCCATGGTTTCCGGGCTGGCACCGGAAAGTGACGCGTTGACTTTAATGGTCGGAGTATCGAAGGTTGGCAGGGCGGCCACTGGCAGATTATTCCAGCACACCACACCCGCCACCATCACGGCAATCCACAACAGCAGCACGGCAATCGGCCGCTGCAAACAGAGTTCTGAGAATTTCATGGCTGCATCATCGCCTTATCAATGTTGCTGGCGATCTGCACAGTGATGCCAGGGCGCAGATTGTTGGCACCTTCATTCACCACTTTGGTCCCCTGGGAAATACCGGTAACCACCGCTAACGACTGCTGAATGCGCAGGAGCGTCACCGGTTTAACTGCCGCCTGATTATGCTGGTCGATCACATAAACAAAATGCCCGTCCGGTCCGTTCTGCACCGCCTGCGGGGGTAGCACCACAGCATCCGGGGTGACACCGGCATCCACCTTCACATTCTGGAACAGACCCGGCCACAGCAGGGTGTTGCTGTTGCTGAACTGGGCTTTGAGCGTGATGGTGCCGCTGGCGGTGCTGACGCTGTTATCGATGAAATCCAGCTTACCGGCGGTCGGTGTGCCGCTGGCATTCTCCACCCACACGGTCACCGGCCCTTTTGCCTGCGCCGTCAGCACCGGTTTCAGGTCTTTTTCCGGCAAGGTAAAGGACACGCCAATCGGATCGAACTGCATCAGTGAAACCAGCGGCAGGGTGCTGCCGGGTTGCACCAGACTGCCCGGATGGACATTGAGCGCGCCGGTTTTGCCGTTGACCGGTGCCACGATGCGGGTGTAGCCGAGCGTCACGTCGGCGGTCTGCACATCCTGCTGCGCCGCTTTGTACTGCGCCTGATACTGCTGGACGTTACTTTGCAGCGTGTCCCAGTCAGACATGGAAATGTAGTTTTTTGCTTTCAGCGCCCGGCCGCGTTGCAGGTCATTTTGCGCTTTGACCAGCAAGGCTTTGGATTCGCCCAGCGCCGCCACCGCACGATCGTAAGCCGCGCTCTGGCTGGCATTGTCGAGGGTGAACAGCAGCTGTCCGGCTTTAACAAAATCCCCTTCATGGAAAGCCACCGTCTTCACCGTGCCGGTAATCTGCGCCTGAATATCGACCTGATTCAGCGCGATGATATGGCCCTGGGTGGTCAGGGTGATGGGCAGCGGTTTGACCGTGGCGGTCACCATGCTGACTAACGCCGGGGCGTTAGCGGGTTTCATCGCCGCATCGGCCTGTTGTCGGGGCCAGAAATACCAGCTGCCGCAGCCAATCACCAAACCGGCGATCAGTAATAATGTTCCTTTATGTCGAAGATCCATGGTGCCTCAAAGCGATAAACTCATTTGCGCCAGTTTATCGAATGGCTCCGAACAGAAAGGAAAAGGGAAGATGACAAATTTGTCATCTTCCCTTTGGTGGGTCTGACGAACAATATTTAATTATGGGTCCAGTAGGTGCCGGTTTCGGGAATCGGCAGGAACTGCTGATTCATTTCACGCAGGGTTTCATCCGGGGATAAATCGTGGAATAAGTCCGGATGGAAGGTTTTGGCAAAGAACTCCGCCACCAGCAGATGCCACGGGCTCATATAAAAGTTCTGCCAGAAAGCGAATGCCTTTTGCTGTTGTACGGCGTTAAGCACCGATACCGTGCCGTCCTGCGCCAGCGCCCTGATAAAGGTGGCCTGCGCGCTGGCCGCGTTGACCTGTGGTCCCAGTTGCAGGAAGGCTTTATCTTCCGGCCCTGCCGAGCCGGTGGCGATATAAATATCCGGGTTGGCGGCCAGCACCGCTTCTGGATTGAGCTGCCCAAACACCGCCGGGAAGCGTCCGGCGGCGATATTGTCGCCTCCGGCAAAGGCAATCAGATCGGCGAGATTACCGTGGGCTACGGTGGTGCAGCATTCGGCCTTTTTCCCCAGATGCAGTTGTAGCATCACTTTGGGACGCGGTCCTTTCCAGCCCGCCAGCCGGTCGCGGATAAACTGCATATGCTGCTGATAGAAGGCAATAAAACGCTCGCTTTTTGCCTGGTCATTGAGCGCTTCCCCGAGGGTGCGCAGGCTGGCCACGGTATTCGCCAGCGGATCGACGCGAAAATCGAGGAACAGCACCGGGATCTTTGACGCAGCCAGTTGCTGCATAAACAGGGAGTTGTTCGGTGGAGTGCGGGCATAGACCGGCAAAATCACCAGGTCAGGGCGCAGGGCGATAATCTTCTCAACATTCAGCTGGGAAAAGTTGGAGTTGCCGATCTGCTCGATGTTGGCGATGGCCGGGAACGCTTTGACATAGCGCTGCCAGGTTTGTTTGTCGAGGTTGCGCAGATCGGCTGGCCAGCCCACCACACGCTTCGCCGGGTTGCCATCTTCCACCAGCGCCAGCGTATAAATCATCCGGCTCTCGCCAATCACGATACGTTGTGGATTATCCGGCACCTCCACCTGACGTTGCAGGCTATCGGTGAGGGTTTTGGCCTGCACCACAAACGGCAACAGCAGGCACAATGCCGTGAGAAATCGTTTCATGCATAAGTTCTCTTGTGGCTCCGCCGGTAAAGGCGGAGCCAGTCAGGTTAGAAATCCACTGAGGCTTGCAGGTACATGACGCGCGGCTCACCTTCGATCACGCGCAGGTTACCGGCGCTCGATTCGTAATATTCCCGGTTAAACAGGTTTTTCACGTTCAGCTTCAGCTGGGTATGTTTACCCACCAGCTGGCTATCCCAGGCGATAAAGGCATCGGCCACGGTATAGGCAGGCATGACAAAGCTGTTTTCCGGGTCGCCCGCGCGGGTCCCCACATAGCGACCGCCGCCGCCGACACGCAGTTCACCCGGCAGCCAGGAGAAGCGCAGGGTGTGGCTCAGATACAGGCTGCCCATATTGGTGGGGGCGTTGACCAGACGGTTGCCCACGTTATCCGGGTTAACGTTATCTTCGACGATTTCCGTCTTGTCGTAGCTGTAGTTGGCGATCAGATTCCAGTCCGGCGCGATTTCACCGTTCACTTCCAGTTCCGCACCGGTCGAGCGGGCCTTAGGAATGTTGCGCGTCACACCGTTGATAAAGATCGACATATCGCTTTCATCAATACGGTACAGCGCCAGCGTGGCGGCCAGATTCGGTGCGACCTGCCATTTCGAACCCACCTCCCAGGTGGTGCCTTTCTCGGTGGAGGCGACATCACCGTTATCGTCGGTCTGCGTGGACGGGGTGAAGGACTTGCTAAAGCTGCCGTACAGCGAGACATCCGGCAACACCTTATACACCACGCCCAGCTGCGGCAGGAACGCGTTGCCGCGATCGTTCAGCGTGGTTTCCGGGTTGATAAAACCGTTGCTCGAGGTTTGCGTATAACGCTGGAAGCGTCCACCCAGTACTGCGATCCACTTATCTGTCAGATGGATGTTGTCTTTGGCAAACAGCGAACGACTGTACAGGTTGGTACGCAGATTACTCAGCGCGTCATTGTAAGTGCTGTCGCTGAGCACCGGCTCCTCGCCATACACCGGATCGTACATGTTAAAAGTACGGGAAACGGTGCCGCGATAGGAACGTGCCTTGTAGGTTTCATTTTGCTCATAATCAACGCCCAGCAGCAGGTCATGCTGCATTCCGGCGATCACCGGTGAGCCGCTGACATCCCAGGAAACGTACTCGGTCTGATGGTTGAAGCCACGGTTGGCATCCGCACGGCGTGACACAATGCCGGTGGTGGTATTAATCGCCGTGGCGCGCACTTCGTTACTGTCGTAACGGCGCTGCATCCAGCCATAGTTCAGGTGGGTATCCCAGGTATCATCGAGGTTGTAGCCATAGCTGACGTTGAGGCGTTTGTTTTTGCCCCACGCATGGTTGGCACTGTCATCGAGGCGACGGTTGTAAGGAATATCGACCGGTTTACCGTTGATAAAGGCGGTACCGCGATCGTAAGGCACATCGTATTTGTACTCGACGTAACTGATGTTGAAGGTGGCGCGCTCGCCATACCAGCTCAGTGAAGGGGCCAGCAGTGTGTGTTCATTCACGCCGAAATTGCGCCAGTAATCTTCGCGCTGGCGTTCCGCCACCATGCGGAAGGCAAAGCCATTACCCAGCGGGCCGGTGATATCCACCATGCCGGTGCCGCCGCCATAGCTGCTGGACTCGCCACTGATATGGGTGTTCCACTCATACTGCGGCTTTTTACTCACCAGGTTGATGATGCCGCCTGGGTTAAGGATGCCGTACAGCAGGGAGGAAGAACCCTTCAGCACTTCCACATGGTCGATGCTGGAGTCCATGGTCAGTCCCTGGTTGCTGCGCACACCGTCGATAAAGATCGAGCCGTCGGTGTTGGAACCGAATCCACGCTTCACGAAGCCATCCTCGGTGCCGCCCAGCGTATTGCCCTGGGTCACGCCACTGACAAACTTTACGGCATCGTTCAGGCTGGTGACCTGGTAATCCTTCATTACCTGGGGTGTCACCACGCTGATTGACTGTGGTGTTTCATTACGCGGCGTATTGGTTCTGAGCGTTGCCGCCGCATCATCCTGGTTATAACTGCCGGTGTTGCTGGTGGGAGACTGATCGGCTGTCACTGTCAGGGTTTGATCCTGGGTAGTTTCTGCGGCTGCGGCAGAATGACCATAGAGAAGCGTTGATGCCAGTAAGACCTGTGACCCAGAGAGCGTATATTTTACCGCTGGTGAAAAGAAAGAAAGATACTTCATTTAACTAAATCCGCATCAAAGAGAATTATTTTGAAAGCTGGATACTAATGAGATTGATTTTCATTTACAACCATTTCTTGTTATTTCAGGGAAAATAAATTATTCACCTAAATAAAAAATGGAGATTTTCACGCAGGAGAAAACATTATTTCCTGATAGGGATAAATATAATGTAGTGAATAATATCGTTTAAAATTAGTGTTATGTGTTGAAAATGTAGTAGTTGATGTAGCTTCATAATATTTACCGTCATTACACTACATTTTTCTGGCAGGAAGGGATTAGCAACGGCACTCTTCATTGATTATTGCGTTGAACTTATTAAGTCATAAATTAAGGTATTCTTAATATTCAGAAGAATAATGAGCGAATGCAACGCGATGACTGACCAAATAACCATCGACTATTCTTTACTTAGCGGGCCTGTTCAGGCTTTACTAATACGTAAAACGGTCCGAAAGTTAGCCTGATAACGTGATGAAAAATGGGGAAGGGCTGATTAACTGTATAATTTATAAGGTATTTAACCCCGGTGACTGAGTCCAATCCCAAAATCAGCAAAAAACCCTATGATCTCTATGGCGAACGCTTCCACGCCAATAAGCATCTGTTAACTCCCCGGCTGTTAAAAGTCGCGCAGCACATTCACCAGCATCGCAGTGCCGTGCTGGATAAAACCGCGCTGGAGATTGCGATTGATACCCAGACTTCTGACGCCACGGTGATCCGCGCTATCCAGGCGCTGGGTTTTTCTGGCTTCCGGGATCTGAAGATTGTGATTGCCGAATATCTGGGTGTCACCAGTCGTTCACCGGCGCGGGTGGCGGTGACTGTCAATGAACTCTCGCAGGATGCGCGGGGCAGCATCGATTTCGTGCTCGACAGTTATCGCATCAGTTGCGAGATGCTGGCGGCACCGGATAATCGTCAGGCTATTCAGCAGGCCATCGGGCTGTTGCAGCAGGCGGAGCGGGTGGCGATTTTCGGTATTGGCGCATCCGCCATCCTGGCGGATTACACCGCGCGGCTGTTCAAACGCAATGGCACCCCTTCGTATGTGCTTAACCGCACCGGTATTTCGCTGAGTGAACAGATCGCTGATATGCGTCACGCGGATGTGCTGATTATGCTGGTGCAGAGCAGTGCGCACCCGGAAGGTCTGGTCACCCTGGCAGAAGCTCAGCGGCTGGGGATGAAAATTGTGCTGCTAACCGGCACGCCCGACAGCATTTTCGCGCAGCACGCCGATGTGATGATTGAGATCCCGCGCAGCCGTTCGGCTGACAAAATGCCAGTACATGCCACGCCGATGATCTGCCTGGAAATCCTGGTGCTGGGGCTGGCTGCCGCAGCACCGGTTGCCACCATGACCAGCATGAGCAAGCTGTATGAGATCAGCAATGCGCTGACACGCCCTGGTGCGCGTAAAAACAAGTCGTCATAAATGGCCTCAGGCCGCGCAGACACCGACGCTCTGGCAGCGATAGACCAACGCCGGGGGCAGGTTGCGCATCACTCTGGTGCGCGTCCAGTGGAAGTAGCCGGAAAGCAGCGGTTCAGAAAACGAGGTGTACTGGAACTGAATAAACAAACCGCCGGGATTGAGCGAGGCGACCACACGTTGCAGGATGCGATGGCGCAGCGGTTCCGGCAGCGACAGTAAGGGTAAACAGGAAAAAATGGCATCGCATCCCTGTTCGACCTGTTCGGCAGAATCCGTGAACACGGTCAGGCGGTTATCGTTTAGCGAGGAGAGTTTCAGCGCCAGCCGGGGATTGATTTCATAAGCCGACAGGGTGGCGCGGGAGTGCATACGGTTTAATAAATGGCGCGTCAGAACGCCGTCTCCGGCACCCAGCTCAGCGACGTGATGCGCCTGCGTCCAATCCACCGCATCCGACATTCGGCGACAAAGGGAGGGTGAAGAGGGAGCAATCGAGCCAAAAGCGCGGGGGTTAGCAATAAACGCCTGCATATAACGGGTCTTTTCTTTGAGCAATGAAAAAGTGGTTAATATCACGGTTATCACCTCCAGGTGTATCACTGGAGTTTAGCCATGCATTTCTTAAGGAAAACTTAAAGGGGCCCGTTTTAAGAGTGAATCCGGCCAGGATGACAAAATTGTCATGTTGCGGCAATCATTACAGCGCTATTTGTAACAGCGCGATAAATCGCGCCGCTACGAATGTGTGCAAATACGCAGATTTATTGCTGAACAATACGGTTTCTGCCACCGCGTTTGGCTTCATATAATGCAGCATCAGCCTTATTCAGTAATAAATTATAATCCGGGTGACCGCTATGTAATGTATAGCCAATACTGACCGTGAGGGTGATGGTTTTTCCGGACACGGTTTCAAAAGGCGTATTATTGACAATGCGACGAATCCGTTCTAATAACGTATAGGTTTCCGACTGACCCGCCTCAACCAGCACAATCAAAAACTCTTCACCGCCATAACGGAATAAATAGTCGCTGGCACGAATATTATCACTCAACAGATTAGCGATATGGGTTAATGCGCGATCACCAACCGAATGTCCCCATTCATCATTGACCTTTTTAAAGAAGTCCACGTCAATGATGGCGACACTTAACGGTAAACGATTTTCCATTGCCAGGCTGACTTCATGTTTTAGAATAATTGGCAGGTAACGTTTGTTAAGTAAATTAGTCAGTGCATCTTTACCATCCTGCATATGAGAGACGTCGTTAAATAGCATCTCCATATAGGTATTAATTTTCTGACAGTTAGCGTGAATAACACGCAACAGTTCCTGCAATTTTTCTACCGGTATGGCCATGGTTAAATCAATACCGGCCATGGTTGTATCAATCTTCGCCATCAGCTGGCGCATCTGCTGAATCTGGGGGTTTTCACCAAACTGGCGCACGCATTTATGGCGGAACCACAGGCCAAAGTTAGATTCGGATATATTCAGCAGTTGTTCCGTTTGTGGTACACCACTCACCAGATTATAGATAACCGAGTTTTCCCAGCTGGAAAGGGCCGATTGTTGTTTGCCTTGTTCCTGCCAGGCATTATTCATCAGTACATGCATACGATAAGCTTCTTCATTACGCGTGGCCCGATAATGGGACATCGCATAGGCATGGCTCATCATTTCGATGGCAATATCAATCGCCATCGCCGCATAGTGCATCACCTGTAAACTGAGGGGGTACGGAATATCATGCTGGGCAACGTAAGCAAAAATACCGTATTTTAGCTGGCGGGCACCGCGCTGAACAAATTCAACCGGAATACCAATGCGGGCATGCACACCACCGACGTGGTATTGCAGCTGCGCCAGGTTTTCAAATTGGCTTTCATCTTCGGTCAGAATGGCTTTAACCCATTTCGACAGCGAGCTACTGAGTCGCTCCTCAACAAGTTCATAAGACAAATGCCTGGAAATAGCCGGATCTTTGAGCAATGTTTCATAAAAGCGGTGAGCAAGATTATCGGATTGTGTATCCGCAATCTGACGTAAAATAGCGATAACATCTTGTGGAAGTGCTGCACGTAATGGCCGCCATTCTTGCAGAATGACTGCGATATATTGTTCTATTTCTTCCTGCATCATTAAACAAACCAAATGTTAGCTGGATATCCTGGTGAAAATATATCGTATCACACCTGGTGTAATGTGCCTTTGTTTTAACAATAGCATGACAATTAGAGCTAAAATTAAGACAAATAACCGCAACGGAACCCCCTGGTTCCGTTGCAGAACATCAGGATTTATCCGGCGCGGGGATAAAAACCTGCACATTTTGCTTCAGAACCGAGTTGGGTGTGACACCAAAGGCTTTACGGAACGCGTGGCTGAAGTGAGAAAAATCAGAGAATCCATAGTCGAGTGCCGCCTGAGAGACACTGGTTACCCGGCCCTGCTCCAGTGCATCGCGGCTGGCCAGTAATCTTTCCTGCCAGATGACCGCGGCGGGTGTCTTCTGTTTACGGGCAAAGGTCCGGGCCACGGTACGCACGGAGACGTGATGTGCCAGCGCCATGCTTTCTACGCTCAGTTCAGGATTGGTCAGGTTGCGGCTGATGTAGTTGCGCATTCTGGCGTACAGATCGCGCTCGGACGCCGCGTTGGCGTGATCCTGCAACTCAAGACTGAGCACCAGCAGATCCAGCAGCGTCTGCGAAAAGCGGCCAGCGACATCGGGGTTATTCATCAGCACCGGCGTCTGCACGGTCTGATAAATCATCTCCCGCAACGGGATAATCCCCGGACGGGTATCATCAAGGATGGTGGCGGTGAAACCCACGCTGGCTGGCACTCTCCCGGTCAGCAGATGGCGCGGGATGCGAATCAGATGGTTATTTCTGCCACCAATGCTGAAACGAAAGGTCTGCGCGGCATCGTACAACACCAGATTCCCCGCTGCCAGGCTGGCTTTACGCCCCCCTTGTTCCAACTGACCATAGCCACCCTGGATATAACCGAGCCACAGGTCGTCTTCCGGTCCGGTGCGCAGATGTTGTGACTTACGCTCCCAGTAGTGCAGCGTTGAGGTGAGGGTGCAGACATCGATCAGACCGACCTCCCGCACCGCAAGCTCGCCCTCAAAACGACCCTCCGCCAGCGGCTTACCATCTGAAGGAATGCAGTGACGCATAATGACATCATTCCAGTATTCAAAGCGCTGAGGCACGGCAACATGTTCGGTGGAATAGCGGATATCCCTGGGTGTGGAATGACTGTTCACAGCGACACCTCATATGAAAACTGCGCATCAGGATTGATGGTTTCAAACTGAAAGCAATATTTGCGCCATGACGATGGCGACATGAATTGGCGGGATAATTTGACTATTCAGTGGCGCTGACGCGACGCAGACGCACTATTGGCGGGCAATGCTGCACCGTTTCATTTCATCATCACCCGCGTCATCAGGGTTGTCCTTTCCAGCCAGGTGATTGTCCGACTAAGCCAGGTAGCCAGAAAAAATCTCCTTAGTATCAATGGCGAATTAACCCATCGCTGAAAACTATCTACCTGGGAGTCTGTATGGAATCTGCCATTGATAAACACCTGAAATGTCCGCGCACTTTGTCCCGTCGGGTTCATGACGACTATCAACCGCCTTTCCCGATGTTTGTTGGCCGGGCCGATGCCAGCCTGACTCAGGTGGTGATGGCGTATCTGGGCGTGCAATTTCGCGAAGAACAGCGGGCAACAGCTGTCAGCGCCATGCAGCACATCGTCGCCAGCTTCAGCCTCGATAACGGCCCTGGCAACCATGACATCACCTTCCATGTTGACAACCAGGGTTACGGTAACTTTATCGTGGTGGGTTACTGGCGCGATCCGGCGGCTTACTGTCACTGGATCCGTCAGCCGGAAATCGATCAGTGGTGGTCGGCGGATGATCGTTTGCACGAAGGTCTCGGTTATTTCCGTGAGATTATCGCGCCGCGTGCTGAACAGTTCGAAACCCTCTACGCCTTTAAAGAGGATCTGCCCGGTGTCGGCGCGGTGATGGATAACCTCAGCGGCGAGATTCAGGAGCATGGCTACTGGGGATCGGTGCGCGATCGTATTCCGGCCTCGCAAAATGACTGGCTACAACCTGACGGGGAACTGCGGGTGATTGCCGGCGACCCGGCAGCCGGAGGCCGCGTGGTGGTGCAGGGCCATGACAATATCACGCTGATCCGATCTGGCCAGGACTGGGTGGAAGCCGACGAACAGGAGCGTCAGCTGTACTTCACCGAAATGCTGCCGCCGTTACAGGCAGGCATGGATTTTCTGCGCGACGAAGGGCAGCCGCTCGGCTGTTATAGCAACCGCTTTGTGCGCAACGTCGATAAAGACGGCAACCTGCTGGATATTGCCTACGACATTGGTTTCTGGCGATCCCTGGACCGGCTTGAACGCTGGGCAGAATCCCATCCCACCCATCTGCGTATCTTCACCACCTTTTTCCGCGTGGTGACCGGTCTGCAAAAACTGCGGCTCTACCACGAAGTGTCGGTCTCCGACGCCCGTTTTCAAACCTTTGAATACATCAACTGCCATCCCCAGACCGGGATGCTGCGTGACGCATTGCGCTGAAAATACGACGAAATCTCATCCATCGATCACTTTCTGGGGTTTACCTTATGCACGCATTACGCTTTTTCCTGCCTGCCACCCTGCTGGCTTCTTTGCCTGCGTTCGCCGTGGAAGTGGCACCCGGCGACTACAGTCAGTTTCCCGACGGCACCACGGTAGGGCTGCTTTATTACCAGCACGCTTCAACCGGCTCGGCGCACTCGCGCGGCGATAAAGTCAGCTCGGATTACAACCTGACCTCCGATATCGGCATGTTGCGTCTGCTGCATACCGTGCAGATCAGCGAATCCGCCACCCTCGACCCGCAGTTCCTGTTGCCATTTGGCCGCATCTCCGGTGGCGGCGACGCGGCTGCGCTCGGTTCCGCCAATGGCACCGGCGACTTAATTCTGACCGTGCCGTTAAAGGTGAAACTCAGCGAAGGCGGCGATGTGTTTGGTTTTGCCCCCTATCTCTATGTTCCCACCGGTAACTATGACCATAAGGACGCCCTGAATCTGGGGGAGAACCGCTGGAAGGTGGATTTGCAGGCCGCCTGGGTCAAGTTCTTCACGGAAAAATGGGCGCTGGATGTGGTCGGTGACGCCATCTGGTACGGCAACAATAACGACTATGGGACCGCCTCATCCCGTTTGCAGCAGGACAACGCCTGGGCAGCGCAGATTATGGGGCGTTATATGCCCGATCCGACGCTGGCGCTCGGCCTGGGGTTCGGTCAGACCTGGGGCGGCGAGACCACTGTTGACGGCGACAAGCAGGATAACCCGGCGCAGACCACCAATGTACGCATCACCGCCACCAAATTTGTCACCCCGCGCGACCAGTTCCAGATCCAGCTGGGCCGCGATCTGCGTGTGGAAAATGGCGCGGAAGAGGATTTCCGCCTGAATCTGCGTTATGCCCGCGTTTTCTGATGCTGTCCTTCCTGACCAGGTGACTGTCCTTCTCAACCAGGTAGGCGTTGTGCAGTCGCGTTATGTTCAGGTCAGTAATCAGCCCGCTGTCGCGTTTGAAGCGGGCAATGACTGGAAGCAGATGTCATCACAGTATTTACCTTTAATTTCCCGGAGAAACACCATGGAACATGATCACGACCACACCGAGCCGCCTGCGGAAATCGCGCTGCGCGTGAAAGCACTGGAGTCGCTGCTGACGGAAAAGGGGCTGATTGATCCCGTCGCGCTGGATGAACTTATCGACACCTACGAACACCGCATTGGCCCCCGCAATGGCGCGCTGGTGGTGGCGAAAGCCTGGAGCGACCCGGATTACAAGGCCCGTCTGCTGGCGCATGGCACTGAGGCCATTGCCGAGCTGGGCTTTTCCGGGGTGCAAGGGGAAGACATGATGGTGGTGGAGAATACCGCCGATGTTCACAACGTCACGGTCTGCACCCTGTGCTCCTGCTACCCGTGGCCAACGCTGGGACTGCCGCCTGCCTGGTACAAATCCGCACCTTATCGCTCACGCATCGTGATTGAACCGCGCAGTGTTCTGGCCGAGTTTGGCCTGCACATCAGTGAAGATCGGGAAATCCGCGTCTGGGATAGCAGCGCCGAGCTGCGTTATCTGGTGCTGCCAGAAAGACCGGCCGGAACCGAGGGCTGGAGTGAAGCTCAGCTGGCCGATCTGGTGACGCGCGATGCCATGATTGGCACGGGCGTGGCGCTGCAACCGGGTAACTAAACCCTTCTTTTCAGGAGACGCTATGAACGGGATACATGATCTGGGCGGTATGCACGGTATGGGTGCTGTTGTCACCGAAGAAAACGAACCTCCTTTTCATCATGAATGGGAGCGACGTGCCTTTTCCTTTTTTGCCTCGCTGTTTGTCGGCGGTCACTTCAATGTGGATATGTTCCGCCATGCCATTGAGCGCATGAATCCGGCGCACTATCTCGAAGAAAGTTATTACGAACACTGGATGCACGCTTTCGAGACGCTGCTGCTGGAGAAGGGGGTGATCACCCTTGATGAGTTGTCCGGAGCGGTCAAGCCCGTTATCGCATCGGCGGAAACACCGGTGTTACGTCAGGAGATGGTACAGGCGGTGGTCACCACCGGTGCCTCGGCGCGGGTTGATGTTGATGTACCCGCCAGCTTCCGGGTGGGTGATCGCGTCCGGGCGAAAAACATCAATCCCGGCGGACATACCCGCCTGCCACGTTATGTGCGCGACAAGATCGGCACCATCGTGATTGATCATGGGGTTTTTGTTACCCCGGACACCGTTGCCCACGGCCTGGGTGAACATCCGCAGCACGTGTACAGCGTCAGCTTTGCCGCCACCGAGTTGTGGGGTGATAACGCGCCGTCGAAAGACACGGTGCGTATCGATCTGTGGGACGACTATCTGGAGGCGTTATGAGTACATCCTTTACGGGCCATGATGCGGAAAACGCGCCGTTTGAACATCCGTGGCAGGCACAGGTGTTTTCCCTGATCGTTTGCCTGCATCAGGCTGGCAAGTTCAGCTGGAAAGAGTGGGTCGATGTTTTCAGCACAGAAATCAAAGCGCACCCGATACAGGAACATGAAAGCGTTAATGATGCTTATTACCGCCAGTGGGTTGCCGCCACCGAGCACATGCTGCTGTCGCTGGAGTTGACCGGGCAGGCCGATATTGTCCGCCGCACCGACGAATGGCGGCAGGCGTATCTCAATACCCCGCATGGTATGCCGGTGACGCTATCCAGCGCGAGCTGTCCGCCTGCGCATGATCATCATCACCATCCGGTGCTGCGTGTTCCCGTGGCGGTCAGTCCGGCGTCGGCGCGTATTAATCCCTGAAGTTTTTACTTGCAGCCAGATATGAGGAAGAAAAATGGAACGTACCGTTAATGATATTCATGCAGGTCAGGCCCCGATCCCGTTCAATAGCGTATTACCCTGGGCGGCTTTTATTACGCTGATGGTGCTGCTGGCGGTGTATTTTATTGGTGCTGAGCAGGGGGCCACTGCGGTGTTCTCCGGCAATCAGATCCATGAATATTTCCATGATGCGCGGCATCTGCTGGGTTTCCCCTGCCATTAAGGACATCACCATGACCGGAAAACTTCTGTTAAACGGGATGATGGCAGGGATCCTCGCTGGCATCATCGCCTTCAGTTTTGCCCATTTCTTTGGTGAGCCGCAGGTTGATCGGGCGATTTCATTCGAAGAAACCCTCGCCGCACAGCACAGTAGCGCCGGGAGCGAGCATCACCATGATCATGAAGCCGATGGCGAAGTTTTCAGTCGCGGTACGCAGTCTGGCGCAGGTCTGCTGAGCGGGATGATCCTGTTCAGTGCGGCGATGGGCGGTGCTTTGGCTCTGGTCTGGTCGTTATGCTGGCAGCGCACCGGTCCGGCCGGGGCGAGAGCACTGGCGTTGGCGCTGGCATTGGGGGGATTCCTGATCATGAGCCTGATGCCGGGGCTTAAATATCCGCCTAATCCACCGGCGGTGGGTGATGCATCGACTATTGGCTACCGGACGATGCTCTACTTCGTGATGCTGCTGGTCTCCGCCGTGATTGTGGTCACTGCCGCCTGGAGCGCCCATCAGCTGCGGGCGCGGCTGGGAAGCTGGAATGCGGCGTTGTGGGGCCTGCTGGCCGGGCTGGCGATGCTGATCGTGGCCTGCCTGCTGATGCCTGCGATAAATGAGGTTCCGCATGGCTTCTCTGCTGATGTGCTCTGGCGTTTCCGCCTGAGTTCTTTCGGCACGCAGCTGACCCTGTGGTGTGCAACCGGGCTGCTGTTTGGCCTGTTTGCCGAAAAGACCGTGCAGAATCCCCGTCATCGCTACGCAACGGCAGGATACTGATGGCCGCTGTCCTGCAACTGATTTGCCAGGGGGAAACCCTGGCAAATCGCCACTCACGGTTTCCTGCTAATGATGCCCTGAGTGAGGCCTCTCGCCTGGCCGCACAACAGATGCAGGGGGGCATCGCACCGGGTAGCCAAATATGGCTGGCACCGGAGTTGGCGGCACAACAGACGGCACAGGCGCTGGGGGCAGTGGGGCAAAGCGTACCGGCACTGGCAGAACCGGCCTATGGGCTTTGGGCGGGGATGCCGATCAAAGCAGTGATCACGCAGCATGGTGAGGATTTTCAGCGCTGGCTGGCAGGTGAGGCTGCACCGGGAGGGGAAGGGGTGGCGCAACTGCTGGCGCGCACTGACTCCTGGTTGTCCGGCTACGTTGCCGATCGTCAACCGCAGTGCGCCATCGTGTCAGCGGCGGTGATTCGGGCAATGGTTATTGGTCTGCTGGGTGCACCGGTCAGTGCTTTTCAGTTGATTGATATCGCCCCGCTGAGTATCACGACCCTGCGGGGTGATGGCAAACGCTGGCATCTCACCAGCATTAATTCAGTAAGACTCGCCTTCGCCGAAGGCTCCCTCTAACAGGCAAATTTTCGCCGCGAAATGCGCACCGGCCTGTAACGCTGCCGGGATATTGCCCTGAGCGCGCAGGCTGAGCAGAAAGGCGGTGATAAACGCATCACCGGCCCCTAAAGTATCCACCGGCGTGATTGCTTCTGGTTGCTGCTGATACCAGTTTTCTCCGTCGAACAGGATGGCCCCCTCTGCACCCCGCGTGGCGATGGCATAGCGGCTACCGGCTTGCACCGCCTGCGTCAGCAGGTCGCGCGTGTCTGACAGCGACCATCCGGCACAGGAGAAAAAGGCCGCGTCGAGCCAGCGGCATAATGGCAACGCCTGATCGATAACAAAGTCATCGGAGAAATCATAGGTCAGCCAGCCGGGAAGCTTCGCCAGCTCAGGCAATTGTGCGTCGATATAGCTGTAGCTGCTGGTGTGGATCAGCGCGAAATCCGCCAGCCAGGCGCGGTGTTGCAGCACGAAATCCATCGATTCCGTCTGGCGAACGCCGCCAAGGTTAGAATCGAGAAACACCCGTTCGCCTTGCTCGATGGTCAGGCGCGCATAGCCATTTTCACCCTCAACCGTCCGGCAATAACGTGTATCGATACCGCGTTTTGCCAGCGTCCGCATCACGTGGTCTGCCGCCGCATCGTTGCCGAAGATACCCAGATAAGCAGCAGAGGCATCCAGCATCGCGGCATACACGCTGAAATTCAGCGCGTTGCCTCCCGGATAGCGCACGCGGCGGTGCTCATATTTATCGACAACGTTGTCGCCTACGCCAATTACCTTCATTACCGCTGTCCTTAGTATTCCACTACGCCCATATAGCGACGGGTTGAGAGCGGATGCTGGCGAATATCAGCCAGCGCCGCACGGTAGTCGCACATGATGCTGTAAAACAGCACCGGGTTAAAGTAGTCAACCACTGACACCGGCAGGGCATCCAGACCCAGCTCGCGGGCATCCACCACCACGGTTTTATCGTTGTAACGATTGAGGAATCCCAGCACACGCTGATCCAGACCACGGGTGCGGCCTTCATTCATCAACAGAATAAAGGGAACGTGATTATCGGTGACTTCAAACGGACCATGAAAGAATTCCCCGCTGTGAATCGAGGCGGCATCGAGACGCTGCATTTCCATCAGGGAGCAGATGGCAAAGCCATAGGCGTGTCCGTATGAGGCGCCACTGGAGAGCACATAGAACAGCGATTCATGCTGATATTGTTGCGCGAAGTCGGCACAGCGGGCGGCGACCTGGGTGCGGGCCTGGCGGATCACCTGATCGATCTGACCAAAGCTCTGCTGGAAATCATGCCATCCGGCGTAGTCTTCCACCTGACGCAGCACATCAACGCACAGGCTGAGGATCAGCGCCATCGGGTTTTCAGTGACCAGCGTGTCATCACCCCATTTATACAGCAGGTTATGGTCGGCCCATTGCAGCAGTTGCGCTTCGGGATTGTGCGTCAGGGTGATGGTGGCGGCTCCGCGCGTTTTCGCCAGCTGGGCGGCAGCGACCGATTCCGGCGTATTGCCGCCATGTGAACAGACGATAACGATTGACGACTCACCTAATGCGTGAGGAGTGGCATAGACAAATTCATTGGCTGTCATCATCCACGAACGCAGGTTTTCACCTTGCTCATTCAGGAAATAGTGCGCCGGATACATATCTACCAGCGAACCCCCGCAGGCCACAAGGAACACCTGACGCACCGGTTTATGCTGAAAATGGCCGCTCATCAGGGAGGAAATAATCGATTGGGTCTGCATGGAGTTATTCACCGTAAATATTGAAATCAAAGTATTTTTTAGCTAAGCGATCGTAGGTGCCGTTGGCGCGAATGGTGGCGATGGCCTGGTTAAAACGGGCCTGCAATGCGGTGTCACTCTGGCGCAGGCCGATACCGGTGCCGGGTCCGAAGATCTCGTCATCCTTCACCTGCGGCTGCACCAGCGCGAAGTTTTTACCCTGAGGTTTACTGAGCAGGGCTTCGGTGATCACTACGGCATCGTCGAGGGTGCCATCGAGGCGACCATTGGTCAGATCGGCATACACCGATTCCGCATCCGGATAGGCAATCACTTCCACACCGGCGTTACGCCAGTATTTGTTGGCGTAGTTTTCAAACACCGAACCCTGCTGCACCCCGATACGTTTGCCCTTCAGCGACTGTGCCGTAGGGGTCAGCGAACTGCCTTTGGCGGTAATCAGGAAGGCAGGGGTATTGAACAGTTTGTCGCTGAAAGCGATGGCTTTTTTGCGTTCGTCGGTGATCGAAAGAGAAGAAAGGATGGCATCAAATTTTTTTTGCCTGTAGTGCCGGAATCAGCCCGTCAAAGCTGTTCTGCACCCACGAGCATTGCACCTTCATTTCCGCGCAAATCGCATTGCCAAGGTCAATATCGAAACCGACAAGTTGACCGCTGGCATTTTTCGATTCAAAAGGCGGGAAAGTAGGGTCGATGCCTAAACGCAGTGGATCTGCGGCCATCGCCGTGTGGACACAACTAAATAATGCTATTGCTGCGGCTATAACGGTGACGGTTTTTTTTATTTTCATTATTGTTTCCCTGGTGTTGTATTTATACCTAAAAACAGACCATGTGGGGTGATTTACACGCAATCTGATGTATATAGCAACAACAATTCGCCGCAAAGGCGTAAAAAAATCATCGTGGTATGTTATGCTTATTTTCCTAATTACAAGCTTATCAATCATTTTTATTTTCTAAATCAAATGATTGGTTTTTAAATTCTTTTTTAATGACACCAGAACAAAACAGACCATGAACAGTCCAGAAAAGCAGACCAGAAGGCCGCGCAGAAGTTATCTTGATGCGCGCAAACGCTTACTCGAAATACTAAATTCACCCGATTTCAACAGCGGCGATCAGATTCCGGCAGAACGCGAGTTGAGCGAGATGCTGGGGATCAGTCGGATGACGGTGCGCAAGCTGCTGACAGAGTTAATTGATGAAGGCGTGCTGGAACGGCGCGGCAATCAAGGGACCTGGCTGGTGGATACCGCCATTGAACGTCCTCTGCAACCGGCACTGGGGATCAGCAAAATCCTTGAACTCAATGGTGCCGTACCCAGCAGCCAGTTGATCTATTTCCATGTATCCCCGGCCAGCGCGCGCATTGCACGGTTGCTGCAGATTGAAGAAGGGGATGATTTAGTGATGATTAAACGCCTGCGGCTAGCCGATGGTCATCCCTTCTGCATTGAAACCAGTTATTTACCGCGATCGCGTGTCCCGGATTTAAGTGCAGAGATGTTAGAAAAAGAAGGCTCCCTCTATCGCCTGCTGGCGGAACGTTACGCTATTCATGATGTTTATGATGAAGGGACCGTCCGTGCTGCTGCAATGAGTGAAGAAGACCATCTGTTGTTGCAGGCAAAACCAGAAAGCCCGGCGCTGGTGTACCGGGGTGTAATTTACGATAGCCAGCGTCAGCCGATTGAATATCTGGTTTCGGTAAACCATCCGCAACGGGTCGCTTTCCGCATCAATGGCGGATTGAATGCAGTGGATGTGACGGCGCCGTGAATTGCAATTGTGTAATCAGAGTAAGTATCAGGAACAACATGGTTGCCTGGAGATAAAAATGAACATCATGATGAGGAATGCAATTTATTAGCGGGAGGGTGTGTTTTAAGTATTTTAAGATAATTCCAACTCCAGGCGAAAACTATAAATTTCTGGAGAAAAACGGAAGTCATAAAAAGTGATTCAGATAGATTTTACCTAATTTAATTAAAGGTAAATGACATGAATCCGATACTTAACAATACTCCAACATATAGCCACGCGGAGAGCGTGGCTTCAACATCCACCCATCAGGAAAGTATTTCACCCTCCAGTTCTTCAGGTAGTGATGCATTGCAGCTACTAAGGCAACCTGTACCGGAGCACCTTGGTGATTATGAGCGTGAAACAATCATGACTGAGAGGTTTTATGCTCTCGGGGAAGTTGTTAAAGATTTTACTCCCGGAACACCCATCGACTTTTCAGGTATTGAATTCGGTGAAATGGATATTAGCCAGGCGGTAACCTCGGGATTGAAAAATCAGTGGACAGATGCAGGAGTTGAAAAATATTTAAATGGACAAAATGAAAATAACTTTCTATCATTTATCACCAATAACAGTCAATTGACTCCAGACGAAAAATTACAGTTTATGGATGGGGTGGTCAACTCATTAAAAGATAGTGGGATAGGGAGTAGTAATTTTTCCAATTCAACGCTTAACGATTTCTTTGTCCCGGTTGATGCTAGTAATCACAATATTCTCAATTCCCTTAATCATCCTCCTCAATCGATGGATAGCAATATTGCAGAGGCGCGCCATATACAAAATCTGCAGAGATTATTAGATTGTTCGCCGGTCGACAGAAACGAATCTGAAGAGATTTATACACTTCCATCAATCCCTGCTTATAGGCATCTTGATGGGCCTGGATTTAACAAGAATAAATATTTTGCGGAAAGCGCAAATGCAATTGTCAGAGATCGATTTAAACAGATTGGAACAAAAAGCGAAAATAAAATGCGCATAAACGATCCTAATAGCGTCACCAGAATAACAAAAGCTTGGTTTGATGGAAATAAGGCTATTGAACATAAAAGGAAAGCCTGGTGCGGTTTAGGTACCGCCACTGGACATAATCGTATGCCACCTTTTTATCCAGATAATACTTTGGCAATGAAGCTAGGTGCAGGGAATTGTGGCGAGATGTCAGGGATTGCTGATCAAATCATAAATAAGAGTGGTGGATATTCCAGGCAATATCAAGTTGACAAAAAAGGTACCCATGCCTTTACGCTTGTCGGTAAACCTTCTCCTTATGCTAAAGATAGCATTCACTTTTCCGATTATGATAATTGCTGGGTAGTAGACCCTTGGGCAAATATTGTATGTAAAGCCAGTGAGTATACAGAGACATTCATAAAAAAGATGGATGAATGGACCAATAAAGGCAAAGCAATACGTACTAATGAGGACTGGGTTTTTGCAAATAATCCGGAGTGGGTTAATGCAGTTGTTGAAGGAAGTAAACATCAATTGCTTCCTGAATCGGTTTACAGTGATCCTGGGCACGAAGATCCTGAAAAAGAACTCACTAAGGAATTACCTCCACCAGTAAGAGAGGCCCTTGATAACCTTGATCCCCAGAAAGAATCAACCACCACTGAAGATATGCAGAAGGCACTGAAAAAAGCCAAAGAATTAGGTCCAGATACTTTTCTGCAGTGGCTGGATGAAGCAGATGTGGCGAAACGTCTGGCTGACGGTATTCTCAGTGGCCAGTCAGTAACCAGCTGCGGATTACTTCTGGAAGACCTGGCAAATGATTTGCTTGATTTATTAAAAGATGGCGCCGTTCCCGCCAAACGAATTTGTGAAGCGTTATTCCCGCCACAAGCTAAAGAGTTTATCATGGCGGTTATTCCCCAGCTAATGTTGAAACCGGCTGGTGTAAGGTTGACACGATTAATGGAGCAACTGGCACAAAAAGATGAGGTAACTCGCTCTGATTTAATTGACTCGATGTCTAAACGTTCTTGCGTGCCCAGTATCGAACGCGCGAATTCAGAGAAAAGCGATTTTTACGAGCGCGTCGAGAGTGTTTATGATCGTTCTGTATTTCCCAAAATCACGGCAGCACAAAAAGGGAAATTACGAGATCACCTGCCACTGGCATTTTATAAACAATCCAGCGACACTCTGGAAAATGGTAATTTAATGAGTGTTAAACATCGGAGAATTGCATCATTTACAAAAATAAGAAATGATGCTGTAAAGTTGGCCCAAGCAATGAATAGTGATGAATTAGGGCATAGGACTATCACACCTGAAATGCTACGTGAAACTCAACAGAATGATAATAAAAATTATGAAAAGCAACGGAATGCAATTGTAGCCTATCGAAAGATTTACATTGGTAATAAAATTTCCAGCGATATTATTTCTACCGCAAAACAACATATGCCCGAACCCGAATGGGTGAGAAACCTGAATAATTTAACCTCAGAAATTGTTGCTTTTGCTAATGAAAGTAATGCAGTTAAGGAAGCTGAATGGGAGTCTCGCGTCGAGCGTATTGAAGCGATACCTGGCTCATCTGATGTTGCGACTGATGGTTTGTTTATACGGGCTATGGCGGGTGCGGCTATTGAAGGGGCAAGTCGTGATGCGGAAAGTATGATGCGTCCTGCTGGTCGCGATATTACCTCAATGATAGGGAAAGGCGAACTTATGAAGGCAATAGATCTAAACGATTTACGAAACCGTCTTTTTGATAAATTTCGTGGTCTCTGGCAGGAAACATTCAAAGTACTGGAGGGAGGTGTTAACGCCCCTTATGATGGCTTGCTGTATACCATGTTAAATATCTGGGAAACTCATATGCATTTATTAGCTCTGCCGAACTATGCTCCCAGTCTTAAAGAGGTTAACGAAATCAATACTAAAATGATTCACCAATTAGTGAGAGATGGATGGTTGAATTCAAATAACAATCCTGCCCTTGACCGTTTACTTGCCCGTACCGCAGCTCCAGCTCCAGTTCCAACCGCAGCTCCAGCTCCAGCTCCAGCTCCAGCTCCAACCGCAGCTCCAGCCGTAGCCGTAACCCCAGTCGTTGAGAAACCGGTTAGTAAAGAACCGGAAAGGCAAATATCTGCAGAATCGGCATCTACGGGCTCACCTCCGAAGAAAAGGTCTAAAGCAAGAAAGCAAGTCCTTTTGGCTGAATGAATATAGGTGTATTGCGTGATTAAGGGGACTGGATCATTTAACCGCTTAGAATATTTACTTAACAACATGTTCTAACTTGAGTTGTTGGCGGAGTTCTACATATCCGCCCCCTTTAAAACGCTATCGTTATGGCGCTTACCTTAGCGTGCAAACTATTTTTACTGAACACCTCTACTGAAAATCCCAATCCCTCCGATAACCCCTCCATGTCGTCGTTAAATTAAGAATGTTCTTATTTTAAGAGCATCATGGAGTGCGTGTGAGAGGAATGACTTACCCGTCAGAGTGGCAGGTTCGCTGGTTGCAGGTTAAGCACAGCGGGGGCCTGCCATGACTGAAATTATCCCGGCTGTTGATATTACTGCGTCTGCGCCAGTTCATAGCGCAGCACCCGTCGCTTATCCATTCGTTCTTCCGCCAGACCGTCCCTCAATGAAGGGGCCAGCCGGTATTTTCTTCGACTTTAATGATGGGGCCAGGATCCTGTTGCCCGCAGGGCGCTGGCGCGTTGCCTTGCTGGACGATGACTCAGGCAACGTCCTGTTCAGCTGCGAGTCCGGTGCTGGCTGGGTTACATCCGCCAAAAAGTATTTTGTCCGTTTCCGCATTCAGGTCTGGCGTGGCGATGAAGTGGCTCCGCTGCTGGATGAAACCCTGTCCCTGAAGGACCGGGACGTTTTGATTTCCTTCCCCACCGGCACGCTGGGCGATCTGCTGGGGTGGTTCCACTACGCGGAACGTTTCCGCCTGTTGCACGGTTGTCGGCTGGAGTGTGCGATGGCGCCGAACATTATTAGCCTGCTGGAAGGGCAATATCCGCACATTCGCTTCTCCGCGCCGGACGCTGTGGTACAGCGTGCCCCGTACGCTACGTATCGCATCGGCCTGTTTTTCGGCGGCAACGAAACGCATCAGCCGATTGACTTCCGCCAGTCGGGTTTTCACCGCATTGCCGGACATATCCTGGGGGTTGACCCACGGGAGGAGGCTCCGCGCCTCAATCTCAGCGCACCGCGCACCATTACCGAGCCTTACGTCTGCATCGCTGTCCAGTCCACTGCCCAGGCCAAGTTCTGGAATAACGGACATGGCTGGGCGGAGGTGGTGGCACACCTGAAGAGTCTGGGTTACCGGGTGCTGTGTATCGACCGTGAGGCCCGTACCGGTCGTGGGTTTGTCTGGAACCACATCCCCTACGGCGCTGAAGACTTCACCGGCAATCTGCCTTTGCAGGAACGGGTGGATCTGCTGCGCCACGCCAGTTTCTTTATCGGTTTGTCCAGTGGGCTTTCCTGGCTTGCCTGGGCGTCGCAGATACCGGTGGTGCTGATCAGCGGCTTCACCCTGCCAGGCTCCGAATTTTACACACCCTGGCGGGTGTTCAGCAGTCACGGTTGCAGCGGCTGTTGGGACAGCCTGCATGAAACCTTCGACCACCAGGACTTTTTCTGGTGCCCGCGTCACAAGGGAACCGATCGGCAGTTCGAGTGCACCCGCCTGATTACTGGAAAACAGGTCTGTGGCGTGACCGACCGGCTCCATGCACAGCTGCATGGGCAGCAATAAAAACCACACACAAGGTGACCGTTCACCTGCAAACACTAAAACAAGAGAGACAGGGCAATGAATAAAGCTTACAGAATTGTCTGGAGCGCAGCGCGTCAGGCGTGGGTAGTGGCATCAGAGCGCGCCGGCAGCGGTGGGCGTCCGCCGATGGCGGTGAAGAAGGCGGCATGTGCGATCCTGCTGCTGGGGGGGGGCATCGCGTCGCAGCCAGCAGCGGCGGTGACTTACACCGGTACCATTTCGGGAGCCGGAGTGACGCAGACGCTCAACAGTGGTGATACCGCGACCGGCATGACCGTGACCAATCATGCCTGGCAATACGTCAGTAGTGGTGCCTTAGCCACTTCAACGTCAGTGACCAATGACGCTAATCAGACTGTTTTTGCCGGAGGTTCTGCGGTAGCGACCACCTTAAACAACAGCGGGTCTTTCCAGTACGTCAGCAGTGGTGGTGTGGCAACCGGCACAACGGTCAACAGCGGGTCGAGGCAGTATGTCTATTCTGGGGGTTCTGTTTTCTCAACGACGCTGAATAGTGGAGGAAGCATCGGGCTTAATCCGGGTGCAACTGCCTTCGATCTTACCGTTAACTCAGGCGGACGGGCGAATATTGCTGGCGGCACAGCCAGTAACGTGGTGCTCAACTCGGGTGGATACTTAAGTGCTGTGGTTAGCGCAGTGGTGACCGATTTCACTCAGCTGGCAGGAGGATCATTAACCGCTGACACCAGCACCACGATCGACGGCACCAACAGCCTGGGTGCCTTCTCTATCAGTGGTGGTGTGGCAAACAATCTTCTGATGGAGAATAACGGCATATTAACTGTGCTGTCTGGCACCAGTGCTATCAACACCACCCTTGGCTCTGCGGGATTGGCAGTCGTCTATAGCGGCGGAACGGCTCTGGATACCACGGTGAACAGCAATGGCAACCAGATCATCCTCAGTGGAGGTTCTGCCACTTCTTCCGTCCTGAATGGCGGCACGGAAACAGTCTCAGGGACGGCAACGGGGACCACGGTTAACCTGAACGGGGTGCAATATGTCAGCGCCGGAGGTTCCGCTATCTCCACTGTCATTAATTCCGGACAGGCGACGGTATTCGGAACAGCAACGGGCACGACGGTGAACCTGGGTGGAACGCAATACGTGAGTTCCGGAGGCTCCGCTATCTCTACAGTCATTAACGGCGGAGAGGAGTCGGTATACGGGACAGCAACGGGTACCACGGTTAACCAGGGTGATCAATATGTAGGCGTGGGTGGCGTGGCTACGGGTACTACTGTGAATTCCTCTGGTTGGCAGTATGTCTATGGTGTTGCCAATTCTGCCATCGTGAATACTTCCGCTACGCAGTATGTTCAAAGCGGAGGCAGTGCTAACGCAACCATCGTTGAGGGTGGTAATCAGTTCGTCACCAGTGCTGGAACGGCGACTGACACGGTAGTGAACTCTGGTGGTCAGATTAATGTCGCAGGCAGCGTGACCTCCGCCACGATAAATAACGGCGCATTCGCCTACCTCTACAGTGGCGGCTCGACCAATGCGACCCAGATCAATTCTGGCGGCATCGAGTACGTCAACTCAGGTAGCTTAAGTACTTCAGCCGTGGTGAACTCTGGCGGCTACCAGACGGTATACGCCGGCGCTGAAGCCGTCGACACTACCGTGTTGGGAGGTACGCAGCAGGTTCTGGGTGAGGCGACGTCAACCACGGTGAATTCAGGCGGCGCCCAGTATATTTATAGCGGCGGTACGGCGACCGGTACAGAAATCGGTGCTGGCGCTGCGCAGGGTATCTATGGAACAGCCAACTCAACCACAGTGGCGGCTGGCGGTGCGCAGTATGTTTACAGCGGCGGCACGGCGAACTGGACTACCGTAACCAATAACGGCTTCATGAATGTCGCTAGCAGCGCTACGGCGTCTGATACCACCGTAAACTCCGGGGGCACGCTGTATGTCAATGATGGTGCTATCGCCTCTGGCCTGACGCTGGCATCCGGTGCGGGGCTCAATACCAGCACCGGGGCGACTCTCGCGGGGACTAACGCACTGGGCGCGTTTTCTATCAGCGGTGGCCTGGCGCAAAACGTGTTGCTGGAGAACAACGGTTTCCTGAACGTCAAATCGGGTGACTCATCGATTGGGACGGTGATTAACCAGGGAGGCTTGGAGTACGTCATCGGCCATGCCACTGGCACCACGGTGAATTCAGGCGGTGTGCAGAGTGTACTGGGCACCGTGACCTCAACCACCGTGAACTCCGGCGGCACGCTTGACGTGTTTAACGGCGGTAGTGGCTCCAGTTCGATCATCAACAATGGCGGCCTGTTGTCAGTCAGCAGTGGCGGTACCGCGACGGACACCACGGTGGCGGCGGGCGGTCTGCTGAATATTGCCGATGGCGGCGTGTTGACGCTGGCAAGCGGCAGCTTCGTCAACGACGGTGTCACCACCTATGACACCAGCACCAGCGCAGCGCTGAATACTGATATCACCGGCAGCGGGCAGCTCACCAAGAACGGTTCCGGTACGCTGACGTTGGGCGGCACTTTCAGCCAGTCGCAGGTTAACCTCAATGACGGCGCACTGATCATGGACGGCCTGCAAGCCACCACGGACATTGTGGCGCAGGCCGGTACCTCACTGTCGCTGGTCAACAGCACCACCCTGACCGGTATCATCGATCCGACGGACGTGAACATTGATGATAGCAGTAGCTGGAATATCACCGGTGACTCACTGGTCGATACCCTGACGAACGCCGGCAGCATCGTGTTTGTACCGTCGCAGGGGGCCTTTACCCCGTATACGCTGACCGTGACCAACCTGGTCGGCAATGGCGGTACTATTACCCTCTATACCGTGGCGGGCGACAGCAGCTCACCGATCGATAAAGTCGTTATCGATGGCGGTCAGGCTACCGGTAGCACCGGCCTGCTGGTGCTGAACCGGGGCGGACTGGGTGCCCAGACCACCGGCAACGGTATTGCGGTGATCGAGGCCATTAACGGGGGCACGACCGATGTCGGCGCGTTTACCCTGAACCAACCGCTGGTGGCGGGTGCGTATTCCTACAGCCTGTATCGCAACGCTGATCAGAGCTGGTACCTGACTTCCCAGCTGACACAAACCCCTACTACGGATACCGGTACTACCACACCGGACGAGGGCAGCAGCGACACCACGCCGGTTAGCGGAACGACGAACTACCGTGACGGCATGTGGAGCTACGCGGCGTTGCCGTCACTGTCACTCGATTTCGATCGCCTGGTGGCAGGTACGGCGGACACACGCTTCCACTACGCGCCGGACAGCCGGGTCTGGGGCCGTCTGGTGGCGGGCCATCTGCGCCATGCTGACAGCGGTAGCCTGACAGGCGGCAGCGTGCCGGAAAGCAGCAGCGCGTACAGCTTCCTGCAATTGGGTGGGGATCTCTGGCAGCTTGACGGCGCCAATGCCGACTGGCGGGCAGGGCTGTACGGTGCCACCGGCCTGATGCGCAGCGATGTCTGGCGTGACGGCGGCAGCCACGCGGCGGGTACCGATCGCGACACGTCTTATACCGGTGGCGTGTACCTGTCGGGCCGCAGCCATGCGGGTTTACATGTTGATGGTCTGTTGCAGGCAAGTCGCCACAGCCTGTCTACCAACTCGAACGACGGCACGCGTCTGTCGACTGACGGCACCGGCTGGCTGGCCTCGGCAGAACTTGGTCAGGCGTTTAACGTCGGATCAAACCTGTCACTGGAACCGCAGTTGCAGTACACGGTGCAGGGCCTCAGCGTGGATGATGCTCAGGATGAAGCAGCATCACTCAGCTGGTCCAACACTCATCGCCAGTCGGTCCGTGCAGGGCTGAAGGTTGGCTCGTCGCAGTCTGCGAAGGCGAAGTTGAGCTGGTGGGTTACGCCATCGATCACGCAGAGCTACGGCGGCCACAGCGGCGTGACGGCATCGGTGCCGGGCGTGGCGGGATCGGAAGCATCGTTCAGGAGCAACCTGTCGGGTACCGGCGTTGGGATCAACGGTGGTCTGGACGCACGTATCCGTCAGAACGTGACGCTGGGCGTGCAGGGTGGCTGGTCTGATGCGCTGCACGGCGCGGAATCCGGTGGCTATTACGGCCAGGTCAGACTGGGCGTGTCGTTCTGATAATGATCCATTAACAGGCCGGGCATCTTTGCCCGGCTTTAATGTAAAAACCCCGTTCAGATGAACGGGTTTAGCTTGCGGAAGATAATCGGTCTCGTAGTTTTTTCAGACGCTCCTGCACCTCTTTATGGGGTTCAGCATCAGCACATTCTTCAATATATGGACCATGAACTGCCAGACTATCAAACGGCCACATTTCGAGAGCATTAATCGCCATCTGACGGTTTCTGATCACCGGACTTTTCAGCGCCGTCTCAAGTAAAGGCCATCCCATTTCTGGAAAGCGTTTTAATTCCTGCAATACCGAATCCAGGTTGCGCTGAGCAGCCCATTTTGGGCCAATGCCGCTACTCAGCGCGGGTCCACTCGCCATTTCTCTGAGGTCGAACTGAGTTTCTGCCAGAAAACATACCTGGCTTGCCTGGACGGCATCATCCGTCTGCATCAGTTGATACCAAAGCATTGATTCAGGATTATCTCGCTGTCGGGCAAAAAGGTCAGGGAAGGGATCTTCCTGGCGGAGGCGGCATACTTCAATCGCAAGATTGAACACGTAACCTTCTTCACCTGCCAGTGCCTGAGTAGTCACCTCATCCCACATGGCTAATGCCAGCACCTCGGCGCTCATGGCCACCAACTGCGAGGAAGTCGTGGTATCTAATGATTTCTCATTGTCAGCCCACTCACCCAGATTCCTGGCTGTGAGGTAGTGCAGTGGATGCGCAGGCTGATGTGCCAGGACGCTTTGCAAATAGAGCATGCAAGCCTTCCCTCCGTCATCATAAGCTGACATACCGGCTACCGGACCTTCGTTTATCAGCACATACAGCATTTCTGCTGCCCCCAACAGAAGAGGATCGTCGTATTCTGTTGCCAGCGCGTCCACTAACCCGCCTCGCAGTGCACAATTCAACGCTGTATATTCATTCATGACTGAGTTAGCGAAACCCTCACGTAACAGCCATTGACGCATCGTTTCATTCAGCGCATCAGGGATGCGTTCCATGAGATGAATTCGGCCCCAGCCGTTGACCCTCTGTGCCATGGCAAACCATGTAGCTGCATATTGTTCAGGTTCAAGCATGGAACGCATCGCGACGACAGCATAAAGCGTGAACTCGTCATGACGCCCCAATACCTGTAACACCTCCACGCTACGCTGGCCGGGAAAGAAAGCCATCAGTGCCATAGCAAACTTTACTGCGTTGTGGTCCGGGCTTTGCGTGCAGAGCGATAGCACCAGGTTGTGGAGTCGATCCGCTTGCAGGCCAGGGCTCTCCGCAATGGCTTTCATCAGATCGTCAATGTAATACAATGGTGAATCCTGATTTATCAGGTGATACAACCGCTGCATCGTTTGCATGCCAGGTTTTGCCAGCGCCTGCTTCAACGCCAGTAGTATCTCATCAGTTCCGGGGTCATCGCTGCCTACACCGAAGTGATAAATCATCGTTCCTTCAAGCGCTCCCGGCGCCCAAAACGTTTCATCTGAATCACCTAATGGTTGATTCTCTAAAACATGATTATCCTCAACCAGTGGGTGTGGCTGAGCATAGGTTTGCTCAAGGCGGGCATAAATCGACGGTAACTCTGCATCCCAGACCACCGATATAGTCTGTTGCGGTTGCTTGCCAAGTAATCTGTTAAGCCAGTTTTTCATATCCGTTCCCTGTTAAGCATGGTTTCCCAGCACGGTTTCAAATAGCAGTGCATCCAACAATGCGTCATCCCGCTTGTCTGCTGATCGGGCGAGTGCAACTTCAGTACGAGCCAGTTCATCCTCGATAAAGGCATGTATCACGGGCCGGCGTGGCCCATATTGCGCTTCACCGGCTCGCTGTTTAGCAGCAAGCAACGCCGCAATATCCTGCAGTAACGGGCCATCATCCAGGGTTCCCTGCAGCAACTGATCGAAACGCATCGGTGGTGCGCCTTTGCCCGCTTCTATCCAGCGCACGGCTAACAGCGGGCGCAACACATAAAAGTACTTTTTCAGCCTGACTTCATCGTCTTGCAGATACTGCCGAAAGTTCTTATGCGCCATGGACCGGTAGTGCCAACGCGCGCGTTCCGGTGAAAAGAAAAATTTGCTGATAGCGTTAATGCGGGCCATCACATCATCGTTCTGCCGGTATATGATGGGGGAGTCCAGCCAGTCGATAAGTGTCGGGTTGGCGCGCTTTAACAGCCCCAGCGCTTTGCGCCATTCCCAGCCGCAGACATCAAGTTCAGCGTCGATCGGTTTTTCGATAACATCTCGCGGCGATTCAACGCGCAGATACCACTCAGGTTTGTGCACGTAGAGAAAACGCACATCATAATCACTATCTGGTGAGGCAAAGCCCCAGCCGCGGCTGCCTGATTCACAGGCAAACAGAATACGCACATCGTGTTCATCTTCGATTTGGAGCAGAACTTCCCGAACGCGCCTATGCATTGACTCATTTACGCCGTGTAATCCAGTCTGTATGTTCATCTCATTCTCCTTGTTATCCTTTTACGCATACGATCTGGCGCAGCGTGTGAACGATCTCCACCAGTGAGGATTGCGCTGCCATGACGGCATCAATGTCTTTGTAGGCCATGGGTATTTCGTCGATTACGTCACGATCTTTGCGACACTCTACGTGGGCGGTGGCGCGTATTTGGTCATCAATGGTGAACCGATTTTTGGCGGCGGTTCGGCTCATGATGCGGCCTGCACCGTGGCTGCAAGAGCAGAAGCTCTCTTCATTTCCCAGGCCGCGCACGATAAAACTTTTGGCTCCCATCGAACCGGGAATAATCCCCATTTGTCCCTTTTGCGCGGAAACCGCACCCTTACGTGTGATCAGCACCTGCTCGTTAAAATGCTGCTCCTGCTGCACATAGTTATGATGGCAATTCACTGCCTCCTGATGGGTGGCAAAGGGTTTGGTTATACAGACAGACAAAGCGGCCAGTACACGATTCATCATGACCTCACGGTTATGATGCGCATAATCCTGAGCCCAACCTACCGCTTCCAGATAATCCTCATAATGACGGCTTCCTTCGCTGAACCAGGCGAGATTGCGATCAGGAAGATTGGCAATGTGCTGCTGCATGTCTTTCTGCGCCAGCGTAATAAACAGGGTGCCAATAGCATTACCCACCCCGCGCGAACCGCTGTGCAGCATTACCCATACCCGGTCGGCCTGATCAAGGCAGATCTCAATAAAATGGTTCCCTGTGCCGAGTGTACCCAGATGCTGGTGGTTATTCGTTTTCAGCAGTTGAGGATATCGGTCGGTCAGATGCTTAAACCGGGTTGCCAGTTGTGCCCAATGTGCGTCAACGTCCGCGGGCGTATCATGCCAGGCACCTTTATCTCGCTTACCGCGGGTGCTGGTGCGGCCATGGGGCACGGCTTGTTCGATGGCGCTGCGCAGACCCAGCAGGTTGTCGGGCAAATCGGCGGCAACCAGTGAAGTTCGCACGGCAATCATGCCGCAACCAATGTCTACCCCTACTGCCGCAGGAATGATGGCACCACGCGTCGGTATGACACTGCCAATTGTTGAACCTTTTCCCAGATGTACATCGGGCATGACAGCCATATGTTTAAAGATAAATGGCAGGCTAGCAGTGTTGAGCAGCTGCTGTCTGGCTTCAGGTTCTACCGGCACGCCCTGCGTCCACATTTTTATCGGCGCACCTGAGGCAGAACTGAGTACTTCATATTGAGGTTTCATGTATTTCCGTCACTGATTGATTTCGTTTCCATACTTATAGCGAATCGCGTGCCAATAATTATATTTTGCAGTAATTGTAAATAACATTATGATTTTAATCATATTTATTGTTTTTCATTCGATTTGCCACGTAAGGTGAGGAGAGGTATTCTTATCTTATTGGATAAGAATTTATCGTACAGGATAGGTAATGAAAAAACGTGTCGTTATTGGCATGCTGGGAACTCAGCTCGACAGGCGCGGTAAGCGGCAACATCGGTGGACCAAATGGCGTCCAAGTGTCGCGTTGTGCCAGCATGAAGAGTTACCCATTGACCGTTTCGAGTTGTTGTACCAACCACGTGATATCAGCCTGGCAGAACGCCTGATCGAGGACATTGGCGAAATCTCGCCGCAGACCAGGGTGGTGCCACATGCGGTTAGCCTCATAGATCCCTGGGATTTCGAAGAGGTTTACGGCGCATTTCTCGATTTCGCAAGCCGTTATCTCTTCGATACCGAGCATGAAGAGTATCTGGTGCACATCACCACGGGTACCCATGTGGCGCAGATTTGCTGGTTTCTGCTGACTGAGGCACGTTATCTGCCTGCCAGCCTGTTGCAGACCGGTCCGGGTCAAAAAGGAGAAGTGGCACCGGAGGGGGTGTACTCGGTCATTGACCTGGACTTGAGCCGCTACGCCACGTTAACCAGCCGCTTTCAGTATGAACAGCAGAGTTCGGTATCATTCCTCAAGTCAGGTATCGAGACTCGTAATCCCACGTTTAACGCCCTCATTGAGCAAATTGAACGCGTGGCGCAGCGATCCAGTGCGCCGATGCTGTTAACGGGACCAACAGGCGCGGGGAAATCGTTTCTGGCAGAGCGTATTTTTCAATTGCGCCAATCACGCCATCAGGTCAAAGGAAAATTTGTCGCTGTGAACTGCGCCACGTTGCGTGGTGATAACGCCATGTCAACGCTGTTTGGGCATATCAAAGGGGCGTTCACGGGGGCATTGGCTGCACGCACGGGTCTGTTGCGTGAAGCTGATGGCGGCATCCTGTTTCTGGATGAAATCGCGGAGCTGGGCCTTGACGAACAAGCCATGCTGTTGCGCGCGATTGAAGAGAAACACTTCTTCCCGTTTGGTTCAGATCGTGAAGTTAGCAGTGATTTTCAACTGATTGCAGGCACGCATCGCGATATGCATCAGTGGGTCAGGGAAGGACGTTTCAGGGAGGATTTATATGCTCGTATAAATATGTGGAGCTACAGGTTGCCGGGACTTGCTGAGCGTCGTGAAGACATTGAGCCTAATGTTGATTACGAATTACAGCGCTTTATGCGCAACCAGCGCAGTCAGGTGCGCTTCGATAGAGATGCGCGCACTCACTACCTTCGTTTTGCGAATTCAGGGGGAGCCACCTGGCGAGGCAATTTTCGTGAACTCAGTGCCAGCGTAGCGCGTATGGCCACACTGGCGGAAAACGGACGCATTACATTGGCACTGGTGGATGAAGAGATCGCCCGTTTACAGGCAAACTGGCATACAGAAGATCAACAGTCTGTGACATTGCCCATTGAGTATGACATCGATCTGTTTGATCAAAAGCAATTAGAAACGGTCATTGAAGTTTGCCAGCGCTCTGCCTCGCTGTCAGAAGCTGGACGCAGGCTCTTTGCCATCTCCAGACAGCAAAAAAAGCAGCCAAACGATGCGGATCGGTTGCGTAAATACCTTATGCGTTTTGATTTAAGCTGGGAGGATGTGCACAAACAAAAGGGTTGATTCGCCTGCCGGAAGATCTCACCCGGGGGCTGCAGGATAATTGTCTGACGCTGCGCAGCAGAAAGCAGGAGCTGGTGAGACAGGAGTGGTGGGGAGTCCTTCTGGCGTTCAACCTGGTGCGGTACCAGATGATATAGATGGCGGGAACGCTGAAAGGCGTCTGGCCAAATCAACTGAGCTTCAGCCAATCGACAGATCCCGGCCATTGCTGACTATCGCTCTGGCCCTGTTATGGAGCATCCTCATCCCTAAAATAGTGCGCTGGATCTCACTATTTTCTGCGATCCTTTCCCTGATCGATACCCGTCAGTCTGTCCAGACATCATTGAAAATATCACACAACATTCTGATAAATAATCAATAAACATATTCCTGACCTTAATGTCGCAAAATGGCACTCTTTATGCATTAACAAAATCATAATGGCATTATGAAAATGTACTTTGTTTTAAGTGAGTGTGGATTAAGCAGGCCTGGACTTTTGTCTGGCGTCATTTCGCTTCTATGAGGATCTCCCTGTGGCTAAATATGCAATCAGCTGTACCTGGCAAAGAAAAACCCTCAGCGCCGTTGTGCTGGCCAGCGCCGTGCTCGGACTGTCTGGATTCAGTGGCACCGCATCTGCTAACGAACTGGCGGACATCAAAGCACACGGCGAGATGGTGTGTGGCACGCTCTCCACCACCGAGCCGATGGGGTTTACCGATGCCAAAACCCGTAAAGTTGTCGGATTTGATGTTGATGTCTGCCAGGCACTGGCCGATCAACTCGGCGTGAAGATGGTGCAAAAAACCCTGTCAGTAGAAGCCCGTATTCCTGAATTGCAGATTGGCCGGGTTGATATTCTTTCTGCTGCGCTGGGCTACACCGCTGAAAGGGCAAAGCAGATTGATTTCACGTCTTCACATTTCCAGGTACCCCTGAAAGTGCTGGTTCCGGTCAGCGATGGCGATAAATCCCTGGCGGATTTGGACGACAAACGTGTCGGCATGACTTCCGGGTCCACTTCTGAATATTGGTTGCGCAAATCTTTCCCGAAAATCGGCGTCGTCACCTATCACGATTCCCCGTCGGCTTTTCTGGCGCTGCAACAGCGGAAAATCAGCGGTCAGGCATTCGCACAAACCTCCGGCATTCGCTATTTGCAGGCCGGTAAAGGGAAATATGCCTTTATTGATCAGCCGATTGGCTGGGAACCCAACGCGCTGGGCGTCAGAAAAGGCGAACCTGAATTTCTGGCGGCGGTTAACAGCGCACTGGAAAAAATGGAGCAGGAAGGCAAACTGGATGCCATCTGGAATAAATGGCTGGGTAAAGGCACCGTCTATAATATGCCACGGGAACATAAATTAGAACCGATCGAACAAATCAAACTCAGTACCGAATAAATCGCCGAAAAATAGATGATGATAATGCCGCATCTGATTCCGGTGCGGTAATCATTACGCCTGTTTTGCAAGAAACGAATATCAACCTCTATACGCAGTTATCTCATTATGATGATTATTAATTATTACGGATCTCCCTGCGTTAAGGAGCTGAGTTGCAATGGTAAGTTTTGATCCTATGTCATTACTGCATGGTGCCTATTTGCAGTGGCTGATAACAGGTCTGGAAACAACATTAAGCCTTTTTGCTTTATGTCTGATCTCCAGTTTTATTTTGGCATTATTTCTGACCGCGATGCGTATTTCCGGGGTTGCCCCGTTGCGGTGGTTTGTTGCTATTTATGTTGAATATCATCGTAATGTCCCGGTACTGGTTCAGTTGCTGCTGTGGTATTTCGGACTGTCGGCGGTGTTACCCGATATATTGTCTCAGTGGGTCAATGAGCACGGCAGTGAATTCTTCTTTGCCTATGTGGCACTGACGCTGAATACCGCGGCATTTATGTCTGAAGATCTGCGCAGTGGCTTGCGCTCCATTGCCAGTGGCCAGATGGAAGCCTGCCGGGCGCTGGGGCTCACCTTTGCTCAGGCGATGCGGGATGTGATTTTACCGCAATCGATTCGTGTCTCTGTTCCGCCACTCATTAATCAGTCGCTGGCATTGTACAAGGCCACCAGCCTGGCAATGGCCATCAGCGTTGCAGAGCTGACCTACGCGGCCAAGCAGATTGAAAATGAAACCTTCAGGACCTTTGAAGCCTTCGCCATTGTCTCGGTGATTTATTTGCTGGGTTCGCTGCTGATCGTTGGCGTCGGCTTTGCTTACGATCGTTTCATTTACCACGCCGGGAGCCGCTAAGATGAACGATATGCTTTCAATCGTGGAGAACTATCGCGACCTGATTCTGGTGGGCGGTTATCCTGACGGCCCGCTGGGCGGATTAGCCCTGACATTGCTGATTGCGGCGGCGGGTTTAATCTGCGCATTCCCGCTGGCGATATTGATCGGCATTGCCCGCACCAGCAAACATAAAATCATCTATGTGCCGGTAACATTATTTTCCAGCGTGATTCGCGGCCTGCCGGTATTGATGCTGGTGTTCTGGTCTTATTTTGCGGTGCCGTTAATTTCCGGCCATGCTATCTCGGGCGTGAAGACGCTGACGGTGGCGTTGATTATTTATGAAATGGCATTTTTAGGCGAAGTGGTCAGGGCCGGTATTAATGCGATCCCAAAGGGACAAACTGAAGCTGCCCGTACCCTGGGGATCAGTTACACCCGAACGATGTTTGAGATTATTTTGCCGCAGGCATTATTTAATATGATTCCCAGTATTCTGAATCAGTTTATCAACCTGATAAAAAATACCTCGCTGGGTTATGTCATTGGTGTTGCCGAATTAACCTACTCCGCTTATCAAATCAATACGCTGGAGTTAACCAAGCCGCTACAGGTATTTGGCGTGCTGGCAATTATCTATTTCATTATCTGTTTTTCGTTGACGCAGCTGGTTGGAAAACTTGAAAGCGTTTTAAAGAAAAAACACTAAGTTAACGGGCAGGAGAGGGCAGATGCTAAGAATTGAAAACGTTGAGAAGTGGTATGGACCCAATAAAGTCCTCAACAACGTCAACGAGGTGGTGGAAAAAGGAGAAGTGGTGGTGGTTTGCGGTCCATCCGGGTCTGGCAAATCAACCCTGATCCGCACCATCAACCGGCTGGAAGAGATTCAGCAAGGACGGATTCTGGTTAACGGCGTAGACAGCCGCGCACAAAACACCGACCTCAACCAGTTTCGCAGCAATATCGGTTTCGTTTTCCAGCAGTTCAACCTGTTTGCCAACCTCACCGTGTTGCAGAACGTCACGCTGGCGCAGCGCCGGGTGCGTAAGAGTAACAAACGGGAAGCCGACGCTGTTTCCATGGCCTTGCTGGAGAAGGTCGGTCTCTCGGCGAAACTGCATGCCTATCCCCACCAGCTTTCGGGTGGACAGCAACAGCGTGTCGCCATTGCCCGCGCCCTGGCGATGAAACCTCCGGTCATGCTGTTCGACGAGCCGACCAGTGCGCTCGACCCGGAAATGGTCGGCGAAGTCCTGCAGGTCATGAAGCAACTCGGCAAGGAAGGTATGACCATGGTGTGTGTCACCCACGAAATGGGGTTTGCCCGGGAAGTGGCTGACCGGGTGATCTTCATGGATCGCGGAGAAATCCTTGAACGAGCTAAGCCAGAAGACTTTTTCCATCATCCCCAACATCCGCGCGCGCAAAAATTTGTCGCCGATATTCGCCACTGACAGGACCAATAAGCATGACCATTTTATCCAATACCCTCTCCCGGATTAAACCTTCCGCCAGCAATGCTGCCAGCCAGCTGGCACGAGATATGAAAGCGCAGGGCAAGGATGTTATCGCCCTAAGTTCCGGTGAGCCGGACTTTGATACCCCGGAACACATCAAGCAGGCGGCATTGCAGGCGATGACGCAGGGCGAAACGAAATATCCGCCCATCGCCGGTATTCCTGCGCTGCGCGAGGCGATCGTGGCCAAATTCAAACGCGACAATCAGCTGGAATACACCGTTAAACAAATCATCGTCTCCAATGGTGCCAAGCAGATTATCTCCAATGCGCTGATGGCGACCCTGAACGCAGGTGACGAGGTGATTATTCCCGCCCCGTACTGGGTGTCTTACCCGGAAATGGTCGCGCTGGCGGGCGGCACGCCGGTCACCGTCGCGGTCAGTGAAGCGCAGGGATTCAAGCTTTCAGCAGAAGCGCTGGAGCAGGCGATCACGCCGAAAACCAAGTGGCTGTTATTCAACTCACCTTCCAACCCAACGGGCGCGGTGTATTCCCGTGAAGAACTGCGGGCGCTGTCCGATGTGCTGCTGCGCCATCCGCATGTCTGGGTGATGTGTGACGATATCTACGAACAACTGATTTATGACGACAACCAGTTTTACACCTTCCCGCAGGTTGAACCCGCGCTGATGGAACGTTCACTGGTGATCAACGGCGTATCGAAAGCCTATGCCATGACCGGATGGCGCGTCGGTTACGGTGCCGGTCCGGCCACGCTGATCAAAGCGATGGAAACCATTCAGGGGCAAATCACCTCCGGTGTCTCTTCTATTTCCCAATGGGCTGCTGTTGCGGCACTGAATGGTCCACAGGATTTCCTGGCGGAGTGGCGTGCCAGCTTCGTTAAGCGCCGCAATTATGTGGTTGAGGCACTGAATGCAGCGCCGGGCCTGACGTGCCAGGTGCCTGCGGGGGCGTTTTATGTCTATCCCTCCTGTGCCGGTGTGCTGAATAAAACCACGCCAGCCGGACGCGTTATCCGCAGCGATAAAGACTTCACCGAAGCCCTGCTGGAAAGCGAAGGTGTGGCACTGGTGCATGGCGACGCGTTCGGCCTGGCACCGAATTTCCGTCTCTCCTACGCCGCGTCTATGGCGCAGTTACAGGAAGCCTGCACGCGTATCCAGCGTTTCTGCCGCAGCCTGCACTAAGCCACTGCCCGGGCTTCCACCCGGGCCACATTGCAACCTGAACATTTTTTTGGCCGATTCACGATGCTGACCACGACTTTTCCTGTGTTTAAAGAACCGATGACCCGCAGGTATTTAATGGGGCAGGCCGCATCAATCCTCGGTTTATGGACGCAAAACGTCACACTGAATTTACTGTTATGGCAGATGAGTCATTCACCCTGGCTGCTCGGGGTGCTGAACTTCCTGTTGTATTGCCCGTCTCTGGTGGTTCCGTTGCTGTTTGGCAGCCGTCTGACGCCAGCACGGGTGAAAACCATCATGATGCGCATCCTGTGCTTCTCGATGACCCTCACCACGCTGCTGCTCGCCAGCGTGATCTTTGGTTTTATCACCCCGGTCTTTGTGCTGGGGGTGGCGGCGGTCGCCGGGTGCATCTCCTCGATGGAGCTGCCAACCCGACAACTGCTGCTGACCAGCAGCCTGCACGACAAATCCCTGATGTATAACGCCGTTGCCATGAACACCATGGTGTTCAACATCGGGCGGATGTTTGGCCCAGCGCTGGCCGCCTATAGCTTTAACCATGTGGGTGCCGTCGGCGGATTCGTCATCTCCCTGTGCGGGCTGACGACCATGTTCTGCGCAGTGCGTACCATTCAGGTGGTGGACACCGAACACAGTCAACGCCGCGGCGGGGGGATGCGCAACGCGCTGCGCTTCGTCACCCAGGACAGCTTTGCTCTGCGCTTTTTACCGATGCTGGCCTTCGTCGGGATCTTCGCCGGTTCTTATCAGTCGCTGATCCCGGTACTGGCGGCGCAGAGTTTCCATGATACCGCACGCTACACCGGCTGGTTTTTCAGTAGCGCGGGCGTCGGTTCGCTCTGCTCGGCGGTGTTTATCTCCAGCCGGGTGTCACATCAGCAGCTGCTGCAATGGTTGCAGGTTGCGCCCTGGAGCGGGGTTTTGGCGCTGGGCGGCATTGCCTTGTCCCATCAGCCGCTGCTGACCTGCCTGTGCTTTCTGCTGCTGGGATTATCCCTGACGTTTTTCTCCACCATGATCAATTCCACCCTGCAACACCGCAGCCCTCCGGAGCTGCGCGGCGGGGTGGTTGGCCTGTACAGCATGTCATTTCAGGGCACCATGCCTATCGGAAATCTGCTGGTCGGCATGCTGGCCTCGGTGGGCAATATCACCCTGACTTTTATGGTGATGGCGGCAGCACTGGCCGCCTTACTTGCCGGGCAGTGGGGGATTTTGAAGTGGAAATAACAGCTTCCTATAACGATGCAATGAAAGAACAAAAGATGAAAAAAACAATATTGATGGCGCGCACGCTGCCGGACGCGTTGGTTAAGCAGTTACGTGAACATTATCACCTCGTTGGCCCCTTAACCCGTCTGGATGGCAGCGATTTGCCGGAAGGAGCGGAGTCAGCCGAGGTTTTGCTGACCATGAGCAGCATTAAAACTGAGAAGGCGCTGATCGATGCATTGCCAAAGTTGCAGTTGGTGAGCTGCTACGGCTCCGGGGTGGAGTTTGTTGATTGTGAGTACCTGAAACAGCGCGGCATTGCGCTGACCAATGCCGCCGGAACCAATGCCAGCAGCGTGGCGGAGTTCGCCATGGGGCTGATTTTAGCTGGATCGCGGCATATTTTAGCGGGTGACCGTTTTCTGCGTAGCGGTTTGTGGCAAGGCAACAGCGTCGAACGTTATCATCTCGTGCCGGGATTACAGGATTGCCGACTGGGTATCTACGGGCTGGGGGAGATTGGCGGCCGCATCGCCCGTCTGGGGGAGGCATTCAATATGTCCATTGGCTATCACAGCCGCAGTCGCAAGTCGGTGCCTTATCAGTATCTGACGAGCCTGGAAACCCTGGCTGACTGGGCTGATATTCTGGTGGTTGCCACCCGCGGCAGTGAAGAAAACTATCACGCCATCAACGACAATATTCTTCAGCGATTGGGTCCGCACGGGTATGTGATCAACATTGCGCGTGGAATGCTGGTGGATGAAACCGCGCTATGTAATGCGCTGGACAACGGCCAGCTGGCGGGGGCTGCCCTGGATGTTTATGAATCAGAACCTGCCGTTTCTGCCCGCTTACGCGCCATGCAAAACGTGATTCTGACGCCGCATATCGCTGCCAATACCCATTATGCCCAGGCCGCTCAGCAGAAACGTATGCTGGACAATGTTGAATTGTATTTCTCAGGCAGTGAGCTGATTGGCAGGGTATGTTAATGCTAGTACATTACTTTTCATTGAATAACGGCTTTTGTTTACCTGACAGGAAATTATGGCAAGGCAGAAAACTACCGATATCGATCGTTCCGTCAAAGCGGTTAAGCGTACCCTGGCCATCTTAGATGCCTTTGTTGATCACCCTGGCGGCATGACGCTGGGAGAACTGGAAGAAGCGACAGGTTTGTTTAAAAGCGTCATCATGCGTTACATGCTGTCGCTGGAGGCGGAGCGCTATGTCTCCAAGCGGGTTGATGGTTGCTATGAACTGGGTTCCCGCGCCTATCAATTAGGTTGTACTTACGAGCGAACTTTCAACCTGCGCGAACACGTCATGCCGGTGCTGAATAAACTGACGGAAGTGACAGTGGAAAGCAGCTCCTTCTTTGTGCGTGAAGGCGATTTTCGTCTGTGTCTGTATCGGAAAGATTCGCCGCAACATATCCGCTCCAGCGTTCCTGTCGGCACCTTGTTGCCGATGGACGATACCTCCGCAGCGACCGCCTTACGCCATTTTGAGCAGGGGATACCGGAAGGCTGGTCTTACGCGCAGGGGGTGTTCACCTCTACCGGCGCGGGGAGTAACCTGCCGACCAGCCTGACTGCCTCGATGTCGGTTCCCATTTTTAAGCACGATAACCAACTGGCGGGCGCATTGGGTATTTCCGGCCCGATCATTCGCTTTGATCCGGCTAATTCCGACAGCCAGCAGTTGTTAATTGAAGAAGCCAGAAAACTGTCCTATGCGCTCGGGGCAACCATCTATGAATAAGGGAATGCCTATTTCACGCACCACCTTGCACAGTGAAATAGCCGATGCCATCCGGGAGATGATCGTCAGCGGTGAGCTGGAGCCGGGCGACAGAATACCGGAGAAAGATCTTTGTGAACGGTTTGGCATTTCCCGCACCCCGTTGCGGGAGGCGCTCAAGGTACTGGCAACTGAGGGGATGCTGGTCCTGCTACCGCAACGCGGTGCACGCGTGGCGATGCTGACCGATGAAGAACTGTACGAGCTGTTTCCCATCATCGCCAGCCTGGAAGGACTGGCCTGTGAATTGGCCTGCGAGAAAATCACCGATGACGAGCTTCTCGCTATCGAACAGCTGCATGCCGCGATGCTGCACAGCTACCAGCAGCAGGACAAACTGGAATACGCCCGGCTGAATCGGGAAATCCATCTTGCGTTGTTCGCTGCTGCCCGTAATCAATCCCTCCTGACGCTTTACCGCAACCTGGAACAGCGCATCCGTAACATTCGCCATACCGTGCGCCAGTTGCCTGATGACTGGCGGCTGGCGATGCAGGAACATGAGGAGATCATGATCTGCCTGCGCGCCCGCGAGTCCGCCCGTCTGGCGCAAACCATGCGCCAGCACGTAATGAGTACCGCCAACGCGGTACGCAACGCGATGAACGCCAGCCGACCCGCAGCTGACTGACGATTGACGGCGGGGCTCCCTCGCCGTCATCCCCTGATTGCTTTCTTTTTCTACTGACGCAGCGGCATTTTGCTGCCTTTCTGCAATATGAATTCATTATACATTATTAATTTTCGTTGACGGGATCCTCGCCAACGCATCATTCTGGCCTTCAGCGCTGTCGTCCTCTGTTCCTGCTGCCCGGTGGGAACAGCCGAATTTTCATTTGATTGCAGTATTTGGCTTACCACGGAGAGATCATGAAACGATATCTGCCCCTGTTAACCGTTATCACCCTGGGATTGTCTGCTTTGCCGGTTGCCGGTGAAGAACTCAACGGAACATTGAAGAAAATTGCCGACAGCGGACAGATTTCTGTCGGGCATCGTGATGGCGCTGTGCCTTTTTCCTATTACGACGACAACCAGAAGCCGATCGGTTACGCGATGGATATTTGTGGGGCGGTAGTGGACGCGGTGAAAACCCGGCTCAACAAGCCTGACCTCAAGGTTGATACCATGGCGGTGACCGGTGCGACGCGCATCCCGTTGCTGGCCAATGGCACCATCGACATGGAATGTGGCACCACCACCAACAACGCTGAACGACAAAAACAGGTAACGTTCTCCACGACTTACTTCGTCGCCGCAGTGCGCATCATGTCGAAAAAATCCGCGCCGGTGGCGGACATGGCTGATCTGAAAGGCAAAACGGTCGTCACGCTGTCGGGCACTACCAGCGTGAAGATCATCAACGAGGCGAATAATGCCCAACATCTGGGGATGCGCATCCTGATGGCGAAAGATCTGGGAGAAGGGATGCTGACGCTGGAAACCGGTCGCGCTGCTGCCTTTATCTTTGACGATGTCTCTCTGGCAGGGGCTCGCGCCACCGCCAAATCGCCTGATGACTACCAGATTTCCGATCAGCCTTTATCCGTCGAACCTTATGGCATCATGCTGCGCCGCGACGATCCGCAGTTCAAAGCGCTGGTGAATTCCGCCATCGAGGGGCTGTATAAAAGCGGGGCGATCAACGCCATCTATGCCAAATGGTTTACCCAGCCGATCGCGCCAATGAACGTCAACATGAACTTCCCGATGTCGGCGCAGTTGACGAAAGCCATCGCTAATCCGACCGACGATCCGAATCCAGAGTTATATCGCTAAGCCACGAGACGCGGGCAGGATAAAGACATGAACTACCACTGGAACTGGGCTGCCTTTTTCGATGTGTCGCTGGACGGAGCCCATACTTACTGGGAAACGCTGGTGATGGGGCTGGGGTGGACGGCGGCCACGGCGATTGGCGCTTTCGCCATTGCTTTGCTGCTTGGTTCGCTGGCTGGCGTGCTGCGCAACGTACCGTCACCCTGGCTGAACCGGGGCGGCAGTGCCTTCGTTGAAGTGTTCCGTAACATTCCGCTGCTGATGCAGATGTTTCTGTGGTACTTCGTGTTGCCGGAAGCCTTGCCAAAGCAGGCCGGGGATTGGCTGAAACAACTGCCTGACGCCCAGTTCTATACTGCGGTGCTGTGCCTCGGCTGTTATCACGGGGCGCGCATGGCGGAAGTGTTGCGTGCCGGGCTGGAGAGTCTGTCCAAAGGCCAGCGTATGGCCGGGCAGGCGCTGGGACTGACGCTGCCCCAGACCTATCTCTATGTCCTGCTGCCGGTGGCATATCGTATCGTGACACCGGCCATTACCTCCGAATTCCTCAGCTGTACCAAAAACACCTCGGTGGCGCTGGCGATTGGCTTGATTGAGCTGACCGGCAGCGCCCGTGCCATGCAGGAAAACACCTTTCAGGTATTCGAGGCGTTTAGTGTCGCCACCTTGCTGTATCTGCTGCTCAATATGACCATCGTCTTCACCATGCGCGGCATAGAAAAGCGGGCTGCGCTGCCGGGTTACGGAAAAAAAGGATAGGTTATGCTGTCGGGATTTGACGTTCAAAGCATCATCAGCGCGCTGCCGTATCTGATTTTGACCGGTATGCGCTTTACCCTCAGCCTGACCCTCTGTGCCACGGTGATCGGTATCGTATTTGGCACCGGTCTGGCGATTATGCGTCTGTGCCGCTATCCGCTGTTGGCGATGATCGCAACAGGATACGTCAACCTGATGCGTTCGCTGCCGCTGGTGCTGGTGATTTTCTGGTTCTACTTCCTGGTGCCTTATCTGCTGCAATGGCTGACAGGCTCCTCGTTTCCGGTGCGGGTGGACCCGTTCTGGTCATCGGTGGTGACTTTCACCTTATTCGAGGCCTGCTATTTCTGCGAGATCGTCCGCTCCGGGATCCAGTCGCTGCCGCGCGGACAGAGCAATGCGGCGCTGGCGCTGGGTCTCACTCCGGCACAATCCCTGTTTTATGTGGTACTGCCGCAGGCGATGCGCAATATGCTTCCGCTGTTCCTGACACAAACCATCATCCTGTTTCAGGACACCTCGCTGGTTTACGTGCTGTCGATCACCGACTTTCTCGGTGCTGCCGCGAAAGTGGCACAGCGTGATGGCCGCCTGCTGGAGATGTATCTGTTTGCGGCGGCGGTGTATTTCCTGATTTCTTACGGCGCTTCGCGCGGCGTGCGCTATCTGCAAAAGCGCATCTCGATTGTGCGCTAGCACGACATTTCACTCTGACGGATGTTCTGATGACTGTACCCGACACCCATGATTTCACCTTATCCGCTAACGATCCTGATGCGTTGTTACGCGCAGCAGCGGCGCGGACTGAGGTGCTGCAACATGACCGTATTGTGCTCTACGCTGGAGCCAACCTGCCCAGTCCGGCTGCGATGGCCGCTTATGCGCCAGGACTCAGCGCTTATCCGGCGATGGGTCCGGCCTTTGACAAAGAGCAACCGGATACCGGGCTGGTTTCGGCGCTGGAAGTCGCGCTAACCCATGAAATTAATGGGTTGCTTGGATCAACCTGGGCTGAGACGCGCCTGCCCAATTGCACCACCGCCAATCTGGCGGTATTCCACACTTTCACCAAGCCTGGCGATTTATTACTGGCACCAGCGGCGACGCACGGTGGTCATCTGAGTCAGCGCCGTGACGGTACCCCGGCGCTGGCTGGTCTGCGTGTGGCGGATCTGCCGTTCGACGTGAACAACTGTTGCCTCGATGCGGCAGCGGCGGCAGACCAGGTACGGCTGCTACGACCAACGATGGTGATGTTGGGGCGTTCGGTGATGATCAAACCCGATGACGTGGAGCCGGTGGTTGCTGCGGCCCGTGAGGTGGGTGCGGTGACGGTGTTCGATGCATCTCATGTGATGGGCCTGATTATTGGCGGTGTTTTCCCCAACCCACTGGCGCTGGGCGTCGATATACTGACCAGTTCCACCTATAAAACGCTGCCGGGCCGCCCGCATAGCATCATTGCCGGGCGCGATGCCGGGCAAGGGAAACAGTTAGCGCAACTTATCGGCCAGCGATTTATCGCCAATGCCGACGCCGGATGCCTGCCGTCCCTGCTGGTCACCCTGCGGGAGGCGCGTGAAGAGGGGGCGCGTTATGCGCAGCAAATTTGCCGCAATACGCTGGCGATGGCCGGGGCGCTGGCTGGGCTGGGAGTGACGGTAACGGCGGCAACTGTGGGACAAATCGCCACCCATCAATTACTGGTGCCGATGAGCGATGATTTACCGGCGAATGCGGTCATCGACAGGCTGGCTTGTCAAGGTGTGCTGGTCGGCACTTGCAATGATCCTCAGGCACTTGGCAAGTTTGCCCTGCGCGTGGGCACTCAGTTTATGACCCGCCAGGGATGTGATGAACAGGCGTTTGCGGCATTCGCTGCCCGGCTGGCGGGGCTATTAACGTGCGGGCCGGATGGAAGGATGGTTTGTTTATAAAAGCGAAAAAGGCCGCCCCGCGGGGCGACCTCTTCCGGCACTTCCTTTTGCGACCATCCGTTATTTGTACAGTTCAGCAGTCATATGCACACGGTTATTGGTGTTGGCTTCAGTGATTTTGTACTGATCACCATGCTGTGCGGCCTGAGCGGCTACCTGAGCTTCGGCACCGTCCAGAGTATCGGCGGTAACAGAAATGCTCTGAGCGAAGCTTGCTGCTGACATCAGAGAAAGAGCGGCGGCTGCGGCGATGGTCATGGCTTTGATAGTTTTCATGGTCTTATTCCTTGGTTTGTATGGTTGAAAGCATGATTGCTTTCGATGTGAATAATGATAACCATGGTGACTATTATCTTATTAACAATAAATGCTGGTATTGTGATCGTGCTAACTATTGCGGTGATAGGGAAAATCAATGAACATCATCCCCGTCAGGTTCCTGATATCTAAACCGACCAATAGTGGGTAGATAAGCAAATGAAGGTGATGGGAAATATTTTCAGGATGGTTGTCCTTGCTGTTTTCCTTTCGGGCGCTGCGCTGGCGGCAGATGGCGCGCAGGAGGTACTGGCTGGAGGCAAGGCCAGAACCTTTGCCCTCCATGTGCCTGATGGCACCCCTCCGGCTGGCGGATTTCCCGTGATTCTTGCCTTTCATGGCGGTGGCATGAGAGGAGCAGGGATGGAGAGAATGACGGGATTCAATGCGGTGGCCGACAAGGATCGCTTTATCGTCATTTATCCGGATGGCGTCGACAAACACTGGAATGATGGCCGCACAACGATCAAAAATCCGCAGGATGATGTCAGTTTCGTCGCGGCTTTGCTCGACCAGGTGCAGCATAACTATGCCGTCAACCGCAGACGAATATATGCAACCGGCATATCCAACGGTGCATTGTTTACTGAGCGCCTGGGCTGTGATCTTTCATCCCGCATCGCCGCCATTGCGCCTGTGGCGGGTTCACTGCCTGCTGATCTGGTTCCAACTTGTCGGCCTGCAAAACCGGTTGCGGTGATGCAGATCAACGGAATGGCCGACCCCATCATGCCTTACGGAGGAGGGTGGGTAGAAGATTTTGGCGGCAGAGGGGAAGGGGGGCAAGTAATATCCGTTGCAGAAACCGCGGCTTTTTGGGGCAGGCATAACGGATGTGCGGGAGCGTTTAAGCCCGTCCAGCTTCCCGCAGTAGTCATGGCAGATCCCACCAGAATCTTGCGTACGGATTTCATCAGTTGTCCACCTGCGGGTAAGGTGACCGTCCTTTCGGTGAGGGGAGGAGGTCACGTCTGGCCCGGTAACAGCCAGTCTTTCCATCCTCGTATTACCGGGCAACCGAGCCTACAAATTAACGCCAGCGAAGTGATTGCGGATTTCTTTTTATCTTTACCTGAGAGATAGATCAGGGGAGGGCAGTGCTATTAGTTACAACAAACTGTTACCTTGCATTGCCACTACTCCGTGCCGCATGTCGATGGTGAGATTTACCAGCTAGCTGAGGACTCACTATGTTTAGTCGCTCTTAACGTCTGTTGTAACTAAGTTACTCACCTTTCCTGTTCAATCGAACAGGAAAGGCAAACACCGCTAAGGGTTTCTTTTAAAATGGCTACGGGTAAAAGCCCGACAACGGTCGGAAATAGGATCGAGAAATACCTGCTCAGGTGCCCCCTGTTCTTCAATAACCCCCTGATGAAGAAACACTGCCTTATTGGACACCTCACGCGCAAAACCCATCTCATGCGTTACGATAACCATGGTGCGGCCTTCTTCCGCCAGTGAACGTATCACCCGCAACACTTCACCCACCAGTTCCGGATCGAGGGCAGAGGTTGGCTCATCAAACAACAACGCTTTCGGTTGTTGTGCCAGCGCCCGCGCTATTGCGACACGCTGCTGTTGGCCGCCAGAGAGTTGGGATGACCAGGCATGACGCTTTTCATACATTCCGACCTTATGCAACAGTGCTTCCGCCTCATCAATACATTCCTGCTTATTTCGTTTTTGCACAAACACCGGTGCTTCAATAATGTTCTGCAAAACTGTCTTATGTGGCCACAGGTTAAAACTTTGAAAGACAAAACCTAACTGCATCCGGATAGATTTGATCGTCCTGCGCTGCCAGCGATTCAGTGACTCGTCAGGATTATTAATAGTGACGATATCATTACCAATGGCGATTTCCCCAGCCTGAGGGACTTCAAGAAATGGAATACAGCGCAGCAAGGTACTTTTGCCTGAACCACTGGCACCAATCAGTGAAATAACATCCCCGTCGTTCGCCGTCAGGCTGACATTATGAAGAACGTCATGGTTGCCATAGCTCTTTTTAATATTACTGAGCATGATCGTTGGGATAGCCATTAATGTACTCCGAAATTCTGCGGTGAAAGATGTTTTTCCAGACAGGAGATGGCGTAACTCACCACCACGGAAATAACCAGATAAATAATTGCGGCAATCAGGAACACTTCCAGTGCCCTGAAAGTTGATGACACGATGGCATCAGCCATGCCGGTCATCTCCATCAAACTGATGGTGCTGACCAGTGAGGTCGATTTGAGCATGGAGATGATTTCATTGCTGTAAGCTGGTAAAGCCTGCCGTACCGCAATCGGCAAAGTGATGCGTCGCAATCGCATCACCGTCGACATGCCACTGACTTTGGCGGCCTCGGTGGACTGATGCGTAACTGCGTTCAACCCTCCGCGCAGGATTTCCGAGGTATAAGCGGCGTCATTAAGAATAAGTGCAATCAGCCCGCACCAGTAAGGCGAACGTAGCACTGGCCACATCACGCTTTCATGAATAAATGTCAGGCTTCCCAGGCCGTAATAAATCATAAAGATCTGAATTAATAACGGGGTGCCGCGAAATAAAAACACATAGCCACGATAAAACCAGGCTCCCACTGGTGTCAGGCGTAATAAATTCAGCGCTAATGCCAGACAACCGCCACCTGCCAGCGACAATACGGTGAGATTCAGTGTCAAAGGCAAGGCTTTCATCAGGCTAATAAACGTTTCGGAAAAGAATGAACTGTCCACTGCATTACCCTTGTTGGCTAATAATTTTCTGTCCGCGCAAAGAATATTTTTCAATATTGCGAAATACCTGATCTGATATCACGGTGATGATCAGATAAATGACTGCGCCAACGGCATAGAAAAAGAAGGGCATTTGTGTCGAACCCGCAGCCGAGGATACCTGGCTCATGGTTTCCACCAACCCGGTCACGGAAACCAGTGCGGATTCTTTAATCACCGACTGCCACTGATTACCCAGTGCCGGGACGGCAGTTTTCAATGCCTGGGGGACGATGATGCGGCGGAACATCATCATTTTAGTCATACCGGTAACCACGGCCGCTTCAACGGTTCCTTTCGGAATGGCGTACCAGGCACCGCGAAATACGCCGCTTTGATAGGCACCCGAGATCAGGCCAATCGCCACGGCACCGGCGATAAAACCATTGACGTCAAAGGGACCAGCCAGCCCCAGAACCTCGCCAAAAAACGCAACAACCTGACGCCCGCCGAAGTAAAACAGGTAAATGACCAGCAGTTCAGGTACACCACGCATCACGATGACATAACCGTTGGCGGCTTTACGTTGCCAGCGATTACCGCTCAGTTGCATCCAGCACAGCAGGCTGCCTAGCAACATGCCCAGTACAAATGCACACAGGGACACTGAAAAAGTCACGCCAGCTGCCCTCAGAAGTGCCATCCCCCAGCCTTCATCACCGAATCCCAGCAGTTGCCAGTCGATATTCATACCCGTGACCTCATTTATTCTGACGGCGTGACGTCAGTGCCAAACCACTTCATGGACAGGGCTTTTAACGTGCCATCCTTGATCATTGAATTCAGCGCAGCATCGATTCTGGTTTTCAGCTCACCTTCATCCTTGCGTAAACCAATGGCAGAACCGACACCTAATACGCCGCCGGAATAGCGGTAACCGGTGATCGTGGCGCTGTCTTTATGTTTATCCACAAATGCCGCCATGTTAGTGACGGATGCCATCACTGCATCAACCCGCCCATTGGTGAGGTCAGCATAGGTTTCCGGACCTGCCTGATAGGTACGAATGGTGGCGACATCAGCAAGGTATTTATTGAGAAAGTCGGCCTGGATAGTGGCGACCTGCACCGCAATGGTTTTTCCGGTGAAGGCTTTTTTCAGCTGCGCCAGCGATTGATTCATACCGGCTTCATCACTCGCGGGTATCACCGCGTCAGCGCCTGGCAGGACGGGAATCACACCCTTTTTCAGCGTGACAAATCCCGAGATGCTATTGGTGTAAGGACGTGAGAAATTAATCGCCTGGGCTCTGGCCGGGGTAATGGTGATGGAATCCACAACCGCGTCATATTTACCGTCCATCAGCCCCGGAATGATCCCCGACCATTTCTGCGCAATGATTTCGTAGCTAAAACCCGCGCGTTTGGCGATCTCAGCAATCATGTCGGGCTCAAATCCGGCAATTTTTCCATTGGGTGTGGTCTGGTTAAAGGGAGGGAAGGCTCCCTCCGTGGCAATGCGCAGAGGTGTCGTCACTGCCTGGCTGATCATCGGCAATGCCAGCATCAGCGCCGCACAAAAGATTCCCGGTAAAAAAGTCTTTTTATTCATTTCATTATCCTCGGTGAACAAGCATTCAGGAAAGGAGATCGACGGCGATGCGGCTGAGGGCAATGGCACCCACTTTGATACAGGCTTCATCAGGTTGATAATCGGAGTTGTGCAAATGGTCATGACGTCCGGCAATGGCTGAACCGAACTCAATCTGACAACCCGGCACACGCTCCGTGAAATACGAGAAATCCTCAGCGCCAAAACTGGACTTCGACGTGGCTTCAATACGCTCACCGAAATGTTGAGAAAGGATGCCTTCTATCTGATCGATAAGATGTTCGTCATTAATCAGGGGAGGGACACCGCGCTGATAATTCAGCGAGATTTCCACCTCCATCGCCTGGGCAAACCCGGTACAGATGCGCCGAAATGCGGCTTCAATCTGGTCCCTTCGCTGCGCAGAACGCGCACGCACGGTGCCCTGAAAAATACAGCTGTCAGGAATGATGTTATGGGTGGTACCACCCTGAATATGGCCAATGGTCAGGACAGCAGAATCCGCCGGATCGGCCTCGCGCGAAATAATGGTCTGCAATTGAGTGATCAAACCGACGGCGGCGATGATGGGGTCACGTCCCATATGAGGGCGGGCAGCGTGGGTTGAAATCCCCTTCACCGTCACATCAAATTCATCGCTGGAGGCGGTGCTAGCACCGCGTGTCAGCGCAATTCTCCCCGCCTGTAACTCGGGCTTGTTATGAAGCGTAATCGCCATATCAATGCCGTCGGCAGCGCCATCAACGATCATGGCAGCGGCTCCACTTTCTGCGGTTTCTTCAGCTGGCTGGAAAATCAGACGCACGTTGCCTTTCAACTGTGGCGTAAGATCTTTCAACGTCGCCGCCACACCCAACAGGGTTGCGGTATGCAGATCGTGCCCGCAGGCATGCATTTTTCCGGCAATCTGGCTGGCATAGGGCAAACCCGTTTGCTCCTGCATCGGCAGTGCATCCATATCGGCACGTAACAACAACGTTGGCCCAGCCGCTCCGCCTGAAATATCTAACTGAACGCCGGTTCGCCCTACGCCGGTTTTGGGTTGATAACCCATTTTCTCCAGTTCACACCTGACAATATCCGCAGTTCTTACCGTGTCAAAACCTAATTCAGGGTGGGAATGAATATCACGACGAATAGTGATTAAATGAGGTTCAAGTTCAGCCATTTTATTATTGATATGAAGCGTCAAATCTTGCGATTGAAGGTTATTCATCATTACCCCTGGTGTTGGACGATTGGCTATATCAGGGAGAGACATGAATATCCCTGACAATACTTTCTCAATGACCGCAGCATTCACCACGCGCTATTTTTATTAAAACCATTTATGTCCTGCCTCAGGGTCGTTTTTTTTAATAGGTGTGGATTTAACAGAAAAAGCACTGACGTCCATATGAAATAATTATCATGCTGGCGTGGCATAATTAACGGAAAGTGCTTGATGACCGGGTAGATGGCAATATCAACGGCATGTATGGCGTCAGGTAAGCACCTGACACCTGTGATAAGAAAGGGTTATTAAGAAATATTATTCCGTCAGCTTACCGCCTACCGCATGCTTAACCAGCCATTCGGCAAAACGGCGGGCATAAGGGTTAGTAAACCCCGTCTGAGGATAGATAAGATAAAAGTCTTCACTACTTTGTAAACGGGCAGAGAAGGGAGCGATGAGTTTTCCCGTGTGAAGCTGATCCTCTACCAGCGAAAGCCTGCCCAGAGCCACACCAAAGCCGGACTCCACCAGATTCAGCACACAGGCGTAAGTATCAAACTGAACCCCTTCTGAGGCATTGATATCAGTGGCACCGGCAAACTTCAGCCATTCTCCCCATCCTTCCTGATAGCCCATAACATGCAGCAGGTGATGGTGTTTGAGGTCACTAACCTGTTGCAAAGGGAGTGAATCGGCCAGACGCGGGGAGCAGACCGGAAACAGGGTATCGTAGCTAAGTCGCACGGCATTCACCCCAGCCCACTGACCTTTGCCCCAGCGGATTTCCATATCCGCTTTAATATCTTCCTCACGCATCCAGATATCGGTATTGAATTGCAGATTGATGTCCGGATTTTCCTGACTAAATTCGCCCAGTCGGCGCGCATTGAGCCAGTAGGTAAAGAAGGCGATGCTGCCTTTAATTTTGATCTGCCGCCGATGGCCTTCGCCAAAGATCTCATTGGTTGCCACCTCAAGGCGCTGAATCGCCGCCTGGACCACTGTCAGGTAGGACAGGCCTTCTTCAGTCAGCTCGATTTTACGTGCATGGCGAATAAAGAGACTGGTTTTGAAATGGGATTCAAGACTACGGATATGTTGGCTGATCGCTCCCTGCGTCATATGCAGTTCCTCGGCAGCCAACGTGAAACTCTGCAACCGCGCGGCTGATTCAAAAGAACGCAACCAGTTCAGCGGGGGTAGCTTTTTTAAATTCTGCATAGTGCCTGATATTTTCCTGGTAACACCCTGAATACGTCGGGCGGATTTTATTTCTCCCGAACCCTCGTTCGAGTGTAACGAAAATCCTTACCCGCTACGTATTAATTTTAATGCGTCTCAGCCTTGTTTTTTTTCCATTTAATTTTTTCGTGTTTTCACTGATGCTTCTCTCCCATCAGTTTTAACCAGCGGCTTACCGTCCGGCTGGAATAACAATAAGTGAATGCGCAATGGAACATGTTGAAACATTATTAGCCGGGCTGGATCATTTTACTGATGAAACCCATGGGGGACTCGTTCCCGCCATTCAGCCTGCGGTGACCTCTCAGATATTGCCCGGACAGGGTGCGCTCCATTATGCCCGTAGCGGAAATTCAACATCCCGGCTGGCCGAAAAGCTGATGACCAAACTGGAATCTGGCGCTGACGCTGCGTTGTTTAATTCCGGTGTCTCTGCTGCCTGGGCCGTCCTCTCAACGCTGAAGACGGGCGATAGCCTGATTGTCGAAGAAGAATGTTATTACGAATTCCGTAATATCATGTCTGCTTACTGCGTACAGCATCAAATCCAGCTGATATTCGTTAATCTTAATGACAGCAAGGCGCTTGAACAGGCGCTGCGCAGCCACCAGGTCAATGTGGTATGGGCAGAAACCGCCACTAATCCGTTATGGAAAGTGATCGATATTGCGCTGGTCGCCACCCTGGTGCACCGTTATCACGCCAGATTGGTAGTCGATGCCACCGTTTCAACCCCGTTAGCGATAAATCCCCTGCTTCTCGGTGCCGATATTGTCCTGCATTCCGCCACTAAATACCTTAATGGTCACGGTGATTTAACTGCCGGATTTCTTGTTACCCGTGAAGTTGACGCATGGTGGGAATTGACGATGTGGTTCCGTACCAGCTCAGGTACGGTGCTGCAAACGCTGGATGCCTGGATGTTACTGCGCGGCATGCGCACCCTGGCACTCCGTTTCAGACAAGCCTGTGATAATGCGGAAAAGCTGGCACGATCGCTGTTAAAACATCCTGCGGTTCGTGAGGTTCATTACCCAGGCCTCGAAGGTGATCAGTGGTACAACAATGCCCGGCAGCAAATGAACGGATTTTATGGTGCCATGCTGTCATTCCGTTTGTACGGCGGAGTGGCTGCCGCGAGTACGCTCAGCACGCTGACCAGAACCATCCGCCACTCTACTTCACTGGGTTCAACAGAGAGCTTAATTGAACACCGTCAGAGTACAGAAGGGGAGTTGTCGCGTTGTCCGGTTGACCTGGTGCGTTTGTCCGTGGGAATTGAAAACAGCGATGACCTGATTGCTGATCTGATGCAGGCACTGGACGCCATCAGCCTGCTGACCCCGGTGCATTCATGAAAGCAACGCACAGAGCAGAGCAGCCAACGTTGCTGACCTGGCTGCTGTTAGTGCTGATGGTGTTGTTATGGGGAATCAGCTGGCCAGCCATGAAGATAGCGTTAAATGTGATTCCACCATTATGGTTAGGGGTGATCCGTTTTCTCAGTGGCAGTGTTTGTTTATTTGTGTTCCTTGCCTGCAGGAAAGGATTAACCCTGCCAGCGAAGCAGGATCTGCCGATTCTGCTCAGCGTTGGATGTTTACAAATGCTGGCTTTCACCGCTTTGGGACTGGTAGCGATGCAGTATACCGACGTCAGTCGTGCGGCGTTATTAGCCTATACCACACCCTTATGGGGGGTGATTATCTCCGGGGTGTTTTTTCGCCAGATACCCAGCTGGGTACAACTGTGTGCGTTAGTCACCGGTCTGCTCGGGATAGCGCTGGTGTGTTCTCCCTATGAAATAAATTGGTACACACCAGGCGTATTAAAGGGGTGTTTACTGTTGTTACTGGCCGCTGGATGCTGGTCAGTGGTTATCTTCCATGTTCGCCATCACCGCTGGGTGCAAAGCCCACTGGCCTTAGCGCCCTGGCAAATGTTGTTTGCCACAGTACCGATGTTTATTTTGGCTTTAATCTTTGAGGGGGAGCCAAAAGGGATAACCTTTACGCCATTCCTTTGCAGCTTACTGGTATTTATCGGCCCGGTTGCCACGTCAATATGTTTCGTTATCTCCAGCGCATGTGGCCGAAAAGTCAGCAGTTTTGTGATGTCCAATTTCACCTTAGGTGTCCCTGTGGTGGGCAATATTGCTTCACTTTTTATTCTGGGGACGACGATGAGCATATCGTTTAAAGCAGGGTTATTGCTGGTCGTGTTAGGGAGTCTGCTGGCTATTTATGCCGGAACCAGGATCCAGGGGCATAGACTTCCTTAATAAGATATGGAAATCTTAACCCTGACGCGATAAAGGCCGGGTTGCGAATGGGGTTCTGTATGGAACTTAATGACGGGTCACTTCATATCGAAGATAACATAACAGACGCAGTCTGGAATGATGTGAAATCATTGCTCTCTGGTCTTGATGATATCGCTCTGATTTTAAAAGATAACACTATTCTGACTGACGTTTTGGATATACCTGACGCCGTAAGTTCAATTCAGTTTGAGAAATGTAAATTCGCAGCACCAACTGAACTATCCGGATTAAAAAATGGCAGGAGCGTTATTTTTAAAAATTGCAAACAAGATTTATTATTAGGCAATGTTAAACTAAGAGGGGTTGTTTGTAATTACTTTGAAATTTCGCAGGAAGGGAGGCGTGTTTCGCCGGACTTGCTATCACCAGATATTGAAGAGTGCATCTTTAATTCATGTGTTTGCGTAGGGAAAATGCCAGCAGTATTTAAACAAGTATCTTTTATTGATAAGATTAGATTCACAAAAAATAAAAAAACACCGAAGATTGCCACAGAGATCACTAACAATAATGAGGAAGAAGAACACGAACATTTATTTTTCGACGATTGCATGTTTCAGGATCACACTGAAATTGCCATCAACATCCATGCAAAAATTTCAATTCATCTTGAAAACTGCCGCGTAATCAGTACCGACGAAAGGTTTCATTCCTCGATGACATTCCCGGCCAACTCGGAAGTTATAGATATAAAGATAATAAAATCCAATCTGAGTAAATTACGTTTATCCTTATTTATTTCTTCCATTGAAAATCTGATCATAAATGATAGTTCAGTAGGGTCCTTGCAATTAGCGACTATCGAAAATGATGAGAAAAACGCCATCTACAACGTGGTAATTACGGAATCGATTGTTAATGAGTTAAGTTTACGCTACCGGGATATCGTGCATGAGTTGGTTTTAACTAATACGGTTTTCAATACCGCACCTCAGATGTTTGGCGCGAAAATTTCCGAAGGAAGCCAGTTCCCTAAAAGGAAATATTTCCTTAGCAGAAAAGGGGAGCATGATGCCTCCTGTTATCGAACATTGAGGTTCATGATGGAATCACAAAGGAATCGTGATTTGGAGGGGATGTTTTTTTCACTGGAGCAAGAGAGCCTGCTTAACACGAAAAATAAGATCCATAAGTTATTCAGCATCAGCAACATGTATTATTTGTTATCAGATTACGGAACTAACTATCGCAGGCCATTGATCATCTTCCTGCTATCAATTCCACTATTCACCATAATATACTCGTTAATCAGATCTCACACAGTCGCAGTTGATTTACCGCCAGACTGGAAAAACATCACCAACTCCTTAATATTCACTTTAAAGCAAACATTTCAACCGTTCGATAATCTTAAAAATACGCAAGATATACAGAAAGGCGATTTAATAAAAACGGTTTTTTTAACATGCGTGGCAATAGCGAACACCTTATTTTCTTTCCTGCTGCTGACTTTATCAGGATTAGCGATAAGGTGGCGGTTTAAAAGAGGATAGATGCCTTTTTACCGATTGCCCCAAAGCGCATTTCAGCATAGGTAATCGCTGAGACAAGAATGCGATGGTTGCGTAGCACAGCCTGCTGCAGACACATAATTATAGCTTCCGGTTGCTAACGCATAATGAAAGAACAAATGTTAGTGTCCAGCATGTACGTCTTGTTCACAGATCGAATCTTCCTTCATCGTTAACAATATCTTCCCGTTCTGCCATAAAATCTGCGTCAGCTTTTTCAAGTTGAGAGAATGAACTCCAGGTCGGCCGGACCGGACGCAGAATGATGCTGTTACCTTCACGGACAATCTCCAGCTCGCTTACGCCCTCGAAATCGAGATCACGTGGCAAGCGTATTGCACGATTATTTCCGTTTTTAAAAATTGATACGGTTCTCATGACTTTCCCCAGGTTGATTGACGTCTTTCACATATGCTTATGCAGATGCTTTATATATGTGCAACATAAGTGTTCTTCAGGAAACACTATACACTCTTAACCAGTGCAGGCGATGCTACGCGAAATCTGAGAAAAGAGCAGGGACTTTGGTAAGGAGTTTTGCCGTAGCGTTGTCTGGATTGACACAACTCGTAGCGACGCGATTTATCCCGCATCGTCCAGCCATGATGGAGGAAAACCCGCGTGATAAATCACGCCGCTACGGGTGGGGTGAGTGATGAAGTGCGCTTGCGGATAGTCAATTTAACATAACTATCATTACCCGTATTTTTATAGCAGCTAAATTGAGGTGTCACCCCGAACTAACCACCACAGCTTAATTCAGCTCCGGAAACGTACACTGTTGTCAATTTCGATGGCTGTGCACAAGCTGTATTGGCTCTTCGTATTTTCCTGCGGTTTTCTCGCGGTGAGGCATTGAATAGACAACATTTTGCTTCACGGCAATCTGTGCGACGAGTTCGTCAAAAGAGGTTGAACTGACAATGGGTTCTTTCATGTAGTTGATGTAAACGTAGGTTTTGTGACCCTCGCCTTTAACATACAATATTGAATCCATTTTTATCAGGTACTTACTACCGCCAACTGCATCAATGTAAAGCATGAGAACCAATCCAAAGAAAGCGAAAGATAAGATTATTCCTAATTTCGCCATCTGGATATGATCTCGCATAATCTTTTCATTTTCTTTAAAAAAGAAACAGTTCGGAAATTTCAGATGCTCGCTTCAGGCAGCCGACCTCTGCTGCCTGAAATGATGCGAGATAGTTACAGTGTCACTGCGCTTTTTTTAGTTCGAGGCGTTTGATCGGGCCGACAATCACCACAAAACTGAAAATGGCAATCAGGGCATGAATGGCGACGAAAACCAGCGCCCATTCGAAGTGGCCTGTCGCTTTCACGATATAACCAATAACCACCGGAGAAACAATCCCTGCGAAGTTACCACACAAGTTGAAAATGCCACCGGCAACACCAGCCATCTCTTTTGGCGCGGTATCGGACATCACCGCCCATCCCAGTGCGCCAATGCCTTTGCCCAGAAACGCTAAAGACATGAACAAAACTACCAGATAAATCGAGTCGACATAGTTACAGAACACCATCACCATCGACAGCAACATGCCAAGTACAATCGGTGTCTTGCGTGCAACAGAGAGTGACTTTGTGATGCGCAGAATACGGTCCGAAATAATGCCACCCATCAGCCCCCCCAGGAAACCGCAAATCGCCGGGATGGCAGCAATAAACCCGACTGTTTTGATATTCAGCCCTTTTTCCATCGCCAGATAAAGCGGGAACCAGGTAATAAAAAAGAAGGTCAGAACGTTAATACAATATTGACCAAGATAAATGCCCAGCAGCATGCGATTGGTCATTAATTGCTTTAATGCGCTTAAATCAAATTCGTTTTTTTCTGGGTTTTACTTTGATCCATATCCACCAATGCCCCACCCTGACGGATATAATCAATTTCTTCGCTATTAACGCGTGGGTGGTCCAGCGGATTATGAATCACTCTTGCCGCAGTAAAGGTAATCACAATACCCAACACGCCCATAAAGATAAAAATCGATTGCCAGCCATAATTGAGTGTCAGCCATCCCATTATCGGAGCGAAGATAGCAGTGGCGAAATATTGCGCAGAATTGAAGACTGCTGCGGCAGTAGCACGTTCTTTAGACGGGAACCAGGCAGCAACAAAACGACTATTGCCCGGCATCACCGGTGCTTCACACAAACCGACAAGGAAGAGAAGAATGGTGAAACAAACAACGGCACCGAGACCATGGAAAATTTCTACACAGCCTTGCAACAAGGTAAAAACTGACCACAGGCACAAACCAGCCAGGTAAATCTTTTTCGAGCCAAAACGGTCGAGTAACCAGCCTCCGGGGATCTGCGCCAGACAGTATGCCCATGCAAACGCTGAGAATATCCATCCCATCTGACCGGGGTTGATACCCAGAGCAGAAGTCATATCTTTACCTGCAATCGCCAGCGTTGAACGATCGCCAACACTTACTGCAGTGATGATAAATAAAATAATAACGACATGCCATCTGACATTGGTTTTCCTGTCATGCGAAATGTCATCAATTTCATTTAATTGAGCCATGTGACACCACCTTAAACTTGTTAGAAGATCAAAAATGCAAATAATGAATTATTCAGGCAGCAGACAACCTGACCTAATTAATTATTTGTATTCTGAAAATAAATTTTCTTCGTTATCTGATAAGGCGACCTGACTTAATATTGATATTTTTTGATATGAACACGATAGGATTTCAGGGAGAACAAGACAATGTGCATTTGCATAACAAAGTGATTTATTTTCTCCATTTTTATGTTATTTGAAGAATTTATTTGAAGTAGATCACAAAATTTAATTAATGTCTGGGATGGGTTTGCGGTGGGTTATCTACTGCGGCCTTCGGATTGTTTGTGATTTGCTGCCAGATTGTTATAAATATTAAGTAAGCTGCAATGCTCCATCAGAATATTAATAATCACAACCGAAGACAAGAATAAAATATATCGATAATAATTTAATTAAGGTAATTCAGTTTAGAAAGGAAGCCGTTTGAAAGCCGGTAGCATAATAACTACCGGCTAATGTTAGATTTATTCTGCGCTGACTGTCTCAGCCGCCTGCTCAACGGTTGCCATTGCCTCGAACAGAACTTCAGCAGTGACTTTAACCGGCATCAGGTGAATGGTCTCTTTCGGACGCAGGGTATGGGCAATCATCGCATCAATCTGTGTTTTGTCTGAGATATCGATGCCCAACTCACGCAGGCTGGTTGGCAATTTCAACTGACGATAGAAGCCCAGCAGCATTTGCAGTTCCTGCTCATCCTTCATCAGTGCGACCTGAACCAGAATCCCGTACGCCACTTTGATACCGTGCAGAATGCTATGTGTCTGCGGCAGTACAGTCATACCGTTGTGTACCGAATGGGCTGCCGCCACGCGGGTAAAACGCTCGCCCAACCCGCCAATTAATCCGCCACCGGCAATGATCGCATCTACCACAGCAATGAATCGTTCGGTTAAGGATCCATTATGCAGATCGGCCAATACCGTTACACTGTCACTCAGCAGCAATTCTTTAAGCCCGCGCGCCATATTGAGTGCGGTGCGCGCAAGATAAGGCACCTCAGACGCCGGGGAATTACCCACCAAAACGCTGGCCTCATACCACTTGGCTAACGTATCGGCGATCCCCGCCAGCAGGTAAGGCGCTGGGGCTTGCAAAATGATCTCTGGCTCGACTAAAACCAGATGGTTCGCCTGTTTGAAGATCTCATAGCCGATATTCTCCCCCTGCGGGTTATACCAGACGGAAAGCGGCGTCCAGGCTGCGCAGGTTGCTGCAATAGTAGGAATCAGCACCACAGGTAATTGCATACGGGCTGCCAGCGCTTTCGCACTGTCCATCACCGTGCCACCACCGACGCCAATGATCACTTTACAGCGTGACCCGGCCTGTTCTGCCAAACGGCGAATCATCGGGTCATTACAATGCTCACGGATACAGGCTTTACCGGCGGATTCAACAGCAAACGCCTCAGGCAGCCAGGCCTGAGCGGCCTGCAACGCCTGTTCGCCATACAACCACATCGCGTGCTGCAAGTCAGATTCGCTATAGAAGTTGTTTAATTCACGGATCGCGCCCGGAAAGCAGTAATAGTTAGCCGGCCCCGGTACTACCTGAATTTCAGTAAAAGACATTTTTTCTTTCCTGGATAATTATCGTATTAACGCTGCACAACATCGGCATAATCTTCAGCATCAATGTCATAGCCAGCAGGCTCCCAGCGGATCGCAAACAGTGCCAGCAAACCCAACACCGGCGACAGGGCAATCACCCAGAACAGGCCAGTGTCCAGACTTGCGGTCAGAAGCGGGAATAAAAATAGCGCGATAGTGGTGGCGAAGCGGGTGATAGTCTGATTCAGCCCCACCCCAACACCGCGTATTGATGCCGGGTAGCTCAGTGAGGCATACACCATGGTCTGTGCTCCCGGTCCAAACCCCTGCCCCAGCAGAAACAGCGCCAGATAAGCGCAGCACAAAGCCGCCTTCAGCTCATCATCAGGTCGTCCCGCCAATGCCAGTCCCAGCAAAGCCACTAACTGACACGCGTAGCCCGCAATACTCATCGCCCGAGCACCAAAACGTGGCACCAGCCTCACGGCGGCCAATCCACCGGTAAAAGCGAAAAACAGATTGAGCGCCAGCGAAACTAAAATGGTGGTCAACATCGACTGCTGGAACAAGGTAGAAACGATGATCGGTAACCCAAAGGCAATGGCACCGTAGGCAAAGGGGGAAACGAAGGACATCACACTGGTCAGGATGGTACGGCGCAGGTAGTGGCCCCGCAGCAGTAAACCGTAGTTCTTCCAGCTTGCTTTGTGTTTGATAGCGGTTGACGAGCCTGCCGCTTCCGCCTGTGGCGCGGCCACTGCCGGAATGTTATAGGACACGCGCAGGATTTGCGCTGCCTGCTCCAGATCGCCCTGATTGGCAGCCCATACCGGAGATTCCGTCATATAACGCTTACGAATCGTCAGGATCACCAGCGCAGGTACCGCACCAAATCCGACAATATAGCGCCACAGGGATGCTGTCTGGCTTTCCGGCAGCCAGTAAAAGAAGGCCAGCACCAACAGGTAAGAAACCGAGATGGCTGCGTACCAGGTCGGACACCACATGGCGATACTGGCGGCCTTGTTACCACGCCCTTTTAGCCGGGAAAACTCAGCCAGAAATGCCATCGCCACCGGGAGGTCAATGCCGATACCCAGCCCCATAATAAAACGGCTGATGCCGAGCACTTCGGCGTTCGGTGCCAGAGCGCCCAAGATAGCGGCAAAGACAAAGAAAAACATATCCGCCATAAAGACACGATAACGGCCAATCTTATCCGTCAGATAACCGCCGATCAGCGCGCCGACAATGGCACCCATGGTGATCGCAGAGACCACCAGACCAATGCCTTTTGGGCCAAGACCGAATTCACGCGTGATGTCTTTTACCCCGAAGGCCAGTGCACCGAGATCGTAGGCATCAAGAAAAATACCGCCGAGCGCAATGGCAACAATGATGCGTGCATTGCTCCGCGCCTGGGTGGAGTTGTTGACTAACTGGCTGACGTCGGAAGCGCTGCGGATGGTGTGAACAGCTGAGCCTGGTGATTCAGTCTGCTCGATTTCATTAGTTAAAGTGAGTTGTGTCATGTTTACTATTTATCGTTGTCATCATCTAGATGTTTGGATGTCCAGACGGACAGATTTCCACATTCATCCTGATCTGGCAACCTTTTTGGCGTGATTAGTTATGAAATATCGTTATATGACAGGTAAATAACCAGGATTTAACATTGACTCAATTTGTCACCCCCACCCTGTAGGGGGCGTGTTTCTGACAGTTCTTTCGGTGAATGGATGCAAAGATAGAGAGGATGGCGATCAATTAAGGCGGCAATAAATGCCGCCTGTATTGGTAGAGAAACGCTGGGCACCATGCCCGCCGCCGTAAGTTGGCCAGTCCTGGACTGCCGGCTGAGTCGAGTTGTCAAAATAAGTGCCATCAGCCTTGCGGCCAGGCATCAGCGCCACGGCAATCACCAGGAATAACAGCGCTAAATCGAGACGCGGAACCAATGCCCAACCGTTCAGGCCGGATTCCCATAACGCCCAAATCAGGGTGGCAACGAAGCTCAAAGCGTAAAGATAAAGTTCGACTGGCCGCCTGAATAGCGTCAGCAGTCCGGTTATCAACCAGATCAACCCCATGACGATATAATAAGGGCTGCCAGACAGGCGGGTCAGCCTGAAGCCCAGCATCGTCAACACGGCACCTGCCAAAATCAACAAAAGACCGAAGACCAGTAAACACACTGCCCTAAGTCGCGATGACCTGACATTTACTTTATGTGTTTCATCAGGATGCCTCCTGGAGACCTCGCCCAATCCGGCGGGGAGGAAAGAAGGTGGCTTTCAGGCTAACTTCTTTTTGTCTTTTCACAATGACTACTGTAATTTTGTACAGATAAAACGTGCCTGCAAATATCGGTTTTATCCAACACCTGATCAGGTTGAGCTTTTAGCTCAAACCTTCGGTTGTGTGCGTTTTGTCTACAATTCAGTTCTCCGCTGGCGTACTGATGCGTACCGACAGCGGCAAGAGAAGATCGGCTACATTCAGGCCAATGCCCGGCTCACCGCCCTGAAAAAAGAGCCTGAATTTACCTGGCTGAATGATGTTTCCTGCGTCCCTTTGCAGCAGGTCTTACGCCACCAACAGTCCGCTTTTACCCACTTCTTTGCCGGACGCGCAAAATACCCCACATTTAAAAGCAAGCACCACAGACAATCTGCCGAGCTGACGGCAAGTGCTTTTAAATACCGTGACGGCAGGCTGTACATGGCGAAAAGCAAAGTGCCTCTGGATATCCGCTGGTCGCGTCCTCTGCCATCTGCGCCGTCAACAGTGACAATTTCAAAAGACGCAGCAGGGCGATATTTCGTCTCCTGCCTGTGCGAATCTGAGCCTGTATCACTGCCGATCACTGCTAAAAACGGTCGGCATTGATGTTGGTTTAAAAAGATTTGTTCGTCACCGATACCGGATTCAGACAAAGCAATCCCCGCCATACCGCGAAATCCGAAAAGCGCCTTGCGTTGCTACAGCGTAAATTGAGCACTAGCTAGCTAGTTATGTCTAGTGTCGCTTCATTGCTCCCTGGCTTTGCGTTTTCTCGCACCAACCCGGCTCTAGATCAGGACTGGCTCATGTCGCAGGAAGCGATAAATGAGATGCAGGGAGGGATGATCGATGGATCTGGTAGTACCATTTTTGTATCAAAACTTTTACTTCTTCGATGTGGTAGTTACAAGAACATTATATTTAAACCAGCAGAAGGGTATCATGGGGCAGGTCCAATATTTTATTCAAAAAATAACTCCGTTGTTCACGAAAATATTTCTGTAGTTGGATTTTCTGGTTCTGGTTGCAAAGTAATTAGTGATGCTGATGGTCATCATAGCTTCAAAGCAATTGGAATGTGCCGTTATAATGCGAATGGTGATATTAAAAGGACTACACTCATTGAGGATGCAAACTTAGCAGTCGCGAGTCATTTGTATGTCAAAGATGCTAGTGCATTCAATATCGGCGATTTTGTCTGGGTAGGTGATGGAAAATTTAAAATTGAAATGATAGACAAGAATAAGATAACCTTAGAAAGAGGAGGGTTACCAAACTTCATAAGTCCGAAAGTTTATAACGGTGGTCGAGATAACTGTCTTGCTGGTCAATTCGTAACCCTTGATGCTGACGATAAGAATGGTATTCGTATCGGAACTGGTGTTGAATCTTGGAGCATTGATACATCAGGGGCCACAATAGAATGCATAAATAATGCATGGTTTGGTTTATTTAATTATTCAAAAAGCTATGCTGGCACGCAGATTATAGAAAATATAAAATCAGCCTTCAATGGATATTGCGGAATTGGCCTTGGATACCTGAATTCAGGCCGTGTTATGAATTGTCACTCTGAAGGAAATGGTAACAATGGCATAGATATTTTTGAAGGTAAGCCAGAAGTAACAATCAGTGATAATGTATCAATTGGAAATGGCGTGGATGGGATTTTCATTGGCGGCAATGGTGTTACTTCGAAAGTGCTTGATAATATAGTTTCTGACAATAGAAGGATTGGGATTTTAATAAATTCTCGCATCAATTCAATATCAAATGTGATTGTTTCAGGTAATGAAATTACTAGTTCAGGAATGAATGCAATAACTTTAACCGGAGTTGGGAGTGGTCTAATAAAAAACAATACTATTAGGGGTAGCCGGTTAAGGGCGGCTATTTTCCTTGAAGAGAAAAAAGGATTGGTAATAGAGGGTGTAATCAACATAGATAATAATAAAATCTCTGAAACTAAAAAAGGTGATGTGTCCAGTAATTATCGTGGTTACGCTAAAAGGAATAACTCCGCACAAGTTAGACTTGAAAATAACCATACTCCTGACCCTTTGGAGGTGACAGGGATTATTTAAGAGCTAGATGGTTCAAGAACTGCCCGGCGTTATGCCGGGTTTCGAACTTGTAAACTTGTTATCTGATAGAATAGAGTTCTTGCAACTGTATTCATGACAAATATAAGAATAAAAGTAATGACATCATCTTACACTGGGGTATGCCATTTAATCCAAGTGGGATTAACACTATTCACCTAACTTAACCTAACAATAAAATCCCCACCCACCATTCCATCACCGCAAAGCGGGGAGATTCTCACTCCCCGTCGACAAGAGCCGGCTATGACATCCGCGAGTAAACCAGCATATCAATCCCGGTCAGGCTGCTGCTCAAGCGGTGGTATTGATATTCCGTCCGATTGCCGGGTTAGCTGGCAGTTGTGGAATGGATTCGAGAATGCTGGCTGCAGAGGATTGTTGGTTATCTAACGCTTTCTTCAGTACGAGGGTATTCACCTGGCTTTTGAGATCTAGATTATCAAGACCGGAAGCCAGTGAAGTAATTTGCGAAACATCCATGGTGTGCTCCTGTTCGATACAAAGAAAAAGGAAACTCATCACGGCCTGAAACCAGGCCGTGCAAGATTATCGGCATTTCGGCGCAAAAGGTTAGGGATTAATGGAGCGAGTATTACACATGGCTCATCATCATCAGGCGTACAGCAAATCCGATAAGAATGACGCTGGAAAAAAAGTTGCTGAATGCGCTGAAAGCGGATGTTTCTATCAAGAAAACGGCCATAAATACCCCCCGCCAGTGCGTACATGGCATCAAACATAAATCCAGTCAGAACAAGGACCAGACCCAGTGAGAAAAACTGCAACATCACATTCCCTTTTTCCGGATGGATAAACTGGGGCAGCAGCACGGATGTAAATAGCAGCGCTTTGGGATTCAAAAGATTCGTCAGCATGCCTTTACCCACATGCTGGATGGTATGGCGGGAATCCATGCTGGCAGGTTCGTCCGGTGCACGGAAAAAGCGGCCTGGTCGCAGCATTTTTACACCCAGCCAGAACAGGTAGGCGGCGCCTGCATATTTGACGATATCGAACGTCCATGAGTACACCCTGAACATCGTCCCCAACCCAAATGCGGCAAGGATGACGTGGCATAGTTTGGCTGTACCGAGTCCCAGGGCAGTCATCAGACCTGCACGTTTCCCGGCTGTTGAACCCGTTTGCAACAGAAGAATCATATCGGGACCAGGCAACGTGAAGATCATGGCAAGTGAAAGAGCAAACAGATAATAGTCAGACATAGTCGCGGCAATCCAGAATAGTGAAGGCCGCTATCTTATCCCGGAGTGGTGAGGCAGGTGCTTGCCATTGTTTCTCTTTTAAGGCTTATAATTGGCATATTATTGCTGTAATCAACTCTAATGGTAATTTCTATGCCAAAAATATCACTTGATACGTTTGACCAAAAGATTCTCTTGTCCCTCCAGGTTGATGGAAGGCTCACCAATGTCGAGCTTGCAGACAAGATTGGACTCTCACCTTCACCCTGTCTGCGACGGGTCAAAAATCTGGAAAAAGAGGGCGTCATAAAGGGATATACAGCCAGTCTGGACAGGGAACTGTTGGGGTTGGGAGTGACTGTAATGGTCGGTCTGAAAGTCGAAAAGCACGATCTTGAACAGGCCGGAAGACTCAGAGAGGCGCTGGCTCTGTTGCCTGAGGTCATTTCTGCCTATCTGATATCGGGAGATGCTGATTTTCTGCTGCATGTGGTGGTGCCGGATCTGAAAGCCTATGAGGTTTTCCACACCACGGTGTTACTGCAGTTACCGGGTGTGCGTGACATCCGAAGTACCTTTGCCATTCAGGTGATTAAAGAACCTTCGCCACTCCCTCTTGGGCATATAGTGTAAGTCGGATTTATCGTGCGGCACTCATTCACAAGGTATTTGTTAACGGAGTGTAATTCAAGGTACCAATCCTGCATGCTATTGATATGATGGCACAATATAAAATTCCAGGGACAGACCATGAGCTCGCCAACCATCGTTACTTTGCTTAAATATAAGCGCTGGATTGACTTCGAAACTTTAAAGGTAATTAAAGAAGTAGACACCCCTGCGAAAGCAGAAAAACGACATCTGACGCTCCGGCTGATGAACCATATTTATCTCGTTGACATGATTTTCAGGGCCAACCTGACAGGGCAGCAACATGGGTACACTGCGCTAAATACGCCGGATACTCCCTCTGCTGATGAGCTGCTCGATAAAATGGCCGCATGCACGGATTGGTATATCGAGGCGGTAACCGCCATGACTGCCGAGGATCTCGCGACTACGATAAAATTCCAGTTCGTAGACGGCGGGGAGGGTGAAATGAAGGCCGTGGATATGCTTAATCATGTTTTGTTCCACGGGACTTATCATCGCGGTGCGGTAGGTTGGTTACTTTCAGAGTGTGGAGTAACGCCTCCCAAAGACGTTTTGACGGTTTTTCTCAGAGACCATAACCACTAGATCCGCGTGCCTGATTTTCCCACGTAGTGATAAGCACAGGGTAGCTTTTTAGCTACCCAGATGTCCGCTTCACAGCCCCAAACAGGCGATATATTTTTCGCCTGAACAACGCACGATATCCCCCGCATTTTCCGTGATATTCCTTCCTTCAAACGCACCATAAAGTTTTGCAAACTTCACGGCACTCAGGCGCTGCGTAATATCCCGGACCATCGCTGCCGGTAACGGAAGCATGTTGGGGTAACTGTAAGCGTGCAGCCAGCACCGTCTGGTTAATTTCGCCTCTCCCTGTAATTTAAGCGTCCACTTATTCCGGTTAGGTGGACACCTGATGACTGATTCTAAATCTCTGACACGCCAGCGCTACACGCCCGAATTTAAGCTGCGGCTGGTTCACATGGCGCTTAAAACCCTTGAGGAAAACGGCAGCGTTGCCGCCCTGGCGCGACAGCATAATGTTAACGACAACCTCCTCTTTAAATGGATGCGTCTCTGGAAAAATGAGGGCCGGGTCGCTACACCCCGGAGGCGTAAAACAAAAACACCAGCATTACCCGCGCTGGTACCGGTTCAGATAGTGCATCCTGTACCCGCTCAGGTACCGCTGCCTGATGCCACCGCAGACTGCATTATCCGGCTCCCGGGCGGGGAAATATCGCTCCATAACCCCACTCCGGAGCAGCTCAGCGCGATGCTGGCGGCCATCATGCGCGGAGGACGTCCGTGATAAACCTGCCATCCGGCACAAAAATCTGGCTGGTTGCGGGCATCACCGACATGCGCAACGGCTTTAACGGCCTGGGCGCAAAGATCCAGACCGCCCTCAGAGATGACCCGATGTCCGGTCACGTCTTTATCTTCCGTGGGCGCAGCGGGAGCCAGGTCAAACTGCTCTGGTCCACCGGTGACGGTCTGTGCCTGCTGACCAAAAGGCTGGAGCGTGGTCGCTTCGCCTGGCCGTCGGCCCGCGACGGCAAAGTGTTCCTCACACCCGCTCAACTGGCCATGTTGCTGGAAGGCATCGACTGGCGGCAGCCAAAGCGCCTGCTGTCGCCCCTCACGCTGCTGTAATCCTGGTCACCCCGCGGGCAACCTGGTAGCATGCCCGCCATGAACGAATCTCTTCCCGACGACATCGCCCTTCTTAAACAGCGCCTGGCTGAACAGGAGGCGCTGAACCGCCTCCTGCAGGCGAGGCTGGATGAGCGCGAGCGCGAAGTTGACTACCTGCAGGCGCAACTGGATAAGCTGCGCCGCATGAACTTTGGCAGCCGCTCTGAAAAGGTGGCGAAGCGCATCGCGCAGATAGAAGCCCGTCTCACCGCCATGCAGAAGGACAGCGACGAGCGTACCGGTCGCGTGGACGACCCGCCGGTGCCACGGCCGCTGCGGCAGACCCGCACGCGCAAACCGTTCCCTGAATCCCTGCCGCGCGATGAAAAACGGCTTAAACCCGCTGAAAGCTGCTGCCCGGACTGCGGCGGCGCGCTGTCGTACCTGGGCGAAGACGTAGCAGAGCAGCTGGAGCTGATGCGAAGCCGGTTCCGCGTTATCCGCACCGTGCGGGAAAAGCACGCCTGCAGAAAGTGCGACCGCATCGTGCAGGCCCCCGCACCGTCGCGTCCTGTCGAGCGTGGCATCGCCGGGCCGGGTCTGCTGGCGCGGGTGCTGACGTCGAAGTACGCGGAGCACACGCCGCTGAACCGGCAGTCGGAGATATACGAACGTCAGGGCGTCACGTTGGGTCGTTCGCTGCTGTCGGGGTGGGTTGACGCGTGCTGCCAGCTGCTGTCACCGCTGGATGAAGCCCTGCAGCGCTACGTGCTGACGGACGGTAAGCTGCACGCCGATGATACGCCGGTCCCGGTGCTGCTGCCGGGCAATGGCAAAACGAAAACGGGCCGGCTGTGGACCTACGTGCGTGATGACCGCAACGCGGGCTCGGCGATGGCGCCGGCAGTGTGGTTCGCGTACTCGCCGGACCGCAAAGGGATGCACCCGCAGTCGCACCTTGCGGGGTTCAGCGGGGTGCTGCAGGCGGACGCGTACGCCGGGTTCAACGAGCTGTACCGCGAAGGCCAAATAAAGGAAGCGGCGTGCCGGGCGCACGCGCGGCGTAAAATCCACGACGTTCACGTCCGGACGCCGTCTGACACCACGACTGAAGCGCTGCACCGTATCGGGGAACTGTACGCTGTTGAAGCCGGTATCCGGGGCAAAAGCGCATCGGAACGTCTGGCCGCGCGGCAGGAAAAAACGGTGCCTCTGCTGACCGCACTGGAAGGATGGCTGCGGGAGAAGCAGAAAACGCTGTCACGACACTCGGAACTGTCAAAGGCGTTCGCTTACGCGCTCAATCAGTGGGATGCGCTGAAATACTATGCGAGCGACGGCTGGTCGGAGGCTGACAACAATATCGCGGAAAACGCGCTACGGACGGTGAGTCTGGGGCGGAAAAATTACCTGTTCTTCGGCTCGGATCACGGCGGCGATCGTGGCGCGCAGCTGTATGGGTTAATCGGGAGCTGCCGGTTAAACGGCATCGATCCTGAACGTTATCTTCGCCATGTGCTGTCGGTAATCGCCGACTGGCCGGTCAATCGCGTCGGTGAGTTACTGCCGTGGCGCGTCACCCTGCCCGGGGAATAATCTCCGGATCATCCTGTCAATACGGCTCTCGCTGTACGCTTACGGGTAACTCCACAGAAAGGAGACGGCATTCGCGCCAGGTGCGACCTGAACGGTGTCCCCGCCAAGCAGTATCCCTTCACCCTGTGCCCAGTGCAGCACGCAGCTGCCTGCGAAGTGCCCACCGAGATGCATAACAGTAACGTCAGCAGTCAGTTTAATGGCGTCGCCTTCCCAAGGCCTGATGTAGGGGCTGTCGCGCATGATCCACTGCTGATCGCTGGCGTGCAGGTAAACCGGGGCATCGAACTCAGCTGCCCATTCCTGCATGGTGGTATAGAAATGCGGATGTGATATGGCGATGGCTTTGAGCCCACCCAGTGTGGAAATTAACGTTTTCGTGGCGTCGTCGAGCGTGGCAATGCAATCCCACAGAATATTCCCTTCTGCTGTTCTCAGCAGGAATGCGCGTTGACCAATCGCGAATTCAGGCACGGTGGTGATGCTAAAGAGACTGGCTTCATGTTGTTGCCACTTATTGGTGTGTGAGGCAAGGAGGCCGGGTAAATCGATCCATTGTTGTCCGGTTGCAGGCACAAACTGCCGTGCATCTTCGCAGATTTTACACTGCCTCGGAGGCGTTCCGGCGGTCGCATAGGATGTTCCGCAGGCTTTGCATAAGGTGATCATTACGTCGTCCTCTCTGTCTCATCGGTATCCAATCAACATGGCATATCAGCGCACCAGGGTGTGCCGGTTAGTGCTGCTTTTTCGTCCGATGTTCGTTATCCACCTGACCAGAAAACCGACTTTATAAGGCGAGCGAAACGCTGAGGCGGGAAATATATGAGGGTATTGATATCGGATCTCGGGGCCGAAGTACCGAGATTACGCACAGACGGCTGTATGGATAACCAGTATACTATCAAAATTCTGCGATTCAATGTCATTTATTGAAAATTCCATCAGATCAAATGCATAGCAGAGTTTTCGTTAATAGCAGGTGAGCAGCATCCCAATCAAGGAGAAGGACATGTCGTACACGAAAGCCAGGAGAGGGAAAAAAGCCACCCCAACCCCGCATGACCTTGTATTTAAGCAGTTTCTGACGCATCCCGAGACCGCCCGGGATTTTATGCAGCTTCACCTTCCGGCAGAACTGAAGTCCGTCTGTGACTTCAAAACCCTTAAGCTGGAGTCAGGAAGTTTTGTTGAGGAAAACCTGCGTCCCTACTTTAGTGATGTCGTTTACAGCCTGAAGACCACAACCGGTAATGATGGCTATGTGCATGTGCTTATCGAGCATCAGTCTTCCCCGGATAAACATATGGCCTTCAGGCTTCTCCGCTACGCAGTCGCAGCCATGCAACGCCACCTGGACGCCGGGCATAAAAAGCTTCCGCTGGTGATACCGGTATTGTTTTACACCGGAAAGCGCAGCCCTTATCCGTATTCAACCCGCTGGCTGGATGAATTTAGCGATCCGGTGCTGGCAGATAACCTCTATAACAAGGGTTTCCCGCTGGTTGATGTCACCGTCATTCCTGATGCTGAAATCATGGGGCACCGCAGTATGGCGGCCCTGACTTTGATACAAAAACACATTCACCGGCGCGATCTGGCCGAGCTGCTGGATAATCTGGCTACGCTTTTGCAGACGGAGCCCATGACAGGACAGCAGTTTGTTTCGGTGATAAACTACGTTGCGCAGGCAGGCGAAACTTCAAACGCAGAAGCCTTTGTACGTAAACTGGCACAGCGAGTGCCGAACCACGAGGACGCACTGATGACTATCGCGGAACAGCTTAAACAGAAGGGCATCCAACTCGGTGAACAACGCGGAATCGAGAAAGGTAAACTTGAAGTCGCCCGTTATATGTTGCTGGACGGTATGGACCGCAGCACCGTCAAGAGAATGACCGGTCTGACCGAAGAACAGCTGTTGCAGATTAAGCACTAATCCATATCTTGCCTCACGTATCAGAAGGTACTAGCTAGCTAGACCGTCATTGCCATCTTCCCCGGCAGAATATTCCTGTCGGCTAATATCCAGCTTCGTTTGCAGGTGTGTATTCCGATGATTTCGATCGTTCTTCTCACGCTGTTTTTACTTCTTTAGTTTTTAACTTGTCTGATCGGTTTGCGCGACTTTTCGCATCGATTCACCCCTGAGTTCAACCCGATGCCCGTTATGCAGAAGTTGCTCCATCAGCGCAGCTGCAACTGTGGGATTGCCCACCAGTTTGTATGGAGTGACCCCGCGCCCGTAGACAAATCTGCCCTATATTTTGAGCATAGCAACTGTCTATAGCCACTCATTACGAAGCATGGTGATGATACAAAGGATCCCATGCTTCATTCTTCTTTAACATTGCATTCAGAATGGTCAATAGTTTTCTGATACAGGCAGTTAATGCGACCTTTTTAGGCTTTCCGGCAGCAACCAGCCGCTCGTAAAACTCTTTAATTACAGGATTGTGCCGGGTCCCTACCAGTGCTGACATATACAGGGCCGTACGGACTGAGGCTCGCCCTCCAAAGACCGTTCGTCGACCACGCATTGTTCCGGAATCTCGGTTAACCGGTGCAACTCCAATTAGAGCACTAATTTCACGACGTGACAGAGATCCAAGTTCTGGAACTTCTGCAAGTAGCACAGCAACAGTCGCCGCACCAACGCCTTTTACAGCGCTTAGCAGTTCAGACAGGTCTCTGAAATTTTTCGAGATATGGTCTGCCATTTCATCTTCAATGCGAGCTAATTCATCTTTCAGTGCCGTAATGATTAATCTGATGCTCCTGTGACTCATTGGATGCGATAGATGTAATCGGTTCCGTTCTGCCGTAAGCATGACTGTTAATTGACGGCGTCTGACAACCATGGCTGCCAGCAATTGTCTGTGAACATTAGGCAAGGGACGAATATATTTTTCCCGCTCGGGGTGCTGGTTAATAACCTCTGCCATCTGAAGCAGAACCTTGGCATCAATTCGATCAGTCTTAGCCAGATAACCCATCGCGCGAGCAAAATCTCGCGCCTGTCGGGGATTAATGATAACAACATCAAAACCTTCAGATTGGAGATAGCAAGTGGCTCCCGATTCAAGGCCGCCTGTTGCTTCCATCAGGATCAAGCGCGTGCAATTACGTTTTAACTCGCTGACAACTTTAGTAAAACCTTCTAGATCATTTGGCATTGTTGACTGATTAGTCATGCCGCTAAATGCAATATCCAGAGTGTTTTTCGAAACATCAATCCCGGCACAATGCTGATTGGTTCCACTCATCTATACCCCTCCTTGCAAATACGATTTGAGGTTCGGACAACTGTTCGGGCTTCAGATGGGCGGCTCAGCCTGTGCGTCAGTCGCTATGCTGCGGGCTTGAATAACCCCGTGAGGAATCGGACTACACAGGCTTTACCAAATCTAAGCTCGTTAATAGTAATCCGCTTTAGAGATACAAGGAGGAGTCTATGGGCACACCACGATTTACCCCTGAGTTTAAGGAAGAAGCTGTCCGCCAGATCACCGAGCGGGGCTATTCCGTCGCCGACGTTTCTGAACGCCTGGGCGTCTCACAGCATAGCCTCTACAAATGGGTTCGCTCCGTAAAACCTGATGCCAGCGGGCATCAGGCGCAGGACCGGCTGGATGCGCGAACGGAGATCCTCCGGCTGAAGGCGCAGCTCAGGCGTACTGAGGAAGAGCGCGATATCCTGAAAAAGGCGGCGCGGTACTTTGCAAGGGAGCCCGACTGAAGTACCGCTTCATTAACGATCACCGTGATATCTGGTCGATCACCATGATGTGTCGGGTTCTGAAGGTCCCCCGTGGCGCACGGGGAAGGCCTTCACTGATTGCTCCGAACCGGGTACAGCGGGAGTTCACGGTTGTGCGACCCAACCAGGTCTGGGTGACGGATATCACTTACATACGGACATGGCAGGGCTGGCTGTATCTTGCTGTGGTCATCGACCTGTTTGCCCGCAATGTGGTGGGCTGGTCAATGAAGCCGACACTGTCGCGCGAACTGGCGCTGGATGCGCTCCTGATGGCTGTCTGGCGGCGCAGGCCTACAGAGACAGTTATCGTGCATAGTGATAGTAATAATTCCGGTGTCAGTTTTCATCCTTGCGCTGTTTGCTGTCTGAGCAGATTGATGTGATTACTGATGCAGTGAAGAACTTCCCGCATCCTGACTCACACAGCGATCGACCTTTTGTGTCCTGCCCTGGACTCGTCGGTTGCCGGAAGCATCTTCATGCGAGGCATCTCCTCACCGGTACGCGTGACTCAAGAAGGGCCTGACGGCGTGTCTCTTTACTGTCCTGTCCGGGTTATCTGTCTGGAGATTCAATTATGTCGTCCTGACAGGTGACCAGCCATGAATGATGAAAATATTGATGCCACTGCTTCTGCCATTGTTGGTGGTGTAGATACGCATAAAGACCTGCACGTTGCTGCTGTAGTTAATCAACATAACAAAATCCTCGGTACGGAGTATTTCTCCACAACACGACAGGGCTACCGCCAGATGCTGGCATGGATGGCCACTTTTGGCTCAGTACAGCGAATTGGTGTTGAGTGCACAGGCACCTACGGCTCAGGACTACTGCGTTATTTACTCAAAGCCGGAGTAGAAGTGCTTGAGGTAACGACACCAGACCGCATGGAGCGACATAAGCGTGGTAAAAGCAACACGATTGATGCAGAGTGCGCTGCTCATGCCGCCTTCGCGAGAATACGGACAGTCACTCCAAAAACACGGGTTGGCATGATTGAGTCTCTGCGGGTGCTAAAAACCTGTCGAAAAACAGCGATATCAGCCCGTAGAGTCGCGCTCCAGATTATTCATTCCAATATTGTCTCTGCGCCAGATGAACTGCGTGAACAGCTCAGAAATATGACGCGCATGCAGCTTATCAGAACACTGGGATCCTGGAGGCCAGATGCCAGTGAATACCGCAATGTTACGAACGTTTATCGCATTGCATTAAAATCTCTGGCCCGACGCGATCTCGAGTTACATGACGAAATCGCTGATCTGGATGTCATGATTGCGGCAATTGTTGACGAGCTGGCGCCTGAGCTGATTAAACGTAATGCCATTGGATACGAAAGCGCTTCGCAGTTGCTGATCACTGCCGGAGACAATCCCCAACGACTACGATCAGAATCAGGTTTTGCAGCACTGTGTGGTGTCAGCCCAGTTCCTGTCTCCTCTGGGAAAACGAACCGTTACCGACTTAACCGGGGCGGAGATCGTGCTGCGAATAGTGCTCTTCACATCATCGCCATCGGTCGATTACGAACTGATGAAAAAACCAGGAAGTATGTAGACAGGCGAGTAGCTGAAGGACATACAAAAATGGAAGCAATACGCTGCCTGAAGCGTTATATCTCACGCGAAGTTTATACATTACTGCGTAATCAAAACAGGCAGGTCAGCAGCATCCCGATAACGGCTTGACTCTTAGAAGGGCGTCCAGGGCAGTCAGTACGGCAGCGATGACTGGCGGCGGTTCTGCCAGGCCAATAACCTGTCACCGAGCATGAGCCGTCGTGGCAACTGCTGGGATAATGCGGTGGCAGAGTCGTTCTTCAGCTCGCTGAAAAAAGAGCGCATCAGAAAGCGGATATACAAAACCCGGGACATGGCCCGGGCTGATATCTTTGATTATATCGAAGTGTTCTACAACCGGACCCGGCGCCACAGCCACCTGGGAGGCGTCAGTCCGGAGGCCTTCGAAAAGGCCTCACCGTGAGGACAGCGAATGTCTACGGGAGCAGGGTCACTCCAAGCGGCTTAGGTTCGGCTCAGTGAAGTGGGGTCAGTTCATTTGAGGCGAGGAGCAGTCAATGATGCAGCATATACTTCAGCATCAGGCTGATTTGCTGCTGCAGCATTGCTCTGCCGTAATGGGTGGGAAATCCCAGTTTCTCTGCTTGTTGCAGCAACAAGGTTCGCTCAGGGGAGATGATGATATCGCAGATTAAAGCTGGGGGTGTCAGTTTCTCCAGTGAGAAGGGTATCAGGTCTGAGTCTCCCATCCCTGCTGATGTCGCATTGATCGCAATATCGTGATGTTCTGGTGTTTCCGTACCAATCGAAATGTTCAATCCGTGATACTGGCTTTGCAGAACCTGCCGCAGTCCCTCTGCTTTAGCACGGGTGCGATTGTAAAGCGTTATGCTGGTCACGCCATTGTATGCCAGTGCGTGGGCAATGGCGCAGGCAGCGCCTCCGGCTCCGGCCAGATAGATACTTTTACCCTGAACCTGATAACCTGCCACCAATAGGCTACTCACAAATCCTTCCCCATCCAGCATGGTGCCGCTTAGGCTGCCATCGGTTTCTCGCCTGATAACATTGCAGGCTCCTATCGCTTTTGCCTGTTCCGAGACGTGGCCTAGGCTGGCCATTACGGCCTGTTTATGAGGCATGGTGACAATGACTCCACGGAAGTTATGCCATGCTTGCAACCCGGTTAAAAACTCCGTTAAGCCCTCGCGGGTGACATGGAATGGTATCATCAGGGTGTCGGCTATCTGATGACGTCTGATTTCAGCGTTCATCATCAGAGGCGCTTGAACCTGATGGACAGGATCGCCCAGAATGCCTAATACAATCAACCGACCGTCGACCTGCTCCAGTATATCCAAAAGTTTTTACCTCATCGCTGAGTGTGGATTGGGTGTGATATCAGTTATACCGAAAAACATCCTGCAGCTACCAATAAGGCTTTTGACTGCCATGATGGACATGTAGCATGCCCTGCCAGACATCGCAGGGAAATATCCGCTTTATTTACGTGTGCAATTGCTGGCACTGAGCTCACGCCAACCGCCTTATTGACCATTGGTTCTGGGTTCTTACTAGCCTATGTTCAAATATCTCTGGTTTTGCCAGATTTTGCCGTTGTGTGAAACTTTAGTGCATAGCATTGAATATTCGGTACGGTAATGGTAAGCCGGGATAGTGTCAGAGTCATCGCCATTATCACAGTCACCCGCCTTCACTTCCACGGTTATGTCTTTGCTGAGTGATTTTGAAAAACCTTTCTCATCAAGAAACGTCCACAGTTTGTGATGGTCGGCAGCATCACTACCACGGCTGGAGATGACGCAGATATAGATAGCCCGTTGCGAGAGACTTGGCGAATCACCGATTGTATTATCTGTCCTTTCCTCCATTCCTGTTCCTTGATGGTGTCATCAAAATCGAAAGCGAGGATAAAAAAGGGCTCTGCTCGTCCGGCATCCAGGCGCTGTTTGATTTTTTCGGTAATTATCTCGTTAACGTGTTCGATGGTTTTACCAAAATCCGCTTCTGTAACCGGAGCAGCGTGTTCATATACGCCATCAATTTCGTCACCGCCCGCCGTATCAACTCTGGTGTTCATACTCGACATTCTGAGACGATTATTGGCGCAAATTTCTTCGATAAGATTCGTCAGTTGGGCAATCTGTTCGTCGGTTGCAATGTTTGAGGTGGATGCATGGCTTGTTGCGGGTCCTTTAATTCCATCTATCGGCATAATAAAGCTTCCTGTCTTTAGTGACCTGTTGTCCGGATAAAAAACGGGTGATGGTTCTCCTGAGGTGTGAACCAGGTTATCACTCCCGATAATTGAATGCTGTGATCTGATCCGGCGTCGGATACAAGATGCTTCATAATTACAACATACTTTAAGTCAACAGATTAACATGCCAAAACCCAACATCTGCGCCGTAAGCGATTCTTTATGAAAATATCTGACAAATCAGATGTTTTCAGAATTAAACGGCATCATTGGCATGACGTGAGAAATTGCCGGTTGTTAACCCGCCATTGAAGTTAAGGCCTGATTGTTCGCAACAACCTGATCCTGGATCAAAAGTGGGAATGGTTATCATTTATATAATCATCACTCCTTGTTACTAAGCTGGCTGATGATATGCAGATTAAAACCAACCGCGTTTATCGGATTGCAGGCTATAAAAGTCCGATTAATCCTGCCTGGCGGCAAAAGCTACTGGCGATGGGCATGATCCCCGGAGCGCTTATTGAAGTTATCCGCGTGGCCCCGATGGGCGATCCGGTGCAAATCCGCACGCGGCGCATCAGCCTGGCAGTACGGCAGCAGGATCTTGCGGCCATCCTTCTTGAGGAAATGACCGCATGAAGAAGTTAATCATTGGTTTGATCGGCAACCCGAATACCGGCAAGACCACCTTATTTAACCAGCTTACCGGGGCACGGCAGCGGGTAGGTAACTGGGCGGGGGTGACGGTCGAACGCAAAGAAGGGCAGTTTTTTACCGCAGCTTCGGATGTGCATTTGATTGATTTACCGGGCACGCGCTCGCTCACCACCATTTCGGCGGATACCTCGATAGATGAAAGTATTGCCTGCCAGTACCTGTTTAACGACCAGGCCGATCTGGTGATCAATGTCGTGGATGCATCGAACCTGGAAAGTAACCTGTTTCTGACAGTGCAACTGCTGGAATTAGGTGTTCCCTGCATTATCGCGCTGAATATGCAGGATATTGCCGCCAGCCAGAATATCAGCATCGATATTGATGCGCTTTCCCGTCGACTGGGATGTCCGGTGGTATCCCTGACGTCAACGCGCGGCGAAGGGATCGCCAGGCTCAAAGAAACTATCGACCATCACCACCACCAGGCACCGGTGAAATGGGTAGCGTATCCGGCCGGGATTGAAACCATGATCACCCGCCTGCGTGCCATGATATCGTCTGCTATCCCGGCACAAAAGCAGTACTGGCTGGCATTGCAGCTGCTGGAAGGGGATCTCAACAGTCAGAAAATCTGTCCGGAGGTGGTGCAACATCTGCCGGAGATAAGCAAAGAAGCCGGCGGCGATCCGGGTATGGTGATTGCCGATTACCGTTTTCGCGCGATTACCGATCTCTGTTCCACCGTCAGCAATATCCACCAGTCAACGCCGGGCCACCTCACCGGCATGATCGATAAGGTGGTGCTTAACCGCTGGGCGGGGATCCCGATATTCCTCGGGGTGATGTATCTGATGTTTGTGCTGTCGATCAATATTGGCGCGGCACTGCAACCGGTGTTTGATAGTGGCTCGGTCGCTGTGTTTATCCACGGTACGCAATGGCTCGGCTACACCTTCCATTTCCCCGACTGGTTAACGGTATTTCTGGCGCAGGGGATTGGTGCGGGTATCAATACGGTGCTGCCGATTATTCCCCAGATTGGCCTGATGTATCTTTTCCTGTCTTTTCTGGAAGATTCCGGTTACATGGCGCGCGCGGCTTTCGTGATGGACCGCCTGATGCAGGCATTGGGGTTACCGGGTAAATCGTTTGTGCCACTGATTGTCGGCTTTGGCTGCAATGTGCCGTCGGTGATGGGGGCGCGTACGCTGGATACGCCGCGCGAACGCCTGATTACGGTCTTGATCGCTCCTTTTATGTCCTGTGGTGCGCGTCTGGCCATCTTCGCCGTATTTGCTGCGGCATTTTTTGGTGCCCACAGTGCCAGCCTGGTGTTCTCGTTGTACGTGCTCGGCATCGCCGTGGCAATCATCACCGGGTTGATCCTGAAACATACGTTACTGCGTGGTGAAGCCTCACCTTTCATTATGGAGCTGCCGGTTTACCATCGTCCGCACCTGAAGAGCCTGCTGATTCAGACCTGGCAACGCCTGAAGATGTTCATTATCCGCGCGGGCCGGGTGATTATTCTTGTCAGTATGATTATCGGGGTGCTGAGCAGCTTCTCGTTTAACGGCAATACAGTGAATAACATCAATGACTCTGCGCTGGCAGCGACCAGCAAAGTGATTACGCCGATTCTGCAACCCATTGGGGTCACGGATGATAACTGGCAGGCCACGGTGGGGCTGGTGACGGGCATCATGGCAAAAGAGGTGGTGGTAGGGACCTTAAACAGCCTGTACACCGGTGAAGATGTGCAAAGTGGTGGGTTCAACCCTGAGGAATTTAATCTGCTCACGGAACTGACAGGATCGCTAACCGCCACCTGGGAAGGGCTGAAAGCCGCAGTGAGTCTGGGGGCGTTAGCCAACCCGATTGAAGCCAGCAAAGGGGATGGTGAGATGGCTGCCGGACAGATGGGGGTGATGAGTGCGAAATTTGGCAGCGTTTTTGCCGCCTACAGCTACCTGATATTCGTGCTGTTGTATGTGCCCTGTGTCTCGGTCATGGGGGCGATAGCGCGTGAAGCGGGCAGAAACTGGATGCTGTTCTCTTTCTTCTGGGGTCTGAATGTGGCGTTTTCCATCGCAACCCTGTTTTATCAGAGCGTGACCTTTAGTGCGCATCCGGCCTATAGCGCAATCTGCCTGTTCAGTGTCGTGATCGTGAATGTGTTGCTTATTGCGTTACTGCGTAAATGGGGTAAACGCATCAAAGAGCACCGTCTCAATATTCCGGTAGCGGAAAATGGTACGGGGTGTGCTGGCTGCAAAGGCTGTTGCAATAGTTAACATTCAGGCGCAACACCTGTCAGAGATAGAATGACGGCAGGTGTTGCCAGAGGCAGGTTAGGTGTGTGTGATTCATTGACATCGTTTCACTATATGGACGGAATAGACAAAAGTGGATTGTTGGTGATGGGTGATATTTGCGAACAGAAGAGTCAGATTTTCATCTACCTTACAGTTTAAAGATGTATTATTCGGGTAAGTGTTTGAATACAGAATGTTAAGGAGCGAAAGTTATGCGACCATCGATTGCTCTCAACATGCAGCGTGGTGCTGTACTGGCAACGGTAAACCGCTATCGTACCGCTAATCCTCGGGTTTTTGGTTCTGTACTGCATGGGACTGATAAAGATGGCAGCGACCTTGATCTGCTAGTCGATGCGCTTCCGGGAGCCACCTTGCTGGACTTAGGTGATTTGGAAGATGAACTGAAATCACTTCTGGGTATAGAAGTCGATTTACTGACGCCGGGTGACTTACCACCGAAATTTCGGGCGAAAGTTCTGGCTGAGGCCCGCCCTATATGAGTGAGAACCGTTTACCTGATTATATTGAGCATATCCAGCAAGCAGCGTCAGATGCTATCAGCTTTGTTGAAGGCTTAACAAAGGACGATTTTCTGGTGGATAAATGAAGCCAGCAAGCAGTCATTATGAGTCTTATTATCGTCGGAGAGGCTTCCACCAAGGTCATGGATGGCTATGTGGATTTCACCCAAAAGCACTCGGAAATTCCATGGCGTAGTATGCGCAATCGCATGGCTCATGGGTATTTTGACATAAACCTTGATGTGGTGTGGGACACCGTGAGGGAATGGTTGCCAACGTTGTTGCGTCAACTGCCAATAGTGCTTGAGGATGCTGAAAATGGAGATGCTGGTTCCTTAGAATAATGTTTTGATCCCATCATTCGATTGTGCAACCAATTTATTTACGCCTAAATAGTGATGTTCCCATCGCAATAAACAGGGCCCCGACAAGATGGATGCGGCAAACTTGCAGGGGCAATAACGGAATATTTATAGATACTTTGTCAGCAGCGCCTCAAGACTATTTTGGTCAATGGCAAACAGGCGGATGCCTTCGGCAAGTTTTTCGACTGCCATCGCATCCTGATTGTGCGCCCAGTAAAACTCCGCTTCGCTGATGGCAGCGGGTCTGGACTGAATCTCGCCGTCGTAGTCCAGCGGGGCAGGAACAGCCGCTTCGCTTTGTTGTAGCTGCGCCAGTAGATTGGGAGAAACCGTCAGGCGATCGCAGCCGTTCAGCGCCAGCACCTGTTGCGGGGTGCGGAAGCTGGCTCCCATCACCACCGTCTGGTAGCCATGCCTTTTGTAGAAATGGTATATAGTGCGTACTGACTCAACCCCAGGATCGTTGTCGACGGTAAAGACGGTGTCCGGTTGGTTCTTTTTGTACCAGTCATAGATACGTCCGACAAAAGGCGAGATCAGGAAAACGCCAGCATCGGCACAGGCCCGGGCCTGTGCGAAGGAGAACAGCAGCGTCAGATTACAATTGATGCCTTCTGTTTCCAGCACTTCGGCGGCACGAATTCCCTGCCAGGTGGCAGCCAGCTTGATCAGAACACGGTCTTTGGTGACACCTCTTTCTTCATAGAGGGCGATCAGTTCCCGCGCTTTATGAATGCTGGCTTCGGTGTCAAAAGAGAGCCGTGCATCAACTTCGGTTGAAATACGTCCCGGCACGCTTTGCAGGATCAGCGCACCAATGCTGACAGCCAGATAATCGGCGATCGCTGAGGGGAGAACCTCTTTGCCAGCCTGGCGCGTCTTTACCGCCGCAACCGCATCTTTAATCAGCGGTTGGTATTGCGGCAGCTGCGCTGCTTTATAAATTAATGACGGGTTGGTGGTGGCATCTTCGGGTTGATAAGCCAGAATGCTGTCAATATCCCCACTGTCAGCGACAATAATGGTCCGCTGCTTTAATTGCTCAAGCTGGTTCACCATCTTTACCTCGGTAATGTGTTTAGCCGGATAACCAGGAGCATCCTGCTCCCGGTTATTCATTGCATCAAAAGATTATTTTGCGTGAGCAACACGCGAGGTCAGACCCGGCATATTGAAGCATTCCGCTTCATTCTGGATCATGTCCTTAATTTTGTTCACCACATAACGCTCAGGCTCCACACCAAAGGAACGCAAATTGGCGAACAGGGTTTTCATCTCTTTCACGACATCCGGTTTTTCGTAATTATAATGGCCGCTAAGTTCAAGAATTTCTTTCAGCAATGCTGGCTCATTAAAAATCTGTTCTTCTGACTTATTTTTATACTCATCGGTCATCCATTTCTCCCATTTGTGGCTCAGCACGCACTCACGGGTCAGCACATTTTTAAGATTAGAAGCGGACTGAATAAAACCTTTGGCCGCCAGGTCTTTTTCCACTTCGGCCAGTTTGAGGTAGGCGCGGGTTTCGATGGTGCCATACGCCGGGGCGACGTTCATCGCGGTGATGCCCAGACCCGGGTGTTTCAGCAGGATGTCATCCGGCAGGTAGTCGCCGTTATGCTCTTTTAAACCCACACCGTAGCGGGTACTGATCGCCGAGAGTTCAGCTGATTGTGTATCGTTGAAATGTCCGACATTCTTTGTCAGGCGCGTCAACGTACCGGTCTGGCCGACGATAAATAACGGTTGCGGTAAGTCTGCGGCCAGCAGACGTTTGTTGAGTTCAACAATAAAGCCTTCATACGCGCTGATATCGGTCAGGCCGCCATTGGTTTCTTCGGTGCCGACTTCATAGAAGAACTCTTTCAGGTTATTCGCCTTACGGTATTCTTCACAGAAGCGAATCAGTTCCACGGTGCGGCTCAGCACCAGTTCGATATCAATCACTTTGCCGACGACATACGGATCTTTGGTCGGGTCAATGTGCAACAGGTCGAAACCGGCATCCATATCAATCTGATAGGAGCGGCGCGCCAGTTCCATGGCTTCTGCTTCCGGAATATGGTCTTTACGTTCTTTGTCACGCTGCCAGGGGCCACCGTGGTCACGACAGAGGAAATAGTCGCCATCGAAACCGACTTTTTCTGCCATCGCTTTTAAATCTGCCGCAAAGCGGAACTGATCCCAGTTATTGACGTAACCCGCACCAAATTCATCGGCATCAACCTGATTACGGCTGGCAATAAACATCAAAGGCAGATCTTTTTCTTTACCCAGTTCAAAGCACGCCTGAATAAGCGCAGGTGACATGGGGCCGATACCCAACATGGTTGATTTTCCACCGTTAACAATATAATCGACGTACTGTTTCATGGTATTTTTCATAATAACTCCTTACGCTTTATTTAAATCAGAAGTGACAGGTTTTTTAGCGGGTTCTTTTTTAACGACTTCGCTAATATTGGGTCGCAGAATATGCAGGCATACAGCCGTAACAATGACGCCGATGGCCATATCAATGACGTACCACATCGCACCTTTATTCACGCCAGCAATGGCAATTAAGCCACCGTGCGGCACCATAGATTCAACGCCATGAATCATCGCCAGACCGGCACCTACGGCGCTGCCAATAATGATTGAGGGGAGAACGGTTTTAAGGTTTTTAACGGCAAAAGGAATGGCACCTTCGGTGATACCAATTAAGCCCATAAACGCGGCGGAGGTACCCATGCGTCTTTCATCTTCCGCCCATTTACGGCGCGAGATTAACGTCGAGAGCGCAATACCCAGCGGCGGAATAGCGCAGGCGATACGGTAGGCTCCGTTCGGGCCATATATTCCTTCAGCCATCAACGCCAGGGTAAATGCCGTCGCGGTTTTATTCACCGGTCCGCCCATATCAAAGGCAGCCATTGCTCCGAGAATTAAACCGAGAACCAGGCCGCTGCCACCCTGCATATTCGACAACATGGCCACCAGCCATTTCATCGCCATACCGATGGGGCCAATCAGCACGTACAAATAAAGCATGCCGACCAGGCAGCTGGTAACGATAGGGATAATCAGGATCGGCATCACTGGCATCAGCACTTTGCCGACCTTCCAGGTCTTGACCCATTTCGCGACGTAGCCACTCAGGATGCCGAGCAGCATCGCACCGAGAAAGCCGGTGACCACATGCGCTTCGCCGAGCGGTGTGGCGGCCATAAATCCGGTGACTAAGCCGGGCGTCAGGCCTGGTTTGCCAGCAATGGAATAGGCGATATAGGCGGCGAGCACCGGGATCATCATGCCCAGCCCGGCGCTCCCGATGGCTCCAAGGTTTAGCAGGAATGGATTGGTGACCACAATGCCTTTGCCCGGCGTGGGTTCTCCACCCACCAGCGACAGCGCCAGGCAGATCCCGCCGACCACCACCACCGGCATCATATAAGACACCCCGGTGCTGAAGGCTTTGACTAAATCATCCTTAATGGTTTTCATCGTATCCGACATTTTTATTCCTCCCGATCTCCGCGATCGCAGTGCTATGGCCGAATAAATCCGCAGGCATAATTGCCTGAACACAGAAATAACGGAGGTCACAGAAATTTATTTAACGTTGTTATGCACGTTGGTTTCTGCGAAAAATAAACGCAATTTTACGCAGGGTTATTGTGCAAGCTGTTCGGCTTTATTAATGATCGCCGCCGGATTACGAATGACCTCAGCCGGGTTTAATGAAATAATCCGGCCTGCGTCTTCTTTTTCTTCAAAGCGCTCCACGCCCTCAATACCGATGGCGACGGCCATAATCACCACATCCGCTTCGGCGATGTCTTCTTCGCTTAATTCATTTTCAATTCCCATGCCGCCCTGGGTTTCGACTTTTACGTCATAACCTCTTTTTTTGCATTCCTGTTCAATGGCTTCCTGTGCCATATAGGTATGTGCGATGCCTGTAATGCATGCTGCGACTCCGACGATTTTCATCACTGACTCCTGGTCTTTTATTTATTTGGCTGATTATTTAAAGTGTTATTGCGTGGTCCTGACTTTATACATCTAATGTTTTGGTCATCAGGTTGTAGAGTACGCTGACGTTATCGGCGCGTTTTATTTCATTGCGAAACTCCTCTTTCATCAGTTTTCTGGCAAGGATGGAGAAATACTTCATATGTTGATTAGGGTCGGCAGATTTATTCACCGTCAGCATAAAGACCGTCTCAACTTGCTGGTCGCCCCAGATAATGGGTTTGGCAAGGGTCGCCATGCTGATGGTTGAATAGCGGATATGATTGGATTTGGTGTGCGGGATGGCAAAACCATAGCCGACAGCGGTGGAGAAGGAATCTTCCCTTATCCAGATATCGTCACATAATGGTTCCCGGTTATCGGTGCGATGGTGCAGCCACAGATTATCGGTCATCATTTTGATGACCTCATTTTTATCGCTGGCCTGCAAACCGCAGAGCATAAATTCCGGCGCCAGGATCGGCTTGCTGCTGACCTGTTTGACATCGGGAGCCTGCAACGCCGCTTTGACCTCAGCCGAACGTTTGAGCGTGACGGCATGCTGCGCCAGTTGCTGGCATTTCGCGAAGTTCAGCTCACGCAACGCATGCTTGACGCCGGGAATGGCGGTACCGCTCATGCTGAGTTCGTCAAAACCCATGCCGGTGAACAGCGGCAGGAAATCCGGGCTGGCTCCCAGCTCGCCGCAGATGCCAATCCATTTACCGGCACGATGTACCTCTTCGGCAGCGAACTGCATGGCACGTAAGAAGGAGGGGGCGTAGTTGTCGTACACATCCGCCACCTGGGAATTGCCGCGATCGGCGGCGAAGAAATACTGGGTCAGGTCATTGCTGCCGACGCTGAAAAAGTCGGCGTAGGCAGCGATTTCAGGAATGGCGAAGATAACCGAAGGCACTTCCAGCATCACGCCTAATTCGATGCCATCGTGTAAGGCAACCCGGCGTTATCCATCTCCTGCATCACCGCAGACAGCACCTCACGACACCAGATCACCTCATCAACGTTCGAGATCATCGGAATCATGATTTTGGCCGGTCCATGTGCGGAGGCGGTCAGAATTGCTTTCAGCTGCATGCTGAACAAATCCCGGTAAAGCCGATATGTGCGTACCGCGCGGAAGCCAAGAAAGGGATTCTTTTCGTCACCCATATTCAGGTAATCCACCGGTTTATCACCGCCGATATCGAAGGTACGAAAGATCACTGGTTTGCCCGCTGCGCACGCCATGACAGCGGTGTAAAGCGCGGCCAGCTCGGCATAATCAGGCGGGGTGGCGCGGTCCATAAACGACATTTCGGTACGAAACAGACCGACGCCTGCTGCGCCATTGTCAAACGCGGCAGCCGCTTCTGCCAGGCTGGCGATATTGGCAGCGATCTCGATACCATGCCCGTCTGCGGTGACGGCGGGTTGGTGGACATTTGCCAGCATCTGCTGCTGCATTTGCTGCTGTACGGCAATCTCATGACGATAATATCGCAGTACCCGTGCGTCAGGGGCGGTGATCAGAATGCCCGGATTACCGTCAATAATAATATCCTGCTGCGGATCAAGGTTCAGCGCGGAAAAGTTGATATCTGTCAGCGTGGGAATACCCAGTGAACGCGCGAGGATGGCGGTATGCGAGGTTTTACCTGTTGAGGATAATACCAGGCCAGCCAGCCAATCTTTGTTGATGCCGAGAAATTTGCTTGGGGTCAGATTGTCGGCCAGAATAATCGACGGCTCTGACAGTTCCAGGTTATTTTGTGGTAACGCGTTAGCACCATACAGCGTCATCAATAACTGGCTGGTAATATCTAATACATCGAGGGTTCTTTCTTTAATATATTTGCTCGATGAGCGGTTAAGTATTTCACAGAACTCTATCGCGGCAAGTGTAATCGCTGACCATGCATTGTTGCCGTTTTCGATAAAGCCGGTGATGGCGCTCTGGAAAGCGGCATCGGTGATAATCGATAAATGCGCCTGAATAATCTCGTGCTCAACACCGCTGCTCATCTCCAGAGCCGCAATTTTCTCATTTTTCAGGATTTCCAGACCGGTAATCACCGACTCTTTTTCCTGTGCAGCGGTGCGTTGCTGTGCCGGGCTACGTGCCAGTATCTCCTGCAACGTCAGGCTCTGGATAACCACCGGTCTGGCGATCGCCACACCGCCGCTGATGCGTGATCCCTGGATAAAACTCAGTTGTGTTTCCCGCAGGGAACGTGGCAGATAACCTGCTGGCGCTGCGGGTTCTTCTTCCTGCGTCATTTCAAAAGACGGCAGTTTTTCCAGTAAGGCCGACAGCTGATTTGCGGCGTCGTGTGCATCTTCACCGCAGAGGGTAATTTCACAGCGATCATTGAATAAGGTATCGGTGGCGACCAGCGAAAGGGCGCTCTTTGCACTGCCTTCGAGGCCGGTACGGATATTTTTCCAGCGCACATTAGATTGAAAGGAATTACAAAGACGTTCGATGTGGCCTGCTGGTCTGGCATGAATTCCGTCCTTAAGCTCACATTGATAGCTTATTAATTCTGACATAACCACTCCCAATAAATAGCTAAGAGAAACGCTGTTAAATTTTTCCAGGCAGATGTGACACTCTGCGTTCGATGTTTAATATCCTTCCGCGTTTGCCCGGAGGATTGAATAGAAAAAATGTGTCCTTTACTTGAAAAAAGGTTTCCTTTTTTTATTTTGTGAACCTTGTCATAAATTAATGACGGCTGCGAGAGGTGGTGCCGGAATTGCTATTAAAGTTTCATTTTTACTCTTTAATGCCTGGCGGAGAGAGGAGTAAATAATAGGCATATCTCTTTAATTCCCCTGATGGTGAGTAATATGCATTTTCGTGGGCTGTTATTTGATTTGGATGGGACCTTAGTCAACTCACTGGATTTCGTCGAAGCGTCGTGGAGTGCCTGGGCAAATAGAAAAGGCTTTAACGCCGGGGAAGTACGTAATTATCTGCATGGCAAACCGGCCATCAGCACGCTGCGTCATTTTATGCCGGACGCCAGCGAGGCGACGATCGGGCAGGAATTCCTGGCGCTGGAGGATTATGAAGCTCGCAACACCGAGGGGATTACCCCGGTTGCTGGCGCCGCCGAATTCCTCACCCGGCTCAACGCGCTTAACGTTCCCTGGGGAATTGTCACCTCAGGCTCGTTGCGGGTCGCTTCTGCACGTATTCACCAGGCCGGTTTTCCGTTTCCTGGCGTGCTGGTGACCAGTGAGGATATTCAGCACGGTAAACCCCATCCGGAACCATTCCTTAAAGGTGCGCAGAAACTCAAAGTATCCCCGTCCGGGTGTATCGCCTTTGAAGATTCGGAGGCGGGACTGCGCTCAGCCAGTGCGGCGGGGAGTGTGGTGGTAGAGGTTCTGACGTCACAATCGACCGTCCATGATATTGAGGCTTACGCCACCATCCGCCATTACCTCGACCTCGCTGTGACGCATCAGCGTGGTGCCGATTTTTCTCTCAGGTTTTAACCACGGAGTTTGAAATGTCCTCAAGAAACATCCTGGCGAACGCGATTCGTTTTCTCAGTATTGATGCGGTGCAACGCGCCAAATCGGGCCATCCTGGCGCACCCATGGGCATGGCCGATATTGCTGAGGTTTTGTGGCGTGATTTCCTCAACCATAACCCGAACAATCCTCACTGGGCTGGCCGCGATCGCTTTGTGCTGTCAAATGGTCACGGTTCGATGTTGCTCTACAGCCTGTTGCATCTGAGCGGTTATGATCTGCCGCTTGAACAGCTGAAAAACTTTCGTCAGCTGCACTCGCAAACACCGGGGCATCCGGAAGTGGGATATACCGCAGGCGTGGAAACCACCACGGGCCCGCTGGGCCAGGGGCTGGCCAATGCGGTAGGGATGGCGATTGCCGAAAAAACGCTGGCCGCGCAATTTAATCGCCCCGGTCACGATATCGTCGATCATTTCACCTATGTCTTTATGGGCGATGGCTGTCTGATGGAAGGTATTTCCCATGAGGTTAGCTCGCTGGCCGGTACCCTGAAACTGGGCAAACTGGTGGCCTTCTATGACGACAACGGAATTTCCATCGACGGTCATGTTACTGGCTGGTTTACCGACGATACCGCGCAACGTTTCGCGGCGTATGGCTGGCATGTGGTTCGCGGTATTGATGGCCATGATGTCGATGCCATCAAACGTGCCATTGAGGAAGCCCGCGCGGTCACCGATAAGCCCTCCCTGTTGATGTGTAAAACCATTATCGGGTTCGGTTCGCCGCATAAAGCAGGAACGCACGATGTTCACGGTGCGCCGCTCGGCGATGCCGAAGTGGCGGCCACGCGCGACGCGTTAGGCTGGCACTATCCACCGTTCGACATCCCTTCAGAGATCTACGCGCAATGGGATGCGAAAGAGGCCGGACAGGCAAAAGAAGCGGCATGGAACAACAAATTCGCTGCGTATGCGAAAGACTTCCCGCAGGAGGCGGCTGAGTTTACCCGACGTATGCAGGGAGCATTGCCCGCGGATTTCTCCGGTAAAGCCCAGGCGTATATTGAACGGTTGCAACAACAACCCGCGAACATCGCCAGCCGCAAAGCCTCGCAGAACACGATTGAAACGTTCGGTCCCTGGCTGCCTGAGTTTCTTGGCGGTTCGGCTGATCTGGCTCCCTCGAACCTGACGCTGTGGTCAGGTGCCAAAGCGCTTAACGAAGAGTGCGCCGGTAACTATCTTCATTATGGTGTGCGTGAGTTCGGCATGACGGCGATAGCCAACGGCGTCGCGCTGCACGGTGGCTTCCTGCCTTATACCTCCACCTTTCTGATGTTTATGGAATATGCGCGCAACGCGGTGCGTATGGCGGCGCTGATGAAGCAGCGGCAGGTGATGGTTTATACCCATGACTCGATTGGTCTGGGAGAAGACGGTCCAACCCATCAGCCAGTAGAGCAGATCGCTTCGTTGCGCCTGACGCCGAATTTAAGCACCTGGCGTCCCTGTGATCAGGTGGAATCCGCAGTGGCGTGGAAATATGGCGTTGAACGCCAGGACGGGCCGACCGCGCTGATTTTCTCCCGTCAAAATCTGGCCCAGCAGCAGCGCAGTGCACAGCAGCTGCAGGATATCGCGCGCGGGGGTTATGTACTGAAGGCATGTAACGGTGAACCGCAACTGATTCTGATTGCCACGGGTTCGGAAGTTGAACTGGCAGTAACGGCATGGAACCAGCTCAAGGCGGAAGGCGTTCGGGTGCGAGTGGTTTCACTGCCTTGCACGGATGTGTTTGATAGTCAGGATGCTGCTTACCGTGAGGCCGTGCTGCCAAAAGCCGTGAGCGCGCGCATCGCGATTGAGGCCAGCATCACTGACTACTGGTACAAGTACATCGGTCTGCATGGCACCATTATTGGCATGAAAAGTTACGGTGAATCGGCACCCGCAGAGCAGCTCTACGCGGAATTTGGTATCACCGTTGACGCCATTGTGCAGCAGGCCAAAGTGCTGCTGGCGTAATCACCCTGGCCCCTGTCTGGCAGGGGCCAGCATAAGGAGAAATGACCATGTACCCTGTCGATCTGCATATGCACACCGTGGCCAGTACGCATGCTTACAGTACGGTTCATGACTACATTGCCGCAGCGGTGCGCAAAAACCTTAAACTTATCGCCATCACCGATCACGGTCCGGCCATGGTGGATGCGCCTCATGCATTTCACTTCAGCAACATGCGCATTTTGCCGCGCGTGGTGGATGGCGTGGGGATTCTGCGGGGGATTGAGGCGAATATCAAAGCTGATGGTGAGACCGATTGCAGCGACAAAATGCGTGCGGCGCTGGATGTGATTATTGCCGGGTTCCACAAGCAAGTGTTCGCCCCGGCGGATATCGTCACCCATACCGATGCGTTGATCGCAGTGATTGCCAGCGGTAAGGTGCATATCATCAGTCATCCTGACAATCCTGAGTATCCTATTGATATCCCGGCAGTGGTGGAGGCGGCAAAAGCCTGCGATGTGGCGCTGGAGGTGAATAATGCCTCGTTTGTGCATTCAAGAAAGGGCAGTGAGGGGAATTGCCGCAAAATTATTGCCGCCGTTCGCGATAGCGGCGGGATGCTATCGCTGGGAACCGATGCGCACAGCGCATTTGCGGTGGGGGATTTCAGCGCCTGCCTGCCGCTGTTGCAGGAGGCGGATTTTCCCGCCGAGCGGATTCTTAATGCTTCGCCGTGGCGCGTGCTTGAGTTTCTTGAACGTCACGGCGGTGACAGGATTGCGGAGATTGATGCGCTGCTAAAGCTCGATAACGTTGCCTCTGGGCAGACTGAGTGATTTGCGGATGGCCGACACCACCTCAGCCGGTTTCAGCAGCAGGGAGTTGATGCAGACATTCAGGATGCGGCAACCCTCAAAGCGCAACGCGTTGTCGATGGTGATATCAGAGGCAATGATGACCAGTTCGGCGTCGAGGATATTTTTTTCGCTGATTGGGTTTTTTAACCCCAGCACGCCCTGGGTTTCGATTTTGATCGAAAAATTGTAGGTTTTCGCCAGCTTTTCCAGTTGTTCGGCCGCCATATAGGTATGCGCCACGCCGGTGGCGCAGGCGGTCACCGCCACGATATGCAGGTTGCGTTCACGGGTGAAAGGATGCACTTCATCTTTTGCTGTTCGGGCCATTATAAACTTACTCCCTTGTTCTTACGCCGGTACTCAAGTGGCGTACAGTCATTGACATCCCGGAACACTTTGCAGAAATAGTTGGTATCGGTGAAACCACACTTCTCTGAGACTTCATTGATTTTCAGGTTGGTGCCTGTCAGCAACGTTTTCGAACGCGAGATCCGGGCTAACTTGAGGTATTCATTAAATTTTACGTCTGACTCACGGGAAAAAAGACGCGACAGATAGCCTGGTGAGATGTTGAAGGTCCCGGCAACGCTCTCCCGGCTAATATCCGTCTGGTAATGACTATCAATATGGCTTTTGATTTCATCGAGTAGGGAGAGAGGTCCCTTGTGGTTATTCATACCGTCGGTGATTTGGTACAACAGATCATTTAGCAGCGCATAGACGATATGGGCAAAAGTTTCGCTGGTATGGTTCTGCGCCCAGGCCAGGATCTCCGCCAGCTCAAGCAGGCGATCACGCACCGAGCTGATGGAGTTTTGCAGGTTAAATTTCTCCACCTCTTTGAACTGCGTCCCGTCCCAGTTGCTGATGCTAAACCCGACATCCTGCTTCCAGAAGACGATGGACATGCAGATCACCGGTTCTCCCCACAACGGTGAGTTCCAGCTACCGGCGGGTATATAGGTCACGGTTCCCACCGGGCGCTGGCATTTGACGATCTTATCCTCCCCTTTGGGAAGCAGCATGCTCAGCGTGCCTTTCACAGTCAGCTCAATGCGCGAAACGTGCAGGTGATACGCCATGATCGGTGCTTGTGCGTTGCCATTCGCAACCAGCACGGTTTCTGTGGTGGAGCACTGAGTGCTGAACTCGCTCAAAATTGATTGTATGAATGCGCTCATTGTCTGCCTTATACCTGCGGTTTGACGAAACTTTTCAGTATCTTAACCGCGATGGCCGTGGTTAAGGTTCCGGCGGCTACTGCGACAATGTAACCCAGATGATTGCTGACCACGGGCAGCACGATAAGCCCGCCCCAGGGCGCGGCATTGGTGGCACCAAACCATAGCGAAAGAACGGCGGCAACCGCGCTGCCGAGCATAATCGCCGGGATCACCCGCAGGGGATCGGCGGCGGCAAAAGGGATCGCGCCTTCGGTGATCCCCATGAAGCCCATGATGACGGCCGGTTTACCTGCTTCCCGTTCGACATCGTTAAAAATGCCTTTGAACATGAAGGTGGCAAGTGCCAGCCCCAGCGGTGGGGTGCAATCGGCGGCAGCGACAGCGGCCATCAGTTGTGGATTGGTGGAGATAAGCGCGACGGCAAAGAAAAAAGCGGTTTTGTTCATCGGGCCGCCCATATCGACGGCGATCATGCCACCCAGCACCGTGCCAAGAATGATAAAAGAGGCACCCTGCATATTGCTCAGCCAGACGCTGAGCCATTTCATTAACCCGGCAACCGGGTCACCAATGATGTAATAAACCGCCATGCCGGTGAGAAAGGTCCCGGCCAGCGGGATGATAAAAATCGGCAGTACCATTCTGAGAAAGTGGGGGATTTTCAGCCGGGCAATGATATTTAGCAGGCACCAGACAATCAGCCCGGCAATGATCCCCGCCAGCATTCCGCCTAAAAACCCGGCCCCCATCTGATACGCCATCAGGCCACCGATGGCACCGGGAGCAATGCCGGGCTTATCCACCATCGAGTAGGCGATAAATCCGGCCAGAATGGGAATAAACAGGGTCAATCCCGCAAGGCCAATCTGAGACATCGCTTTGAGAAAGCCGTGATCGGGGACTGCCGCCTGGTCATTGAACATCACCGCCAGTGCCAGCAAAACCCCGCCAGCGACCACAAAGGGGATCATGTAGGACACACCGGTCATAAAATGACGTTTGGTATTTTTTAATAGTTTTAACATACCCGCCTCATAACATAATTCGGCAACTAGCAAGATAAGGCACTGATTATCAGGTCACAGAGCGCTTCGGGTGTGGCTACACGCTGTGCTTTGATGACAAACTCGTCATTCATTAGCATTCGCGCCAGCGTAGAAAAATATTTCATATGCTCGTTTTCCGCTGCCGCCTGGCTGATCGTCAGCATAAAGACTTTATCCACCGGTACGCCTCCCCAGGACACCGGTTGCCGGAGCGTGGCGACGCTGATGGTGGAGTCATGAATGGCATCTGTCCGGGCATGGGGGATAGCAAAGCCGGAACCGACAACGGTAGGAAAGGGTATCTCCCTGGCCCAGATGTCCTGACACAACTTATCGCGACAGTCGGTGCGCTGGTGCAGCCAGAGGTTGTCGACCATTTTTTTGATGACTTCGTTTTTATCTGCTGCGTCCAGTTCCCACAGAATGGTTTCCGGCGTCAGCAAGGGCTTGCCAGTGTGGGATTTCGTTGCTGCTGCGGATTGCAGTAGCGCGGCGGCCTGTGCAGAGTAGTGAGTCAGATTTATTTGCCGAGCCAGCCCCTGGCAATGCGTGAAGTTTAACGATTTCAACGCATGTTTAACGGCGGGAATGGCGCTACCACTCATGCTCAGTTCATCAAACCCGATATCCACTAATAGCGGGAGCAGGGCGTTATCCGCGGCGAGTTCACCGCAAAGGGCGATGCGTTTGCCAGCACGGTGTACGTCGGTGACGGCCTGTTGCATGGCACGTAAAAAAGCCGGGGCATAGTTGTCATACACTGCACTGACACGCGGATTACCCCGGTCAGCAGCAAAAAAGTATTGCGCCAGATCGTTGCTGCCAAGGCTGAAAAAGTCGACATGTTCGGCCATGTCCGCGATGGCAAAAAGTACGGAAGGCACCTCCAGCATGATCCCCAGTTCGATGGCCGGATTGAATGGATGGCCTGCATCGCGCATCTCCTGTTTAACGGCCTCCAGTACCTCCCGGCACCAGATCACCTCCTCCGGCCGTGCAATCATCGGCAGCAGGATTCTGGCATTTCCGATAGCCGATGCACTGAGGATGGCTTTCAGCTGCATGGCAAACAGCTGGCGGTGTTGCGGATAGCTGCGCACGGCGCGGTAACCCAGCGCGGGGTTGTCTTCTCTGCCGGAGAGCAGCCAGGGCACGGGTTTATCACCGCCGATATCAAAGGTACGAAACACCACGGGTCTGCCGGCAGCGAGGGTGACTACCGAGTGATAAAGCGCCTCCAGTTCCGGGTAGTCGGGCGGGGTTTCCCGTGCCATAAATGCCATTTCGCTACGAAACAGGCCAATCGCTTCCGCTCCGTTAGCAAAAGCCACTTGTGCTTCTTCGACGCTGGCGATATTGGCGGCGATACCGATGTGATGTCCGTCCGCCGTGACGGAGGCAAGTTGGGCAAATTCCTGTATCTTTTGCCGCATCTGCTGCTGTACATCGATTTCATGACGGTAATAGCGCCGGATCTTTTCATCCAGCACGGTGATCAGGATGCCCTGATCGCTATCCAGCACGATATCCTGATCGGGTGGCAGGGTGAGGGCTGAAAAATCAATATCGGCCAGGGCAGGGATGCCCAGTGAACGTGCGAGAATCGCCGTATGAGATGTCGCGCCGGTTGATGACAGCACCAGACCAGCAAGATGCGTTTTGTCGAGAGCCAAAAACTGGCTTGGGGTGAGCGCACTGGCAAACACAATCACGGGTTCATCCGGCATCAGAAAGTTTTGTGCCAGTGACCGTTCGCTATAGATCCCGCCCAGCAACTGGGTGGCGATATCCAGCAGATCCAGGGTTCTTTCCTGAATGTAATGGCTGGAGGAGCGTTCGAGAATTGCGCTGAAGTCCATAGCGGACTGGACGATAGCCGACCATGCATTCCTATGCTCATCAAGATACCCGATCATACTGGCCTCGAAGGCACTATCGGTGATGAATGACAAATGGGCTTCAATCAGGTCGTACTCGATGCCTTCGGCTTGTGCCAGTGCCGCCATTTTGGTCCGGCGCAGATTTTCCAGCCCCTCTGTCAGACGCTGTTTCTCGCTTTGTGGACTGAACGCGTCGGTGGGGCTGCGACCCAGTAACTCAGTAAACGTTACGCCTGCCATGAAACAGGGTCTGGCGACCGCGATGCCCGCGCTGATACGTATGCCGCAAAGATACTGGGGACGTAATTCGTGTAAACAGCGGGGAAGGGAACCGGCAGCCAATACATGCTCAGCCTCCTGTTCGAGGTTGAACTCAGGCAGGCGATAGAGTAACCCTTTTAGCGCAGCCGCTGCGTCAGGCGCGTCAGATCCGCTGACGGTAATCAGGCAGATATCATCCCGTAATGTATCGGTCGCGACCAGGGAGAGCGCGCTCTTCGCACTGGCTTCCAGCTGTGTGCGGGTGTTGTGCCACACCATTTCGGCCTCAAAGGTGTTGCACAGCCGGGCGATATGCCCGGCAGGTCTGGCGTGGATCCCTTCGTTCAGTTCGCATTGCCAGGTTATTTCCACCACCATTCTGACTCCTGAAGCATCATGCCGGGATCGGTGTATCCCTCTTGTGCGGTATCTTTAACCGTTTGCCTGAGTGCAGATATAGTAAAAAAGAAACCTTTTCTGGAAAATAGTGACCTGATTATGAATTTGTGACAGTTGTCATATTTAGCAGATGTCGGTGTATCCCTGATCTTTTGTTTTTATTATCAATAATTTCTTCGGGTCGAAGGACGGGTTTGAGGCCCAGGTCACAATTTTTAAGAAATGAGGGTGGAGTAGGGAGGAGAAGTGAGGATGCCCCCTGCCTTCCGCAGCAGGTGGCACCCCTCTGGTAAAACACGATTAATACTTTATGTCGTGTTTATTGTGGCTCACGCCAGACTGGATAATGGCCTGTTTGGCATTTTTTACGCCCAGTTTTTTTACAATGTTTCCCATATGGAACTTGATGGTGCTTACTGATATTTCGAGAATATCGGCAAGTTCCGGATAGGTTTTGCCAGTGCGGCACCAGTGTAGTATTTCTGATTCTCGAGTAGATAAAGGTGTTATATCCGGTTTTTCTGCTGCCTGCTTCGAAGTGAGAAATATGTCATGTATATAAATTAACAATCCCTGTATCTCATCTTTGTGTCGGGCGATGTTGTTTTTAGTCTCACCCTCCATTAGTTTGTTAATATATAGAGATAATACAGCCACGTTATTATTCTGGTCGTGCAAAATAAATGCATGACCACAATAAATATTTGTATTTTTCAGTGGATTGAAAATGTTTTTGGCTGTTCATTTGTTATCTGCCTTTATATTTCCCCCCCAGGGGAATGGTGTGATTCGTTTCAGCGCGTTAATAATTACGGGGTCTATGGTTTGCCATTTATTGTCAAGCTAGTTATCGACCATGATGTCAGGGAAATCGCTAATGATCATCATATTATTAGTGTTGTTTTTATTCTATCACTCCATACATATAATTTATCTTGCTATACCTATTTATCTCTATATCTATAATGTTATTTATATGTTTTTATGGTCTAAACAAAGTCCGTTTCGCATTTTAAAATTTCTTTTCCCTCTGATTTTGAAAAACTATTTAACTTAGTCTCGTACAAAGCATTTGCAAGCAATTTCTAACTTTTATCTGAAACTCCACTGTACAGTAATGACAAACACACTGGGGATGATGATGCCGGTTTCGATACCGAAATAACTGGTGAAGTTGTATTGAAAGCCATGATAGATATAGGGAGAGAAGCCGATGCCGGTGGCCTTTTTGAAATCATGATAGGACCCATGATCGCCACAGTTTTTGAAGGCATCGAAGAAAAATTCACCGGTATAACCATATACCCCTTTGAAAACCCAGCCATTATCCCAGTCTTTCCAGTCTCTCCTCACACCCATAGCCAGACAGCGATCGTCGAAGCTGTTTTTCATCGTTCCGATGAGAATACTGTATTTTGAGTCTTCTGAAAGTTTACGTTCGACAGAGAAGAAATTATTTTCGAAGTTTTCTGTGTATTGGCCGTGATTTCCCGTCAGATGGTAAACAAAGGAACCTGTATTGATAGAATAGAGATTTATCTCGCTGGCCTGACTCATGAAAGCCATAACCAATAAAAAAAGTACCAGGTACTGGTTTATTGTCTTAAGCATTTTGATGTCCGATTTAATTATGGTTGTCAGAACGCAGCACGAGAAAAATAAGACAAAATAAGGCAGGAAAAGAGACAGGGAACCTTCCCTTAATGCAAAGAGGAGTCTGGTCAGGAAGCGAAGCAATACAAGACAACTTTGCGAATGGCGACATGTATTGGAACCTTATACTGACTGCAAATGCTTTATAAACAAAGCATTACAGTGTCTGTGCCACAGCCCCAGAGTTTCACGTTAATGTGTGGGACTACCGTAAACAAGCATAGTCTATTTTTTCTACTGTGCCGTGTCGCTTGCAGGTCATCACAACCGGGTTATGTGTAGCAATTTTGATGTGCCCCAAATTATGTATCAATCTCACATGAATAAACGGGAACCGACCGGGTCGTACCGGTGAGATTTTCGAAGACTTCGGTTTCAAATGTCCTGATCCTCATGCCTTTTTTGCGCAAACTCAGCACATCTGCCGCGATACGCTGTGAGCCAAACCAGAATAATCCGTCCAGCGCCGATACAGCCAGACCCTCTTCCAGTGCCTTTTTAAGACGTTCACGCGGCGCTTTCAATTCTCTGGCGATTTGTTGGTAAGGGGCTGCGGTGATACCCGCTGAATCTACCCGCCGGATACGGGTTGTTAGCCGGTACTGAAATTCATCCGGCATGTTGCTCAAGTCCGATTTTACGCTCCAGATGCAACCGAAACGTTTACCGTTGAAGGTGGCACTTTTGCGGGTAATCTGAAGTTCATCACGTAATCCGGCAATCAGCTGCGGAGTTCGCACCAGCAACAGCCGGAAAGGCAGCTCAAAACTGGTGACGTAATCCAGATTCAGTAATGCAATACGGAGCCGCTCTTCAGCTCCAGCCCGTAACTGACGACACTCATCCAGTACCTCTTCCCACTGCCGGGTACGGGCAGGCGATTCGTTGAGTTCCATGAAACTGTACTTTTCTATTTGATACTCTATCCGTTTCACCATCGCTGTACACTTTCCTGGGGCTGGTGTGAGTTGGGCAAATGATTTTGACACACTTTGCGCTTATGTTTCGCCGACGGATGCTTATAAAGTATTTGAACGCCGGGATGAAAGCGGAACTCGGGTCATGGTTGCAGCATGAATTATGTAGAGGATTTTATGAGCACGAGCAATCTTTATCTATTACAGCCGCTTGATGGCACCATCATTAAGTTTAATCCTGAATCCGGGGAACAGGCTTCTGTCATTTCAGGCCTGCGATCTCATCCGGATGGCATTGCCGTCGATGTGCCGAATAACAAGATCTATTGGACCAATATGGGGGAAAACAAGGAGCCTGAGACGCTGGAATTTTTCCAGGCTGATGGCAGTGTTGAGACCGCGAACCTGGATGGTTCTGACCGTAAGCGCCTGGTGGAAAATGGGCTTTTTGTCACCGGTAAGCAGCTTCTCCATGACCGTGAGAACGGGCATCTTTACTGGTGCGATCGTGAAGGGATGCGTGTTTTTCGTTCCAAGGACGATGGTTCGGATCCATCGGTGCTTATTCAGACGGGACTTTTTCCTCAGGATTCCAGAGACTATACGCGCCATTGCGTAGGCATCGCTATTGATGCCAAAGCTGGTTTTCTTTACTGGACGCAAAAAGGGCCTCCAAAAGGTGGGAAGGGGCGCATTATGCGCGCATCGCTCACTCTCCCGGCAGGCACAACGGCCTCTACACGCCAGGATATTAAGCCGGTAATGGAAAACCTGCCAGAACCGATTGATCTGGAATACGATTTTGCTAATAACCTGATGTACTGGACAGACCGGGGAGATTCGCTGCAAGGGGGAAACACGTTAAATTGTGCCTCGGTGAAAAATGGCGAGTTTACCCATCATCGTATCCTTGCTACGGGACTGGACGAAGGTATTGGGCTGGCCTTAGACAATCATCGTGGCGTGATATGGATTACCGACCTAGGTGGCAATTTATGGCAGTACAAACTGAACTCAGATGAACCGCTTAAACGTATCGCCAGCTTTGGCCCGCTGACAGGCATTGCTCTTGGCTGAGTCGGTTCGGCTCTATCAGTGATCGGGATCGAACCTGCGTTCAGGCGGGTTCGTTATGAGCAAAACAGGCAGCGATTTCGCTTTTTGTTGAGACTATTGATTCCTTTACTTTTGGTTATCTTTGAAGAACTTTATTTTTTCTTCTGAAGAGAGCGAGTTGTATGGAAGAGATAGTTATTGTTGAGCCAGCTTTTTTCAGCCAGTTTCATTGTGTGGGCAGTGCCTGTCCCGACCATTGCTGTAAAGGCTGGGACATTGAGCTTGATGAGCCGACAGTGAATCGCTACATAAATAGTGATGAAATTGAAATTCGTAATATTGCCGTGGAAAATATCATCACAACAAAAAAGAGTCAGAGTAGCTGGGGGAAGATTCAATTAAAAAACAATGGTGACTGTACTTTTCTTGATGAAGACCGCTTATGCAAAGTGCATAAATCTCTGGGGGAAAAAGCGCTAAGTACCACTTGCGCGATTTATCCCCGCCTTTATGCAAGCTATAAATATGAAATCAGAAGTAACCTGACGTTATCTTGTCCCGAAGCAGCGAAGAGACTCTTAACTAACCTTGGCGCGATGCTCTACAGCGAAAGAGTCAAACTCAGCCCCGAAGCGATTAATGCACCTGATATTCGCCAGGAAGATCGCCTGCTCAATCTGATGTGTTCGAATATTATGGTCAGTTGCGGTATGGCAATCGAAGAGGGCTTTTACGGTATCATAATGCTGCTTCTTTATCGCGATAAACTGGCAGAGAGCGATGATCTGTATGAAAGTTTGTTAAATTATTTTGAGGATATCCAGGCGGCGATTCAAAACGGCCAGATAAGAAAAAACATTGAAGAATTAATCCCGGATTATCAGCTGCAATCCGTGCTACTTCTGCGACTGCAAACGTATCTGAGCACAAAGTATGAAGGGCGCGGCGGTGCGACCTTACGAAAATATTCTCAAAAATTAATTGAGTTGCAGAACAAAGTCATTGAAGAAAATGATGTCTTGATACCCATGCAGCGGCTAAATAAAATCTGGCAAGAGAAAGCAGTGCCGTGGCTACAGAATCGCCCCGAACTGCTCAGTAACTATATCCAGTACCGCATGTATGAGGATTTTTTTCCGGTGAAAAACGGAAGGGAACCTTTTACCAATCTTTATTTTTTGATGTCAGAATGGTTTCTGTTGAAATGGCTTATTGCTGCATCTGTTGAGCTTAACAGCGATTTCAATGAAGACGATGTGATTAATATCATTTATAGTTATCATGGTATTACCAGACATAACAAATACGCGGAAGATGCTTTTTTGGCAGAGATTGAAGAGGTGAAGCCCAAAGATGATTTTTCACTGGTGTATCTGTTGTAATAGAGTACATCACCCTGAGTGGCGTTTTTCAGGATGCTGACGATCTCTAAAAAACGGGAACTTAATGACATCGTTAAAGCCAGTAATACAATACTGATAATAATACTGGCTACCCGAATAAGAAGTCGTTAAACCGAAGGACATTACAATAATGTCATGTTGCGATCACTTTACAATAGGCTTTTTAATGTTCTCTTCGAGGATTTGTGTGACGTAGTGCATCCAGCATCGCATACCAAACAGGTCCAGCAGCAGGCTTACCCATAAAAGTCCAACACAAAAGACGAGTATCAGTGCGATATAATAAGGTGTTGCTGACATTTTGTTCCTCCCAGGGTTTGCAGATTGCTGTCAGATTGTTCCAAATAAATCATTCCACATCAACAATAAATAAAGAGCCTTAAGTCTATTAAAATTATGGGTGCAGTTAATAATATCATTAATGTTTAGATGGAAATTTAAATCATCAGTTGTGTGTTACAAGTGTATCTAAAATTTACAAGTGACATACATGTCTAGATTGTAATGCTTTAGTAATTGATTTCATCTTAACCCAGGGCTATAAATAATAAGAAGTCGCATCATAAAACCCCTCCTGAGTGATTAAATTTAAGTAGCACCCCTAGCTAGCTAGAGCGCCTTGCGTTGCTACAGCGTCAATTGAGCAGGAAGAAAAAAGGCTCAAAAAAACCGCGCCAAAGCCCGTTTAAAGGTTGCCCGACTCCACGCGAAAATAGCTGATTGCCGACTGGATGCCCTGCACAAGGCAACCCGCAGACTGATCAACGAAAACCAGGTTGTCTGTGTTGAATCCTTAAAAGTGAAAAACATGATCCGAAACCCTAAGCTGTCTAAGGCGATAGCTGACGCCAGCTGGGGCGAATTTGTGCGCCAGCTTGAATATAAAGCTGAATGGACCGGGCGCTCAGTGGTCGCCATAGATCAGTTTTTCCCTTCGTCAAAACGCTGTAGCGGTTGCGGTCACACCCTGTCTAAACTTGCGTTAAATATCCGGTCCTGGCATTGCCCTGAATGTGGCATTGAACATGACCGTGATATTAACGCTGCAAAAAATATCAAAGCTGCCGGGCTGGCAGTGTTAGCCCACGGAGAGGCTGTAAATCCTGAACCGCTGACTGCGGCTTAGGTTAGGCTCTGTGAAGTGGGAATCCTCGCCGTTTACGGCGGGGAGCAGTCAATTTGCGAGGTACGGGTAACATCACTCCAGCTGAATGGATTGATTTTGATGCCTGCATCACATTAAAACTACTTTAAAGTCATTTTAGTTATGTGGTTGTTATGGCTTTTATAAGTTGTATGAACATTAATTATTACTTTGAAGTAATAAATGGCCTTCTCCGTCTGAAGAAGGCCATCATCTTGTTATTCGATAGAGCTTAACAGCGCGTTCTGAATGATCTTCTGCGCCCTGAGTGGGTTCTGCTCAGCCTGGGCGGCCTGTAAGGCGGCGATATCCAGCTTATCCAGCGCGCGATAGATGTGCTTGAGGAAGCGAATGGAGAGGTTGGCGGCTTCAACGTTGTCTTCGCGGAACGGGAACTGGTCCAGCTGCCACACGCCCTGCCAGTTATTGATCTTAAGCACATAGAAGAATTCGAAGATTTCCGTCATGTGCACCGTACCCACCACCAGGTCATCATCCCAGCCACGCAGGTTGTCATTGACGTCCATACCAAACAGGCGACCACGATCGATGATCAGCTGGGCGGAATCGGCAGGAGATTCACCGGCAAACAGCGCATGACCAAAGTCCAGCAGGATGCCGACATTATCCAGCCCGATATCATCGATACCCAGCAAGGTACGGGCGGCGGAATCCCAGGTCATTTTTACCCGTGGTTCGCGCGGCTTATATTCGATGGCGAATTTCACATCGGGATTGGCGCTGGCGAGTTCACGCATGCCATCCACCGCCAGCTTCCACAGGTTCTTATGGTCTACCTGGAAGGGGTAGTCCCAGCCATCCTGTCCGGGCCAGACTTTCACATAATTGGCGCCCAGCTCACGCACCACTTTGGCCGCTTCGTGCATCAGTTCGAATGCCTGCTGGCGAATGGCCGGGTCCGGGTTGGTAAAGGCACCGCGTGAGAAGCGGCGCAGGTAGATTTCGGGGGTGACGCCGATGGCTTTCAGTCCGGCGTTTGCCAGCGCTTCTTTGACATCACTGACGCTGACACCTTCCGTGAACGGATAGGGCACATCGACGTAAGATAAATCTTCGACGGTTCCGGCGATACGTATCTGCTCCAGCGTACTCAGCGCCGGGCCGTAACCATCCACCGCATAACGATCGACATAGTTGGCAAAGTGCCACAAACCGGCACCAAATTTCGGGTAGGTATAGGTATTCATTTCAGACATTCTCCTTAACAGACTGTAATTTTTTTGTGAGGTAAGAGGATGATATTTATTGCTGCAACAGGGTTAATGCGCTGCGTCTGACGCTGTCGGCATCAATGCCAAGACGCTCCCGCGTGGTCTGGCGATCGCCCGCGATAGCGTATTGTCCATCTGCCACCCCTAAGCGTTTCAGGCGGGCACAGGAGCCATTTTCCGCCAGTACCTCAGCAACGATACTGCCGACGCCACCATTGATGTTGTGCTCTTCCACCGAAATAACGCAGGGAAGATGAGCCATGGCCGCGGCCAGGGCAGACTTATCGCAGGGACGAATGGATGACAGAGAAATCACCGTGGCCGAGATGCCGAGATCGCTTAATTGTGCCGCTGCAGCAACAATCTCGTGGACTGCCGACCCCAGTCCCACCAGCGCGATATCCTCGCCTGCTCGCAGTACATCAACCTTGCCCGGTGCGAACTGGTAACTGTCGTCGTGTAAGATCGGCAGTTCTTTTCCATCGAGGCGGATATAAACCGGGCCGACATGACGCAGCGCGTAATCAATAATCTGGCGGCACTCCTGCAGACAGGAAGGGGCATAAATTTCGATGTTGCCAAAGCCACGCATCACCGCAATATCATCGGTACTGTGATGGGTACTGGCCAGCGGGCCATAGCTGGCTCCGGCGTTAAGACCAAACAGTTTGACGTTGGTATTGTTGTAGCAGACGTCGACCTTGATCTGTTCATTGGCGCGTGAAATCAGAAAAGGTGCAGCGTTGCAGGTTGCGGCCACCTTTCCGCCCAACGCCAGACCAGCGGCGGTGCCTACCAGCGACTGTTCAGCAATCCCGACATTGATGAGGCGGTCGGGAAACGCCTGGATAAACGGGCTGATTTTGGCGGTGGATGTTGAATCCGCCACGACCGGCACCAGGTCGATACCTGCGTTAACCGCATCGATAAAGGCTTCAACCATAACGGTTGCCAGGTGCTTTTTCTCACTCATCTTGCAGCTCCTCCAGCGCCAGTTTGATCTCATCACCTTTCGGGACCCGGTGATGCCACTCCGGTTTGCCCTGAATAAAGGAAACCCCGTAGCCTTTTTCCGTGTTGGCAATTATCACGTTAGGTTTGCCATTGGCGGGCAGCGATTCCAGCGTGGAGACCACGCTGTGCATATCGTTGCCCTGACATTCTGTGACGTTCAGACCAAACGCCTGCCACTTGGCGGCAAGCGGGTCGGTATTCATGATGTCCCGGGTTGCCCCTGCCAGCTGGAGTTTGTTTTTGTCATTGATGATGATGAGGTTATCCAGCCCGTAGTGCGCGGCAGCCAGGGCGGCCTCCCAGTTGCTCCCTTCTGCCAGTTCGCCATCCCCGGTCACGACAAAAATCTTCCTCGGATTGTTGTCCTTCTTTGCTGCCAGGGCGATACCAACCGCCACCGGTAAACCATGTCCGAGTGCGCCGGTATTCAGCTCAATGCCAGGCGTTTTGTGGCGCACCGGATGGCCGGGCAGATGGGAATCGGCATGCTGGTATGTGGGTAACCATTCTGGCGGGATAAACCCGGCTTCGGCCAGTACGCAGTAGTAACCGCCAACGGCATGGCCTTTCGACTGGATATAGATGTCACGCGTCGGGTCATTGAGCCGGTCAGGGGCACAGTTCAGGACACGAAAGTAAAGTGCGGTCAGGATTTCGACCTGCGACAGATCAGCACCCGTATGGCCGCCAGCCGGGCTATTGGCGTTTAGCTCAATGATCCGACGGCGTATCGCACGTGCTTTTTTTTGCAGGTCGCTGACCTCAAATGCGAACGGATTCATGACACACTCCTGAATACAAATTCTTTATTGAATATTTATTCTATGGGGTAACAATAAATCACCGGACGTACTCAGACGTCAGATGACGTTGCATTTAATCGTCATTGAATATATATTCATGATCGATTTAATATTCATAATTGTGATGGTTTTCTGTTCTGCCAGCTATGTAAGCCGCACGGAAATGGGATTCGAATCACATTTATTTCTCAGGGCGATTAAATATTCAGGGGGCCGGTGGAAATCCAGACAGCGCGCCTGCTGGTGGGTGATTAACTGACGGCGGTGATACGCAAGGCCATGCCTGGTTTACCCGGCAAAGGCAGGCGATCGCCTGAGCGCCAGGTTTGCGGCAGCCGCCGGGTTTCCATCTGCCATGCGTCGATGATATCCACGTGATATTCCTTACCTTGCGGCAGCATCGTCAGTAACTTGAAACCCGGCTGGCTTTCACCAAACCAAATCAGCCAGTAATCATCACCCATATGGCCGATGGCAGCATCCCAGTGCGAATCGGTTTTTCTCAGCCAGGGCGACAGGCGTTTTGGCTCACCTTCTTCCAGCAGTTGCCGCAGATAACCAATACGCGGGCTGCTTTCTCCTTTCAGTTTCCCACCATGTGACCACCAGATAATGTCGTCGTCGCTGAGGTAGCTTTCGCCATGGGTGACATAGCCTCCCCGGCACACACCCTGCCAGGTGAGGTCGAGCATTTTGTGCGCGGTGATATTGCCCCATCCCAGATCAACATCCCCCTCATAGCGGCATTCATCGATCACCACCGGTTTACCAAAGTCTTCGCGCCAGCCGGGTACAAACCACAGGTCGTGATGCTGGATGCTGGCATGGCTGACCCACGGCTGTGTCTGATCATACCAATGGGCATTACTGGTGTAGTGCAGGGGAGGGTTGTGCCAGTTATGGATCGAGATCAGATGCTGATACGGGTCTTCTGCCGTGATTTGCTGAAAGACATTGTCCCAGAACGACATCGGCTTTTTCAGCAGCAGGTCGAATTCATTGGCCAGTGACCACCAGACATTGCTGAAACTCGCCAGACGCGCTACCAGGTAACTGACATAGCGTTGATCCACCTCCTCAGCCATTTCCGCGAAGCCCCAGCGGTCGTACGGGTGAAAGATAATCAGATCAGCCTCAACGCCGCGGGCCTTCAGGGCATCGATCTGGTTTTCCAGCTGCCGGAAAAACTGGCAGTCAAAACGGGTGAAATCAAAGCCGGATGTGATGTCGCCGGGAAAAGGAAAACGTTCCGGTTCACGGAAGTTGTAAGTGTAATGTTTCGGGAAAACACACATCCTGATTTTATTGAATGACGAGTGTGCCAGTGACGCCAGCGTCTGCTCCTGTACCGCTTCCGACTGGTAGTTCCAGACATACGCCGTGGTACCAAAGGGATAATAGGGTTGTCCGCTGGCATAGCTGAAATGCCAGGTCTCAGCGGATCTCACCGGCCCGGTCGCATCCTCGCCAGCGGCTATGCAAATCACTTCTCCGTGCTGGTCATGCAGGGCCGGATGGTTACTGGTGGTGGTGAAAGTCCAGCTGCCTTCGCGCTCAGGCATAAAGCGAATCAGGAAACGCCCGTCATCGTCATAAAATCCCCGTACCGTTTTCTCTTCCTGCTGGTGGCGAAAGATGGCCGTGACCCAGGTAGCGGTGAAGTGACGGGCATCGGCATTGACCTGAAAAATGAATTCAGCGCGTCCCCACTGTGGAACATTCAGCGTTTGTGGCGAAACTAACATATCAGGGTTCCTTAATCTGATGAGCAACGGAAGGTTGTGCGGATGGAAGCGTTCCTGACGCGGCACTTTTGTCCTCAAGGGAAAAGAACATAATCAGCAGCAGGCTGATGCCGTGGAAAATTGCGGGCACTCCGGCAATCAGGAAAATAATGGCGCTCATGGTCTGCGGCGCAACTGCCGCACCGGCGTGATAACCGCTCAGGCTGAGCACCAGACCGACGAGACCACCCGCCAGCGCCAGCCCCACTTTCATCGAAAACAGCGTCCCGGCGGCGATAAATCCGGACATTTTGATGCCGGTTTTGCGTTCGCAGTAGTCAGCACAATCGGAAGGCAGCGCCCAGGCCATGATCGATCCCATTTCAGCAAACAGGACTGAAACCACCAGTAAGCCAACAGCCAACCATAGCTGCTCCGGGCTGACAAAGAACAGTGCCAGCGCAGCCAGGCCGCCGCCCATCTGGGCAAATTTCAGCGAACCCAGCGCTGACAGTTTTTTGCGCTTGATAAGCTGCAACGCAATCATCGGCGCGACGATGCCTGCGATGGCGGTGGCGGAGAGCAAACCCGAGACAAAACTGTCGCCCCGGTTGAGAAAATATTTGACGAAATAGATGGTGACGCTGCCTTTGATCACAAAGGCAATCGAGCTGGTGATTTTGAAAATGTAGAAAATCACCACCGGGCGGGCGCTGAGTGCTGCCTTTGCCTGTTTCATAAATGAGGTGGGGTTGGCCTGTCTGATCGGCGTGACGCGTTCTCTGGTGCCAAAAAAGCAGCTCAGCATAAACAGGGTCGCCAGCAGGGCAATCATGCTCATCGCCACCCTGTAGGCTTCAGCCTCATTTTCTTTGCCGTACCAGGCCACGAAAAGCGGCACGGTCAGCGAGCAGATGAGAAAGGACATTTTTGCCAGCGGGAAGCGCCAGGCATTGGCACTGAGACGTTCCTGTGGATCGGAAGTCAGCGAGGCCAGCAGTGCCACATAAGGCACCACGGTTGAGGCATACATCAGGATCAAGAAAAGATACGTAGCATAGGCATAGACCAGTTTGCCGCTGGGGGAGAAATCGGGGGCGATGAACACCAGCAGACAGGAGAGGCCATAAGGTATCGCCAGCCATAAAAGCCAGGGACGGTAATGGCCGTGGCGTGTCGGGGTGCGGTCCGCAACGCTGCCAATAATCGGGTCGTATACGGCATCAACCAGTCGCGCCACTACAAACAGCAGCCCCATTGCTCCGGCTGAGATACCGAGGACATCGGTATAAAAGTAGGGCAGGAACATCATGGTCATGCCCAGGAAGATGTTGGCCGAGGAATCCCCGAGACCAAAACAAATCTTCTCTCTGATAGTCAGTTTATGTACCTGTTGCATACGACCTCTGAATATATATTCAATATGGAGTATTTATTCTATTGTGCAAGCTACGGGTAACATCCTGCCAGTATGACGGTGTAAATCTGCCAGAGGAATCACAAAAAAAGACGATTTTCTACTCAAAAGGAAGATTTTAATGAATGCGTATATTGGCTGTAATTATGGAGATATCGATGATGGGTTTTTATTTTTTTCCTTTAAAATCAGTTTATTTTTGAGATGTGGCGACAAGGGGGGAACATATTTCGTTATTAAATGTACTCATTGGTAACTTTTGTTCTGAGCGATAAAAACCTCGTCACTTTCATCCCATTCTCCCTGCGCAGTGAATATTTGTTCAGAGGAAATGACCTTATTGAACATATGAACGAAAGTAATTCATGTGTTTGTGAAGGATTCGTGCTTTTTACTGTTTATAAGGTGATCACGATCCCGTATTTACCGATACTCCCTAACATTTGATTTACCTTGTCTTATACATTTGTTCCATTAACGAGAAAATGTTCAGTAAGTCTGATGCCTGAGGTTCCTGCCATCAGACCAATGACGTTAAAACAATGAAAACTCACTACGGGATAGATGTTATGGAATTACAAATACTTAAGAAGACATCTTTAACTGAACGGTCCTACACCATTTATTTGATTTTCATCGCCTGTATTGGCTGGTCGCTGGCGTCTTATGACGTTAATTTGCTGGTGCTGGCGTTACCGGAGATGTCCAAAGAGTTACAGATATCCGAACAGATGCTCGGAATACTGGGCTTTTTTGTCTATGGCGCCCAGTTCCTGATTACTCTGGTCGTGGGTTACAGCATGGACAAAGTGGGCCGCAAGCTCCTCTGGATGATTTGTTTATGCGGCACGGCGCTATTTACCGGGGCAACGTACTTTGTCGATAATTTCTGGCAACTGGTGCTGGTCCGCGCGCTGGCGTCGGGGCTGGCTTATTCCGAACTGGCGGTGTCGATCACGCTGGTGAATGAACAGCTGCCGTCTAAAAATCGGGGATTGCTGTATTCCATCGTGCAGGGCGGCTGGCCATTAGGGGTTTTCTTTGCTTCTGCGGTGTATATGGCGTTTGGCGACCTGGGCTGGAGAACGGTGTTTCTACTGGGCACCATCCCGATTGCTGTGGTTATTCTGGGCCGTGTTTTTATTAAAGAATCAGAACGTTTTGAGCAGGAAAAATTAACCGGGAGCGCGAGAAACAATCCCGTGAAAGAGATTCTGCACTCCCCGGTACTGAGAAAGCGCATTGCCACCATGTCGATCTGCTGGATTTCTTACGGTATCAGCTATGTTGCCAGTAATTTTTATATCACCTGGTGGCTGACACAGCGCAAGGGATTTAGCGGCAGCCAGGCCAGCGAACTGATGTTGTATTGCGGCTTTATTGGCTTCTTTTTTTACATTATCGGTGGCTGGCTGGGTGAGCGCTTTGGTCGCAAAAAAGTCATCACCTTTGCCGCTTTGTCGGTTGCCCCTCTGAGCCTGATTTTGCTGTTCAGCGAAAGTTTCTGGCTGGTGGTCGCTGTCTATTTCCTGATTTTCCAGGTGACTAACGGTATCTGGGCATCAGCAGGTTACGTTTATCAAAGTGAAAGTTTCCCGACACGGGTACGAGGGACCGCCATCGGTTTTCTCTCTTCCATGATGGTGCTGGGATTCGTGCTGGGCAGCCTGCTGTGGACGCTGGCCAGCTCGCTGCACAATGCGTCTGCTACCTGGGTGATCGTGGCAGTGATGGGTTCCATTGGCATGTGGGCAACCCTGTTCCTGAAAGAAATCAAAACCGGCCAGGATATTGATGCTGAATTTGACGGTCAGATGGGGTGAAGATGAGCCAGCTGATTGATTGTTACGGTACGGATCAACCTCTGGTGATCCCGGAGAGGATCGAATATGGCGCATGGCAACTGGAGTTGATTGCCGGGGACATCCGGCATATTCACTATCAGGGAAGCGAGGTGATTCGCTCGATTGGTTATATTCTGCGGGATGATAACTGGGGCACCTGTCCCATGGTGCTTCTGCAACTGAATATCGAGAGGATGGATGATTGTCTTCAGGTTGTCGCGATTAACCAATGTCAGATCTCCGCTCAGAACCGGGCAACGCTAAAACGCGTATTGCGTATCACCAAAGACAATATTGATGTCCAGGCTGAATTGCAGGCTGAGGATAATTTCTCAACGGCACGCTGTGGTTTTACCGTGCTTTATCCGCTGGTGGGTGTGGTGGGATCACCGGTGGATGTGTTGCACAGCAATGGTGAAACCGAGCACGGACGTTTTCCGGTAAATATTGAACCCTGGCAACCGTTTAAAACGATTCAGCGCCTGGTTTATCAGCATGGTGACGGCATTGAGGTTGTGACTGATTATCAGGGCGATATATTTGAAATGGAGGATCAACGGGCATGGATGGACGCATCTTATAAAGTCTATTCCCGGCCGCTGGAATATCCCTGGCCCTATATCGTTGATGCCAGCCAGCCGCAGCGGCAAGCCATCAGCCTGACGGCGCGTCCGGCCACAACTGAGGCGATTTCCAGTGAGTATGTACCCGCAACGGCTGAGATGACCATGCCAGCAACGGGTATTCTGATCACGGCGGAGATGTTGCAGGATGCTGATGTGCTGGCTGGCTTGTTGCGGGAACTGAATCCCGGTTATGTGCTTTTTCACTGCCATCCGGAAAAAGAAGGTTATCAGCCTCTGGCTGCACTGTCTGATGTGATGCGACAACTTCCTGCAAAAGCGTTGCATATTGAGTATGTTTTGCCGATTGGGCAGCAGGATGATTTCCGGCGTCATCTTGCTGAACTGGCGACGATGTTAGCGACTCACCGCATCAGCCCTGCCTGTATCATTATTTCTCCTGCCACCGACCTGAAGTCCACGCCGCCTGGCAGCGAGTGGCCCTGGTGTCCTGAGCTGGCAGATATCTTTAGCGCTGCCCGCGCTATTTTCAGGGACGTGCAGCTGGGGGGCGGGATGATCAGCTACTTCACGGAGCTGAACCGCAAGCGGCCGCCGCTTGAGTCAATCGATTTTGTGACACACGCGACCTGCCCGATTGTGCATGACGCGACTGATCGGGCCGTGATGCAGACGCTGGAATCGTTACCCTATATCACCCAATCGACGCGCGACATCATTGGCAGCAGCCTGCCGTATCATCTTGGTCCTGCCATGATCAGCATGCGGGATAACCCTTACGGTGCGGCGGTTTACCCCAATCCTGACAACATCAGGCTGACAATGACTAACAGCGACCCGCGACAAAAAGGGCGCTTTTTCGCCAGCTGGCTGGTGGGTTATGTTGCGCAGTTAAGCGGCGCGGATATCAGCCACTGGTGTCCAGCCGGACTGCTCGGTGATATCGGGCTGGGACAGATCAACGTATCGGGTTTCTCGGCTTATCCGGCATGGCCGGTGGTTAAGTTTCTGACCTCTCAGGCAGGAAGTCTCGTTCGTGTGCTGCCAAACAATAATCCCAATGTGGTGGTGCTGAAATTCTCTGGTCAGCAGACCGCCTGGCTGATTGCCAGTCTGAGCCCTGCACATCAGAAGGTGGTGCTTGATTGCGGCTCTGGGCTGGTGTTATTCGGATTAGGTGGTGAGGTTAGCCTGCATCAGGAACGTGCGGATATCGATCTGGCGGCGTTTGGTGTGATTTGTCTTGAGTGAAGCGAAGCTGACGTTGCTAGAAGTGTTGACCAGCTGTGATAGCAGCTGGTCAGTGAATCAGGCCATACCGGGGTTCATTTTCTTTATCAATTCGTCTGCTGTCTGCACTTCAGCATGCTGCGGCAGTATGCGGTTAATAAGAAATGAATGGGTGCCTTCGTCGGCATCTGCACAGCAGTCGGCAGCAACCAGCAGGTTGTAATCCAGATCAAATGCCTGTCGGACGCTGCTGAGCACCACGCCGCTGGTTGTCAGGCCAGCCATGATCAGCGTGAGGATACCCTGAGCTTTGAGGATCATGTCCAGGTCTGTAAAACTAAAGGCGCCAATACGGTGCTTGATGATGACCGTTTCGCCAGGCTGTGGCGAAACGTCCTGATGGATGGCGCTTTCAGGAGCACCTGTTAAAAAAATCCCGTGTTCCCTGATGGCTGCAAACAGAGTATTTCTGCTGCTGATTTCTGGATAGCCCTCGCGAAAGCCAACGGTCACGTAAATCAACTTAACGCCAGCTTTTCGGGCTGCATTTGCCAGGGTAGCAGTTTTGGCCAGTACATCTGTAGCAGTATCTTTGCTCAGGTAATTTTCCAGAATGACACGCTGATAATCCATTATCAGCAGTGCACTGTGAGCAGGGTCAAATGTATCAATGACAGTCATTTTAATCTCCGGACAAAAAATTATTTATGCGGGCTGGCTTTACGTCTCTGGAGAACGCGCCAGTTGAGTGCGGCACCGGCCAGCATAAGCAGGCTGGTTACCAGGAACACAAAACGCATGCCGAGATGGGCACCTGTAAACCCGCCAAGCAGCGGACCGGTAAACTGCCCGATAAACTGGGCAGAAAGGGAGTACCCCATTATTCCTCCGATGCGCTCTTCAGGTACGTGGCTGCGGATAACAGCGGCGATGCAGGGAAGCAGCCCACCCAGTGCGATCCCCATGAGGAAACGCAGAACGATAAGCTGCCAGCCTGCTGTCACAAATGCCTGCGGTATCAGCAGTAATCCTGCAACTATCAGGGCATTGGTTATCACTCTGATATGCCCGATTCGGTCTGCCAGCCGTCCCAGCCAGCTGGCAGATAAAACGCTGCCAAGCGCGGCGGCAGACATAACAAGCCCTGCGGTATGGGTCACCGAAGCGGTATCTGACGTCAGGGTGCGAATAAAAACGGTGATAATGGGTTCAATCGACATGTTTGCCAGCATCAGAAGCAGGCCCGTTAGCAGCATGCAAATGACGGCCCCCTTGCCGGGAAGTTCTGCCCAGCTTACGGTTTTTGTTTTTGTTGCTTTGCCAGGGGATTTAACCGGTTCCCGGATAAGCAACAGCGTAAGCAGAAACGCCATGAAAATAAGCGCACCAGCAAGCCAGAAGGTCGTGCGGATCCCGATAAGCGGCGGAAGCCAGCCGCCTGCAATCGGTCCGGCCAGATTGCCCGCCATAACGCCGGAAGCAATCATCCCCAGCGCCCATCCGGAACGTTTTGCAGGAACCTGAACCGCAATAAGAATTGTGGCTCCGGAAGAGTATCCTCCCGCCAGTCCTACCAGAAGCCGAAGGACCAGCAGATGCCAGATATTGGTGGCAAACCCCATCAGTGAAACCATAATTGCCATCCCGAGGCTGGCTCTGACCAGCATGGCTTTACGGCCATAGCGATCGCCCAGACGCCCCCAGACGGGTGCAATGAGGCCTGCGGACAGGAACGTTGCGCTATAAGCCACGCCGGACCATTGAACAATAGCTGCGTGTCCGGATACACCCAACTGCTCAACAAAAAGCGGCAGAAAAGGCAGCATCAGCGTCATGGCGAATACTGTAGAAAACGCACCGACCATGCAGATAATAAGATTTCGTTGCCAGTACGAATTGCCCGATTCAGACATAAATTAGCCTATCAAAATTGCTTGGGATACCAAGTTGGGATACCATACAGATCTGAGTTTATTAATGTCAACCTGAAGTGGGGTCAGAGGTATGTCACAGCAGACAGATGTGGAAAATCGACTAAGAGAAATGATCCTGAATCTGGATATCAGCCCAGGCGAACGCATCACAGAACGATGGGCTGAAGCTGCTTTTGGCGCATCCAGAACGCCGGTCAGGGCCGCTTTTATCAGGCTGGCAAATGAAGGACTTCTGCGTCGTGAAGGGCGTGGCTGGATGACTGCGCCTGTCGAGCCGGAAGAAATTCGTCAGCTGTTTGATTATCGCGAAGCGCTGGAAGTATCTGCGTTGCGTATGGCAGAAGGAAAAATTTCTCAGGATCAGCTTCAGTCGCTTGCCGGGCTGCTTGAAATAGACAACCCGTCCGCGTCAAAAGAAGAATTGAGCCGTACCGGTACGGAGTTTCATCTTGCTCTGGCAGGTCTGGCCGGGAATAAATTTCTTACCGAAAGCCTTAAAGATGTTCTGCAGCAGCTGTCACGTGCGCGCTGGCTTGATAGTGGCAGCGAACAGCCAGCATGGGAAGAACATCGCGTTTTGGTAAATGTTCTGAAACAGGATGATTTCGAAACTGCCTCATCCCTCATCAGTGCACACATTCGTTCAAGCCGGGACAGAACGATCAATGCTCTGACCCGGAACCAGAGAACACTGCGCGCGCGCGGCGTGAAATTATCCTGATTTATGTAGTCAGGTTATTTCAGGTCCAGCTCGGTCATCACCCGGGCAATATCTGCGATATCTCCTGCTGATAGCGGCAACAGGGGACGAGGCAGACAGTCCGAGTCGGTTAGCCCAAGCACGCCAGCTGCGGCGGCAATAACGCGAATGCTGCCACCATGTTTACGGAACAGCGCCCATAAAGGGTCCAGGCGGGCAGTTAAGGCAGTCACGAGGCCATGGTCGTTCACTGCCGCGGCCTGCGTGATTTGTTTGGCTGTTTCCGGGAATAAACCGCCACAAACGGAATACCAGACTTCACAACCGGCATTTAATCCCAGCCCGGCATAAGCGTCGCCACTGATGCCGATGGTCACGCCGGGACGAAGATTTTGGCGCAATGCATCGACTCGGGCAGTGGCAGCAACAGGCGTATCCGGTACGCCCGGAATTTTAACCGATTGAACGCCCTTTAGTGACGACAGCAATCCATGCAATTCATCTGTAAATGTGAAGTGTGTGGTGCCTGGGTTGTCATAAACACAAATCGGTACTGAAACATGTCGGGTAACCGTCTCAAAAAGCGCATAAACCTCTTCATTGCGCAGTGACTGGTAACTCACCGCAGGAAGCAGCAGTGCATCAGCGCCTGCGGACTGTGCATCTTCAGCCAGGTGCAGAACTGCATCGGTACTGACGGCACCCACACAAACCATCATGGGGATTTCTCCGACAAGCTGACGGGCCAGGGTTGCGGTACGTTTGCGCTGTTCCCTGGTCAGATAGGCATAGCTGCCGGTTGAACCCAGAATGCCCAGAGAGTCAACGCGGGCTGCCACCAGGCGGGCCAGAATCTTACAGAATCCCTCTTCATCTATCCCGCTGGCGGTGACAGGGGTTAACGGGAAAGCAGACAAACCGGTGAACATACTCCTTCTCCTGAATAAAAGTAAAAGCGTTACTGGCAGATGAAGACGACTTCAAACTGCAGACCTGGCATCATTTCTTCAAGGCCGTCGGTAAGCATTTTCCCGGCTTCATGAAGCTGCGCCAGTGGCATCTGAGGCAGACTTTCCAGAACAAACCACATGTGTTCAGCTTCCACACTTAAGCGGGTTCTGATCCCCTGCCGCCAGTTCCATCGACGACAGGTTACACCCACATCATCACACCAGACGACTTCGCCTGGCGAAGGAAATTCCACTGCCGGTTCCCCTTCTTTTACGGTATCAAAAGGTTCAGTGCCTTCTGCCACAATCAGGCGGGGGGCACCCTTATACGCAGAGATATTTTCGCCACCCACCGGAACGGCATACCGTAGGCTGACGGCATTATAAAGATCAACAACCGGGTCGAGCGCTGGCATGACACCATCGCGAAGCACACGCTTACGCAGCGCATCAGCAGAACAGGGGGTGCGTTTTGGTTTGGCACCAAACCTCTGGAATACATCTGCCCATGCGGCCAGATGGGATTCTGCCCAATCGGGGACACCTGCCAGCACCGCTTCACAGGCGGCTTTCAGCGCTCTTTCCCCAACCTGCGGGCTTACTACAGGCGCAGCCTGCACATAAATACTGAGCGCCCGAAAACCGGGAGCAATACCATAAACTTCAGGGGCAATTGACGCAGAGACTGTGAACACGGGATAATCCTGTAACGACCATTTTATTTCATAATATCGACCAATGACCAAAAAAGTCAATTTAGTGACCGGTGCCGGTGCAGATGTCAGCATCGTAAACGAAGCGGTATCGCTCCGGATTAAGCAGTTCCGAAAACAAAAAAAAATGTCTCTTGATGAGCTATCCCGACGCGCAAATGTCAGTAAGGGCATGCTGGTAGAGATTGAAGGGTGCAAAGCCAACCCCAGTATTGCGCTGTTATGCCGCCTTGCGGCTGCAATGGGGGTTTCAGTGGCAGATTTTGTTGATGTGAGCACTCAGCCTGACGTCCATATTATTGCTGATACGGAGATCCCTGAACTCTGGAAAGGGGACAAAGGTGGGAGCGCCAGGCTTCTTGCCGGCTCAGGTGGGCCTGATATGACCGAACTCTGGCTGTGGGAAATGCAGCCCGGCGAAAAGTTTGAATCACCGGGGCATTCCCCGGGAACGCTGGAGTTATTGCATGTACAGTCCGGGACGTTAACGCTGTGCGTGAAAGAGAGCCTGTTCCAGTTGAAGGCAGGATTCTCCGCTACAGCCAGAACTGATGTTCCGCATTTCTACGAAAACCGGGGAGAAATAACCGTGAACTTTATTATGACAGTCAATGAAAAAGCCTCATAAGGGGCCCTCATTTTGCGTCCAAAGTCACCCTGCATTTTGGCACGAAGCGGACAGCTCCAGGAATGTGATGCCCGTTAGGAGCAGCCAGTCTTACGCATCGACTCATCTAACGGTTATCTCGTTCATGCTCGATAAGCCACTCTTTGCGTGAGATACCGCCATCTTTACCAATAATTCTGTGGCATGGAATGACAATCGCAATTCGGTTTGCTGCATTAGCTGCGGCAACTGCGCGTACAGCAGCGGGTTTATTAAGGATCAGCGAAATATCCTGGTAGCGTGAGGTCTGTCCATAAGGAATAGCACGCAGTTCCTGCCAGACGGATCGTTGAAAATCACTGCCCTGGATATCGAGTATGAGATCAAACTGCTGGCGTGTTCCGGCAAAATATTCGCTGATTTCTTTAACTGTCTGCCGTGTATGACGGTTTTCTCCGGTGACAATTTTGGCGTTCAGTAAACGCTGGATGTCGCGAAACTCAGTTTCTAACAACCGGTGATCGGTAAACTCCAGCAGGCAGACTCCCTGATCTGTGGTGCAGACGAACATAGGCCCCAGCGTAGTAGTAAACCGGTGAATGAGAATGACCTGCGTGGTCTGAGTCGGGGCTGCGCCAGTGAGCCGCTTGTAGGTATAACCAAACCCGCTTAAGGATTCGTAGCCACTATCCAGAGCGACATCAGTTGCCGCACGTCCACTTTTCAGCTCCTGAAGGGCGATATTTACCCGCTGCATTCGCTGAAAGGCCTGAAAAGTGATGCCGTGATGTTGCAGGAACCAGCGTCGCACCCGCTCCGGGCTGATCCCATGTCTGCGCAGGTCCGCGTCGGATATGCGCGATTTGATATCGTGCCTGACCAGCGCAAGCGCCTGTTCGACAAATAACGGCGCGCTGTGTGCATTTTCAGCTGGCCGACAGACTTTACAGGGACGAAAGCCAGCCGCCAGGGCAGATTTAGCATCTTTATAAAATTCAACGTTTTCACGTTTGGGCTTTCGCGCCCGGCATACCGAGATGCAAAATACGCCCGTCGTTTTGACGCCAACAAAAAACACCCCCGTATATTCTGGAGCGCGTTCAAGTAATGCCTGATACCAGACATCACACAGCTCATTATTTACCACTTTCATCGACAAAAAGTCCTTCAAACGTCTGATGCGAGCGGATCGCAGACATCAAATCAGTCAGCTTAGACTGAAGGGCCGAATGAACAAAATTACCCATTGAAATGCGGCTTACCCCTGCCAGTTTCAGCCTGCCGAACGACGGAAGATCTGGCATACACATGACATTCAAAGGCAGATCAATGGCTTCAGCAATGATGCTAATGTCTATCTCTGATGTCAGGCAGGGAACAAAAAGGCCGTCAGCACCTGCAGCTTTATAGAGCTGACCGCGTAGTAATGTCTCCTGTAACGCTCTTTCATGCGTAAGCAGGTATGTGTCAGTACGGACGTTCAGAAACAGGCCATAACCCTCACTTTTGAGCGCATTGCATACCGATTTTAGCGTAGCGGAGAATTCAGATGCATCATCAAGCTGACGAACTTGCTTAATGACTCTACTGTCTTCAAGGTTTACGCCGGATACGCCTATCTGAGCAAGGCGTTTGAGATTGGCTGTTATCTCCTCAGCTGAATCACCATATCCTGCTTCCATATCAACGCTCAATGGCAGGTCACTGACCGCCCGGATACGGGTAACCATATAAAGTAATTCATCAAACGGCATGCTCTGACCGTCTTCATATCCTAATGTGGCAGCTATTGCTGCGCTGGACGTTCCCAGAGCCTGATAACCGGCTTTTTGCGCTGCGACAGCACTGACGGCATCCCATACGTTAGCGATAAGTAGAGGATTATTTTGGTTGTGGAGTTCTGCAAAGTTCATATTTACGTCCTCTTAATCAGGTCGGAAATGAATCTAAGCATTCAGTAAAAAAGGCACAACCGAAATTCAGACGACCATTTTTTGCAAGGTTGGATCAGGTCAGTTTGGTATGCGGGGTTGACCCGGCCGTAACTTTTCAAGGTCTGCTTCACGCCCTGAGACATTCGACAAGCTTTTTATGGCAGGTATCAGGCATGACTGGCGTAAACGCTTCAGGAAATCACAGGGGCTTATGCGGGTTCTTGTTTGCTGTAAGGCATCTGTTACTCTGGTTGGGCTTGAAGGATAACAAGGAGGTAACATGCTGAACCCTGGATTCGTTACCAGTAGAGCACTTGCGCAATGGCAGGATATACCCGTTTTCTTGCCACAGTTTCAGTTCCATGAAAAACACCAGACCGTCATCAAGACGCACTCGCCTGAAAAAATCCTGCCGCTAATAGCGGAATTCGATATGCAGCAGGACGCCGTCATCCGGCTTTTGATGTCTGTGCGACAACTTCCGCAAAAATTCCGGCGCAATAAACAACCCCAGGCGGTTAGCCGCTTTGGCCTGGACAGTTTTACTCTGCTGGAAAAGTCAGCATCCGAGCTCTGCTACGGGTTACGGGGACAATTCTGGCGTGCAGATTTTGGCCTGGAGAACGTGCCGGATACTGACGCTTATCTGGCGCCAGTAATGCCGGGCAGCGCAAAGCTCTTACTGCGCTACCGGGTAACTAAAGTGAAAGAGGGGCAACATGAGCTGCAAACTGAAACGTTTATTTACTGTCCGGATCGAGCTACTCAGCTGAAAATGACGGCTTACTGGCTGGCAATACGGGCAGGTAGTGGATGGATTCGAAAAAGGACGCTTATGGCTGTTAAGTCCGTTATTTGATAACAACGACAGGCGCAAGGCATAGTCTACGTTGAGCGAACAGCGGACTGTGCAGACATCCATTATCTTCCGAACTATAACATTCCTGCTTGTGCGCAAAGTATCGAAGCCATGGATAACCCATAGCCCACGTAAAGGTATGCTTGTTTTTTGTTCACTATGGCTTTCATTAGGCAGAGAATTCCAGCAAAACAAGACGGAATGGCAAGTAACGTAAAAATGTTCATTAATATCTACTCCAATACATTTTGCAGCCCACCAACTTATCATAATACTAAAACAAGGGCTGCTGAGAGCGAAGAGCAGACACGGTGAGCCAGATTTAAGCTGACGTGTTGCAATAAAGACTCTATGAGGTGTTAAAGCTCTGGATTAAGGAAGTCCATTAATATGTTTGAGGATATGAAGGCAGGAAATATTCAATGGGCCAAAATTCATTAGCCCATTGAGTCATTTGGACCGGAGGTTTACATCTCAGTGATCCGCGTATCGGCGATGGTTTCCGCGAAATGTTTCCCAAATAAGCCTACAGGCGTCTGGAAACCAGGTATTGTTTCTCCCGCCAGTACCCGGCGCGCTGCCTCCGCCGCGGCCATGGCGGTAAAACTATAGCCATTCACAGTATCGAGCTGCATCTGCACAATTTTTCCATCCACATTTACGGCCTCAGCAACAGCCTGATATCGGTTATTCAGGCGTTCCTGTTCTGTTGGGCCATCCGCTAAAAGTGACAGGTCCCCTTGGGGAAATTCTGTGCTGCTGAGATGCACAAAAGTCTCAATGTCTGGAATGTTTGTGGTCATCCAGACAGTTGTCAGGTCTGGCAACGTTACCGGAAAACATTCCACGGGTCCTACGCCAAAATCAAAACTTCTGATATGGGCAGGATCCTGAGGTATTAACCTGCCGTTTGAACGTTTGAGGCATTCCGGAGAGAGATTTTCAGACGCGCTGATGGCGGATCCTCGCGACATCGGCCCGGCGACATTCAAAGCAAGGGCGATTTTTTTCGGAGCAGATATCCGCTCTGCCGCATGTGCTGCCAGGCACCCCAGCATGGCCACGCTGCCACCGCATCCCGGAAGGAGCATCACGCTCGCAGCCGCTGCATCGGCATCAAGAACTTCAGCGATCCTGTAGCTGTCGGGTTCGGCAGCGACATCCAGATAATGCGTTTTACTGTCTACAGCCGCCCTCATCAAAGCATTGGCCGTATACATAAACGGTCCGGCGCAGTTCAGCACAACCGCAACGTCCTTTAGGGCCGCAATAACTGTCTCTGGTTCGTCAAGAGAGAAGGCCCGATATGGGACATTTAACCCTGCGGCCATGGAGGCGAGTTTATTTTCGTTACGCCCGGCAATGATAAGCGGGACGCCGCAAGCCAGAGCATAAGCGGTTATCAGGCCGCCTGTGTAACCGGTCGCGCCGTAAATCATTATGCTTTTCATGAAATTCTTGTACCTGAAATTGATCTGCTGATTTTGGACCTGAACGGAGTTGGATTCGTCATCACAGTCTTACTTACCGTGCTGCCAGCTTTTATAGACAAATTCCAGACTGTAGCCATCGGGATCTCGGACCTGCGCCGCGTAGTAGCGTGGATCATAATGAAGTTGTGGGCCGGGAGGATGAATCACTGTTGCACCCGCCGACAGGGCCGCGGCGTAAGCCTGATTTACTGCGGATTCGGAATCGCCCGCGAAGCCCACATGGATGGCATCCGGACACACCGTTCCCTGACGCAGCCAGAAGAATATTTTTCCGTTTGCACCAAATCCTTTAAGGTCGGGATGACCGGATGGCCCCTCTTTACCGTCATAATCGTGACGGACAGATATACCGAGGGCGGGTAATACGCGCGCATAGAAGCTGACCGAACGGTCAACGTCACTGACGGAAAGAAAAAGATGATCAAGCATAAAGTGCTCCTGAAATCAGATGTTATATCCGCCCGCGACTTCAATCGTCTGAGCATTGATCCAGCCGCTATCGGCAGAAAGTAAAGAGGCGATGACGCGCGCAACCTCTTCCGGTTCACCCACTCGCCCGAGTGCCGTTTGGGAGGCAAGCAGATTTTCAAATTCCTCGTTCAGTCCTCCTCCCAGTTCAGTTCGGATAGCCCCTGGTGAGACAGCATTTACCCGGATGCCGCGTTCACCGAACTCCTTCGCCATATAACGGGTCAGAACTTCAAGTCCCCCTTTAAAGGCGGCGTAAGGGGCGACGCCTGAAGTGGCTACTCGCGTGGTGGCGCTCGTCATGTTGATGATGCACGCATCGCGGCGCAGCAGGGGCAGTAGCGTCTGCGTCAGAAAGAAAGGTCCCTTCAGATGTACATTCATCAGGCTGTCGAACTGGTTCTCCGTGACGGTTTCAATCGGGTTAAAAAGCCCATATCCGGCATTATTAACCAGGCCATCCAGGCCACCATCTTCCCAGCGTGAATGCATCACCTGTTCAAGTTCAGCACGAAAATGTTTGAAAGAACCGGTATTCCCAACGTTCAGCTGCAACGCGACGGCTTCGCCACCCTCTGCCTCAATACGTTCAACCACACTGGTGGCAGCTTCAGGCTGGCTGTTCCAGGTCAGTATGACGCGATAACCGAGTTGGGCACATTTCAGGGCGGTGCTTGCACCGATGCCCCGGCTGCCGCCGGTAATCAAAACATTTTTCATATTAGCCTCTGCAAGTGAGTGTTGACGCAACAGAGGTTACGCTTTTGCCGGGCGTAAGGCTGATGCGATCCTATTCACAATTTGCCTAATCCTGCCTCTCTCTTGTTGTGCTTACAGCGACGTGATATCAATCGGGGATGGAAAAACAATTACAGAAGTTACGCGAATTTGCGTCCGGCGCGGGTAATCAGCGTACCGAAACCGGCATTCCACGGGTTGCAATGGTGCAGGGAGAAATCCCTGAACATCGCCTGTCAGCGGTTTATGAACCGATGATTAACCTGATTCTGACAGGTTCTAAAAGCATGACGGTCGGTGAGAGAACGCTGCGATATGATCCCGCGACATACTTTGTTATGTCGGTGGATTTACCCGCAGTGGGACAGGTCTTTGCCGATGAGCACACCCTTGCACCTTATCTGGCTGTCAGCCTGACTCCTGAGCCGGAAATTCTTGCGGATTTGCTGGCCGGTTTGCCCGATTCTGGCTCGCGTTCTCTTTACAACGCGGGTTTTTCTGTCGCGCCCGTTACCTCGGAACTCCTCGACGCCTGGGTCAGAATGCTCAGTCTGATTAACAAGCCGGATGAAGTCGCGGCTCTGGCTCCGGCGTATGAGCGCGAAATCCTGTTCCGGGTGCTGCAGGGACCGCTGGGCTGGATGTTGCGGGACATTGCAACGCCTGAAACGCATATGGCACGGATCCACAAAGTGATTAACTGGCTAAAACAAAACTACATGCAGAGCATACGTGTTGAAGAACTGGCAGAAATGGCCGCACTGAGTGTTTCGGCCTTTCATCGACACTTCCGCGCAGTGACATCACTCAGTCCGGTGCAGTATCAGAAAAGGATGCGCCTGATGCAGGCCCGGCTCAGGCTTTCCACTTCAGATGCCAACATTACAACCATTGCTTTGTCTGTTGGATATCAGAGCCACACCCAATTCAGTCGTGAATACGCCCGCCAGTTTGGCCGACCACCGTCAGCAGACCTGAAAAGTATGGAACGGAGGAAATAACTTCATGTTCTTGTTAAAACCCGTTCTCGTGGTCTGAAAGGGTCATTCAAGGTTACGCGCGTCAAATTCGGCCTGAGCGTGAGGTCACTCCATAGGGGCATTGACTTTGGACAGTAGGTCAAAGTCATCTGTCATCTCGAACCCATGGTGGTTTTTCCAGGAACCGGAACTGGGGCAGGAAAAGTTGAGTAACGCATTAGTTAGCATTCGGTTCTCCGACAATGGTGGCAAAGATATCATTTGCATTAAAAATCCAATAAAAACAATAAGTTAATTTGTTTTTTTATGGTTTTATGTTTTAGTAACGCATATGCGTTACTATGAGTAAAGACGTTACTGAGGTGATGAAATGAAGAGTTTATTAGCTGATGCACTAAGATACATCGAGTCATCATTTCTGATCGATACGAAAATTTTGCAGGAAATAGATGAAAATCTTCCATTTCAGCTAAGAAAGAGCGCTGCTTTGTGCATCGTAAGTATCGATGAAAGAAAGTTTACGGTTTTGACTGTAGAAGATCCTGCGCTGCTGGTATCTAATAATTTTGTACATCTCAAACGACTAGAGGCAAAATCAGACTTACCATTAATTCTAGTAACATCTGAACTAACTTTTGAATTAAAAAACATATCTAAACAACTAAAGAATGGGTTGGTCATTCCTGGCCGTTATGTTTCAATGCCCTCTTTGATGCTTCAGAGTGAATCGCAAAAAGTTATTCCCGATCGATGGGTTGATACAGAAAATAGCTATGGCATTATTCCTTCATACTTGTTGACTTACTATCTTTCAGATTATTTTGATGATGGTTTTAACAGTTCATATATTATGGAGCTTCTGGGTATCTCAAAAATGGCGTTTTCCAGAGCTGTTAAAGAGCTTTTATCCCATAAATTAATATCTGAAACTTCATACGGACGCAGTTCACATTTTCAATTCACAGAATCGCGAAAAAAGATTTGGAACCATTATCGGCATAGGGTATCACCTCTCTCGACAGGATTTGTACCTGTCAGAAATGAAACGATTAAAGCAGCAGAAATCTTTCTTTCTGGAGAATCTGCCCTATCAAAGTATACTCTATTAGGCTCACCCTCCAGACCTTTTTTGGGAAAGTGCTTGACAGATAAAGACAGATATATGAGGCCTATAACACCGGCAACCATGAAAGGTGACTAKTTTTTTAAAATGCTTAACATTTTGGATGATGCGGAATATTACCATGCTCATATCGAAGGTTTTGCAATGCTTCAGATTTTTCCTTATCAACCAGTCATTCAAAATGATGCGTTGAACAAAACTTTTCTTCTGTTTTCCAGGTTCAACACAACGGATTTAAGAGTGAAGTCATCATATAATGAACTTGAAGAGCAGGTGTACTCTAAGCTTAAAGATTAACAAAAAAGGAATTTAGTATGGAAGGTGAAGCTTTTTTAACAGAGTATATGCATCAATATGCTGATGATTATATTCTCATCGGTGGTAATGCATGCGCATTAAACTTTGAAAGTGTTGGTGCTGACTTCAGAGCGACTGTTGATCTAGATATAGTTCTTATTACTGAAAGTACCAATGACCAATTTTACGAGCATTTATGGAATTACATTTTCGAACATGGTTATGAGGGGAAAGTGTACAGGGGAAGCAATGCAGGAGGTTCAGCCTATCGTTTCATCCTACCTGAAGAAAATCGTGTTCCAAATGTGCCTGCACAAATAGAGCTTTTTTCCAGGAAACCGGATTACTTCAATGAAGTCTTTGCCAAAAGGTCCCACATTACCCCGATCAAAACAGGCCAGGGGATCTCAAATTTTTCTGCCATTTTACTTGATGACGATGTGTATGAATTTATAAAGTCGTCAAGAACTTCATTGAAAGGGATTTCAACAGTAAATCTTGAGTGCCTTTTCGGACTTAAGTCAGTTGCATGGCACAGCAATCAAGCCCTCTTTGATGAAAAGAAAATCAACGACAAGAATACAATACTTAAGCATCCACAAGACATGATTAGTATTGTTAGTGTGATTGAAGACCCTGAAATTACTTTATTTCCAGCTCAGATATTTGACAGTTTGCAGCATTCAAGAGAGCGCCTCTTAAGTCAGGATGTTCGCGCAGAATTACAAGCAACACCGCCCAGCATCGATATTACGATTGAGTACATAGATACTTTCGTCGCCAGAAAATAAGTCTTACCTGCTCCGAATAAATTGCATACAGCAATGTTAAGTAGTGAAATACTTAACGCGCTTTTGTAAAGGTTCACTTCTGGCACTGGACAGACGTTGATGAGGATGCCCTCTCTGACTTTCTGGCGTAGCAGGATCACCAGCCCGTTTCGCGGGGCAGGTGGTTGACATACGAATGTAAACGCAACATTCTGTGCGCTGGTTATCTGCCGGGGCCTATCATGTGGATTATTCGCACAGGTGGAATATTACGGTGTAGGTAATGGGCATAGCCACTTGAGTTTCCAGAATGGCAAGGAAACTAAACGCGGGACAGTAAAAAGGTCGCTGATGCGACCTTAAGATAAAAAACATTGGATTGAGCACAGATATACGCGAGCCTGTAAATAATTCTGTGTAACTCCTTCCTGTTAAAGATGATCGCTCAGGCGGTTACCGAACTCGATAATAAAACGGTTGTGTCTGGTAAGCTGGTAATGACTGCCTGTTCAGAGATGGAGACGCGATGCCTTCATCCCTTTACAGCAAACCGTAACAAATGCGTGCAGCCATTGACCTGGGCGGTATTCATGCCGCCCCCTGCCTTCTATCACGCTATTTAGCATCGTCGATCAATGAGAGATCGCGGCCACGGGTTTCCGGGGTAAAGAAGGTGGTAATAAAGCCCACCAGTGACATGCCCCCGACATAACAGGCGACAGACCACCAGGCGTTGCCGGTGTAATACAACAGGATTGATCCCACCATCGGGGCAATCCCCCCGGAAATAATCGCGCTGAACTCGCGGGCTACCGCCACGCCCAGATAGCGATTCTGGCTGCCAAACATCTCCGGTAACAGCGAGACCTGGGGGCCGAGCATACTGGGAATGCCGATACCAATGCCGATAGCGATGACCGCGACGCTGAGCGTGACATCGCCGGTCGAAAGACCGAACCAGGCAGGGAAGGCAAACAGGATCATGCCGAGGCAGGCATAGCGTGATAGCGGAACGCGGCCATATTTGTCCGACAGCCAGCCAAAGAAGGGGACGCAGACTAAGCCAATAAGACAACCCAGCACAATTGCCAGCGAGCCAAGTGCCGCGCTCATTCCTTTCACCGAGGTGATATAGCTCAGCGTCAGGGTGTAATAGATGTAGGAGTTACCGTTCTCCGCAATACGCAAGCCAATCCCGCGCAGCAAAGAAGGTTTGGAGGTTCTCAGCAATTGTTTCACCGGATGCTCAACGGTGATGTCTCTGGCCTCCAGCTTCACGAACGTCGGGCTTTCCTGCAATCGATAACGGATAAACAACGCCACGATCAGCAGGACAACTGAAGCGAGAAAAGGAATACGCCAGGCACCGCCAAGCAAAACGCTATGGTCCAGCGTTCCCAGCCAGACGTAAGCGCCTGATGCCAGCAGCAGGCCGCCAGGAATGCCGATAAAGGGAAGTGACGCATAGTATCCGCGTTTTTCAGGCGGCGCATACTCCGTCATCAGAATGGCCACCCCGGCCTGTTCTGCGCCTGCTCCCAGACCCTGTAACAACCGCAGCAGGATCAGCAAAGCCGGTGCCAGCATACCAACCTGCGCGCTGGTGGGTAACAGCCCCATCAGCGTCGATGAGGCTCCCATCAATGAAATGGTGGCGATCAGCACAAACTTTCGCCCCAGCCGATCGCCTAACAGGCCAAAAAAGATGGCACCCAGCGGCCTGACAACAAAACCAATGGCCAGCGTGGCGAAGCTGGCAATCAGACCAGCGGCGGGACCCAGTGCTGGGAAAAAAAGCTGACCGAATATCAGCGCGGATGCCATGCCATACAGCGCGTAATCATAATATTCGATAATGGTGCCGATGACGCTGGCCTGACTTGCCCGCCTCAGGTTTTCCTTTGAAATATTCCTGTCCACTGCATTTACGGCGGCTGGCGATTCTATTGATGAAATTTCAGTCATAGGAACCTCAGGTCAACGAAAAGGGGATGTTCAAAAGATTAATAAACGATCTTTTGTTTGATGCTTTTTATCTCATTTAGTCGAAGGTATTTCAGGGTTTTCCAGTAAAACCCAGTTTGTCGACATAAATGCTGAGATAATCAGGCTACCATCCATCCCGGGTGGTTGATGAGATGTTGATCATGTGTTTATTAAGTGTTCATAAGTTTATTTTGGAGGGATTGCCTTGTTGAAAGGTTACGAATCATATAGCAGGGCAAATATGGAGGGGCATAGGTCAATTGCCCCCTGAAGGAGATGTGAGGAGATTACTTTTTCGACAGGCTGAGGATAGTGCGGATGTTTTGTGCCGTGGTGGCAATGATATCAATGGCACCGGTACGCAGCGCACCGAGAATCGCCATCGCTTTGGTGTTCTCCGAGGCTACGGCAATCACGCAGGGGATCTTGCGCAATTCATCAATGCTCAGTCCAATCACACGATCGTTCATCACGGTGTCGACATGCTCCCCCTGCGCATTGAAGAAATCATACCCGGCGATGTCTCCGGTAACGCCCTGATTCACGCTGGCGTCGATAATTTCATGCGGGGTGAACCAGCCCAGCTTCACCATATAGCTGTTTTCATTCATATCACCGATGCCCACCAGGGCGATATCGGCTTTGCGCGCGCGATCCAGCGTTTCTTTGATGGTGCCGTTCTGCATAAATGCTTCTTTTAACGCGCGGTTTTCCACGTAGGCCGGGGCATACAGGGATTCACTGGTACCACCAAACTTCTTCGCCAGACGACGGCTGATATGGTCAGCATTGATGGCATCACCGGGGCGGTGCGTCCCGCCGATGCCGCAAATGAAGTGGCAATTACGCATCGGTACCTGACCGGGATGATCGGCGACCGCCGCTACGTTGCTTCCCTGGCCGACAGCGACCACGGTGTTATCTTTCAGTGATTGAGCCAGATGGGAGGAAACCAGTGCGGCGACCTGGCGACGTTGTTCTTCCGCATCCTGGAGATCCAGCGCGATCAGCGCCCGTTGCAACTGCGGAAAACGCTCCAGCAGTTGTTGCTCCAGACGGGTACTGAATACCGGGTGGTAGCGCACGTTGATCTCGACGATACCTTCTTCGCGTGCCCGCTTCAGCAGACGGCCAACTTTAATACGTGAAATACCAAACTTACGCGCAATCTCTTCCTGGGTAATTTCATCCTGATAATAGGCAACGGCAATTTCCGTCAGCAGCTCGGCATCCTGAGATAGCGTGTTTTTATTCATTGGTTAACCTGCCTGGCAGCGAGATGTCTGGGTGAGTCGATATGCAATAGGGAGGAGTTATATCACTGATACGGCTCGCTTTGCCAGACAGCGGCATCGCAAGCCGTAATCATCATCACGGTTAACGGCGGATTGCGTCAATTTTCAGCATGCGGGCGATAACGATATCCAGTTCTTTCTGGTCAAAGATTTGTTTCCAGTCTGGTTTGACGATTTTCTCACGGCCATATTCCATGGCGATCATGCAGGCATCGGAGAAGGGGTTGGTGGCACGGAACGCCACCGCCAGCGCGATCTGAATATGACCATACAACATCGCTTTCGCCGCTTCTTCCGGGACGCCGCTGTGTTTGACGGTTTCGTCCAGCGCTTCTTTCATAAAGGCACCGACCATGCAGGCCACGGTTTCCACCAGCGTCGGCTCCAGATAGGCCAACTGGGTCACGGTCACCCAGTGGACCTGCTCAACCGGGCCGTACATCACGCTGATGACTTTACTCAGCTCCGCTTTCTGTTCATCGCTGCCGGTTTCATAGGACGCAGCAACGTGCTGAACGGCGGCCACGCCACCAAAGGCATCGGCATGTTCTTCTTTGGTATAACGCGCCAGAAACACTGAAGGGTGGCAGGGGTGCGCCACGGCATATTCGATGCCATCACGGTGAGCAATCAGGTTGGCATAGGCTGCGGCCGGATCGAGGGTCAGCAGCACGGCACCTTTCTTCATCTGCGGCACCACACCTTCAGAGACTTTACCCAGTACGATATCCGGCACCGCCAGAATCACCACGTCACTGAGCGGCACAACCGACGCTGCATCCGACAGCTCACGTCCCTGGGCAGTCACCTGCTCCTGGGCTTTCGGTGAATTTTCGCAATAAAACACCTGATAATCGCTTTTCTGGAAATTGGCAGAAATACGCATGCCCATTTTGCCGCCTGCGCCAATCACGGTGATAGTCTTCAGTGTATTGCTCATGGTTATTACTCCTGATCTTGTTTACTACGTAAGAATTCCACGGTGCGGCGCGTCCATTCGGCTTCGCGCTCGCAGGTCAGGCTGGCGTCGTCCTGCCACGGCAGCCAGTGTTCAACGATCTGATTGATACCTTTTTCCGCCGGACGCACGCTGGCGATCATGCGGTCGTAATCGAGCAGGCCTTCCCCCATCGGGCAACCAGCAAAGGTAAACCCAACCCAGCCATCACGGCGGGTAAAGGCGAAATCTTTGATATGCAGATTGCCAACGCGGGCAGCGGTATTGGCAATCACCTGCTCAGGCAGTTCCAGCCCGGCCACGCAGTTAGCGGGATCGAGACACACCCCGAGCCATGGCGAGAGGAATTTGTTGATCACCGACATCATGGCGGCGCTGTTGACCTGCTCATAGGTCTCCAGACACAACCGTACCTGCTGGCGGGCAAAGTCCGGCAGCACGGCGGCGATCAGTTCAGCGGCCTCTTCCAGCGAGGGGCGATGATCGGCGGTGTAGAACATGGAGCGCACCACGCGCGCATCAAGGATTGCGGCCATGTGTAGATAACGGCGCAGATGGGCGGTGCCCAGGCCACGGGTGCCGAGTTCCAGGGTAATCCCCAGCGCATCGGCCTGCTGACGCAGTGCCTGCAACTGTTCGTCTGACCAGCTTTCAATCGCCGGATAATCGCAAATCTGGAACACCGAAACATCCAGCTCCGCAGTCTGCTCAAGCATCTGGCTGAGCGTCAGTGGATGCGGGACTTTCGCTGACATACGCCAGAAAAACGCATAGGTACTGAGTCCGATACGGCTCATTAACGGATCTCCTTTAAAAGCACACTGGCTTCATCAACAATCTGCGCCAGCGCGTTCGGGTCATGGGCGAAACGGCCGAGGAACAGCCCATCGACGCTGCCTCCCAGACGCTGGATCAGCCCCGGCCCGGCGCTGCCGCCGTAAATCACCTGTAAGGTAATACCGGGTGGGGTGGGTAACTGACGCAGGCCAGCGCACACCGTCCGGATGTAGTCATCCGGCGCGGGCTGCGGAGCGCCAATTGCCCATTGTGGTTCGTAAGCAAACAGCAGGCTGCCGCGCAGGCCCTGTTGTTCCGCTTCTGCCAGCGCTTCGGCCAGCTGTTGTGCACAGAGTGCAATCGCCTGTTCGGGGCTACCCTCATGTTCTTCGCCAATGCACAGCACCGGCGTCAGGCCATGACGTAATGACATCGCCACCTTGGCGGCGATTTGGCTTTTATCTTCATGAAAATGCCGACGACGTTCAGCGTGGCCGATTTCCGCCAGTGAGCAGCGCAGCTCCTGCAACATGCTGGCGCTCACTTCGCCGGTCCAGGCGCCGTTTTCCGCCTGACAGACGTCCTGGCCGCCGAAACGCACCGGCGTATCGGCAAAGATCTCCGCGACCGCCGGGATAGCCGGGTAAGCAGGTAATACAAATAACCCGATCTCACCGCTCTGAATCGCCGGATGGCGCTGTGCCAGCCCGGCGGCATCACGACACCATGCCAGCGTCTGCTGATAGCCAAAGTACATTTTAAGGCTGACGCCGAGCCAGACTTTCGGTTGCGCCATGCTTCAGGCTCCCTGCTCGGTCGTCGTGGCCGGTTCTTTCAGCAGGCCACCGACGATATTCACCACCATCGCCAGCGAAATCGCTCCGGCATCCGGTGTACCCAGGCTCTTTTCCGCCAGTGGACGTGCGCGGCCCATTTTGGGTAACAGCTGTGCGGTGGCCTGTGCCGCCTGATCGGCAACCTGCGCCGCCTCCAGCCAGGCATCCGTCAGCGTCTTGCCTTTGGCGACGGCGGCATTCAGGCTATCGCTGAACGGCACCAGTACATCCACCATGGTTTTGTCACCGGGGCGGGCTTTGCCAAAATGCATAATGCCTTCTTTGGCGTGCAACACCCCGTTGGCGACGCGCTGTGCATCGGGTGCCTGCTGATCGCCAAGCGCAGTACCAAGCGCCGTCAACGCCACGCCCCACAAGGCTCCGGAGGTTCCACCGGCTTTATCTGCCCAGGCATCCGCAGCACGACACAACAGGCTTCCTGCACCGGCACCGCGTGCCGCGACATCACGGGCTTTTGCCACCGCACCGAGGGAACCACGCTCCATCCCGATACCGTGATCGCCATCGCCCGCAACGGCATCTATATCTCCCAGTTTTTCTGCATTGCGTTGCAGCATGGCGGCGACCGCCTCAAGCATGTGCAGCACGCGCTGCGCACTTTCCTGCGATTCCGTACTGGCCTCGGGCAGGGGTTCTTCTGCGCTTTCCACACATTCGGCGGCGCTAAGTGGTTCGGCGGCGATCACGCTGCCTTTGCGGTAGGCGGGGGTATTGGCCGGGGCGCGCCAGAAGGTTTCCAGCTCATCATCCAGCCACATCAGAGTGAGGGAAGCACCGGCCATATTGAAGCTGGTGACGAACTCGCCGACATCCGGTTCCACCACCTGCAATTGTGCTTCTGCCAGCAATTGCGAGACGCGGCGATACACCACAAACAGTTCTTCATATTTGACTGAGCCGAGACCGTTCAGGATTACCGCGACACGTTGTCCAGCCGGGCTTCCGATGTCTGGCGGCAGTTCACCCAGCAACCGATCGACAAAGATCTCCGCCAGCACATCAGCACGCGGAACATCGTCTTCTTTGATGCCGGGTTCACCGTGGATACCCATACCCAGCGCCATGCGTCCTTTTTCCACTTCAAACAGCGGATGCGTTGCCCCTGGCAGGCTACAGCCGGAAAACGCCACGCCAAAGGAGCGGGTACGTTCGTTAGCGTGTTGCGCCAGTTTCAGCACCGCTGCGAGGTCATAACCCGCTTCAGCTGCGGCGCAGGCTGCTTTAAATACCGTGAGATCACCGGCCACGCCGCGGCGTTTCTCGCGCTCGCTGACGCTGGCACTGGAGATATCATCGGTCACCGCCAGCACTTCGCAGGCAATGCCCTCAGCGCGCAGACGTTCATAGGCCTGGCCGAAATGCAGCACGTCACCGGCATAGTTGCCGAACATCAGCAACACGCCTGCGCCATTATGAGCGGCGCGCGCCACGTTATAGATTTGCTGCGCAGAAGGGGAGGCGAACAGATTTCCCATCGCGGCCCCGTGTGCCAGACCCTGTCCAACCAGACCGGCGAAGGCCGGATAGTGACCGGAGCCACCGCCCACCACAACGGCGACGGTATCCGGCTGGCTGCGTGTGCTGCGCACCACACCGCCGGGTACCTGACGAACTTTGTCGGCGTTAGCAGCGACAAATCCTTCAATCAGTTCAGCGGCAAAGGCTGAAGGTTGGTTAAACAGGTACGTCATTATTATTGCTCCTGTGCGAGAGAAGTTGGCTGATGCAGGGGTTGCGCGCGGTGGCGATTGAGCAGCAGCATCAAAATGGCGGACAGCAGCATGAATCCACCTACCACAAACATCGGCAGGGCATAGCTGCTGGTGGCGTCATGCAACGCACCGGTGATATAGCCCGCTGAAAAACCGGCGACATTGCCCAGGGTATTGATCAGGGCGATGGCCGCGGCGGCAGAAGCGCCGGTCAGGAACTGAGTCGGTAAGGTCCAGAAATTCGGTAAGGCAGCAAAAATCGAGCTGGCCGTAATCGCAATCACCAGAATGGTGGCCAGCGGTGAATCCATATACAGCGCCATCGGAACGCTGACGCCACCCGCAAGCGCGGGAATGGCGATGTGCCAGGTTTTGCAGCCGCGTCGGGTGGCATCTTTTGACCAGAAGAACATCACGACAGCGGCGATCAGATACGGCACGCCGGTGATCAGCCCTTTCTGCATCACGTTAAAGGTGGTGCCGAACTGTTGCTGGAAGCCCGAGATGATGGTGGGCAGGAAGAACGCCAGCGCGTACAGACCATAAATAAAGCCGAAGTAAATCAGGCACAGCATCCAGACGCGGCCATTGCCCATCACCGAACGTACGCTGTGATGTGCCTGGTGCTGTTTCGTCTGATGCTCTTTTTCCAGCTCGCTGGTCAGCCAGTTCTTTTCTTCCTCGTTTAGCCATTTGGCCTGACGCGGGGCATCCACCAGCCAGAACAGGGCCGCGATACCGATCAGGATCGCCGGGAGCGACACGCCCATAAACATCACGCGCCAGCCATCGAGGCCGAACAGGCCGTGCTGCTCAATCAGCCCTGCGGCCAGCGGTGCGCCAAACACTACGGTGAGCGGCTGTGCCAGATAAAACAGCGACAGGATTTTACTGCGATGGCGGGCGGGCACCCACATGCTGAGATACAAAATCGCACCCGGGAAGAAGCCTGCTTCGGCAATCCCCAGCAGCAGGCGCAGGGTATACAGGCCTTGCACGCTACTCACCCAGGTGAACAGCAATGACACGATCCCCCAGCTGATCATGATACGTGCCAGCCAGCGACGTGCGCCGAACCGATGCAGCGCCAGGTTGCTTGGCACTTCCAGCAGGATGTAGCCGATAAAGAACACCCCGGAAGCGAGACCAAATTGTAGCGCGGTGATGCCCAGGTCCTGGGTCATGCCATTCGGACCGGCAAAGGAGATCGCGGTGCGATCGAGGAAGTTAATAAAGAACATCAGGGCAACGAAGGGGACCAGTCGCCAGGATATTTTGCGGATAGTGGATTGTTCCACCGCCGCCAGATTCTGCTGACTCATAACGCACCTCCATGACGTGCGTGGTTGATCTTGATAAGCGGTGTTGGCCAGACGCAAACGGCGTGGTGGCTGCAAGTGAACGGTGAAATACAGGGCTGATTACACATGTTCGAGTCCTTCAGGGGTCTTCTTGTGCTTTGGTATCTGTAGCGAACAAATGAACATTACACGTATAAATGAGCACCTCTCAAGCGCCATTTCCGAAAAATGTGAGACGGCTCATATGTTAGGGAATTGATCAATATTTCGGACTTCAGGCCTTATTGTGGCCGGATTCCCTGCTGTAAAGGCTTCGTTATCGCAATGTGCTCAAAAATCCCGATAAAAACAAAAGAACTTATGTTGAACATATGAACGATATTGTGGCAGGCTGTATGAGAAGAGTGGATCGCCTGTGAAGATCGCAGGCCTGAGCGCATAACCTGCTGGAGAAGATGTATGAAAACTATTGCCATTGGTGCCGATGATGCGGCCATCGATCTGAAAAACCTGATTAAACGCTATCTGGAAGAGAAGCAATACGATGTACAGGACTACAGCAATGATGCGCAGAATGATCGTCCGATGTACCCGGATGTGGCATTTGCGCTGGCTACGGCTATCCAGCAGGGTGAGCATGATCGTGGCATTCTGCTGTGTGGGACCGGCATCGGTGTGGCGATAGTGGCAAACAAGGTCGCAGGCGTGCGCGCGGCGCAGTGCCATGACACTTTCTCGGCAGAGCGGGCGCGTAAAAGTAACAACGCACAGATTATGACGATGGGATCGCGTGTCATTGGACCGGAGCTGGCAAAGAATATCGTCAACGCCTGGCTGGCATCAGAGTTTGAAGGGGGAGGCTCGACGGCAAAAGTCGAAAAGATCGGTTATTACGAACAGGTCTGTCAGGCGAAGTAACTGAGTGACGTTTGTACCTCTGGAGAATCCTGTGTCATCACGCCGGGAACGGGCCAATGCCATTCGCGCGCTCAGTATGGATGCAGTACAGAAAGCCAAATCGGGACACCCGGCTGCCCCGATCGGTGCTGGCCTGATAAAAAATGGAGCATCACGATGATGCTCCATTATTATCAGTTAACGACAGAACCGTTATCAGAAGTCGTAGAATAACGTAATCCAGGTTGCGTCAGCTTCATTATCTGAAGTGCTGGCAATGGTGCGTTCTACGTACAGAGATAAACCGTGGCCGAAGTTACTGCCCACACCTAAATAAGTGTGGTTAGCATGATACTCTTCATCACCTTTAAGGCGCAGTGAGTCGGCAGCAATATAAGGCTGTACCGATTTAAACCAAGGGGCATCGATATTGAAAGTGTAACCGACGAAACTTTCCAGACCATATCCGCTACCGGCGAAATAGTGATCGACGGTTGAATAACGCGTGCTCGGCACAAAGTCTTTGTAGTAACTTGCGGTTCCCACAATATACCAGTTGCCTGGCTGCCACGTCAGGGCAGTACCCGAAAGCTGCTGATGGTATTTCTTCTCGTTATAATCATTATCACGCATGGTGGCATTCGTGATGCTATACGCCGCACTCAGGGTCAGCGATTTAGTCAGATTATAATCGAAGCCTAAACCCTGGCCGCTATTACGACGATAGAAAAGGCCATCCCCGGCATTCAGGTTATCTTCTGGTAACAGGTAATTGGCATAAACCGTCAGATCACCAAAAGTATTTTTATACTTGATGCTATTCTTGGCTCTGTTTGCGCCGTCGTAGTTGCCGTTGATACCAATCCCGGTACCACCTGCGTGACCATCGTTGTCCCAGACGTCACTTTTCATACCCACAACTTCGTAATAGATGCCGTACTGATGGCCGTAGGTCAGGGTACCGTAACGGTCATCTTTGATGCCCGCGTACAGTTTCCTCTGCGTATCACGCTGTTTACCTTCAGGATAGTGGCTATCCCATCCGGCAGCTTTAGCCAGATCGACACCCACTTCATACATGGCAATGACCGATGTATGCTGGCTGAGTGCGTAATCGCCACTAAAGCGGAAACGGGTGCCACCATCATGACCATTTTTATAATAACCCGGCTCCGGACCATTATTAAAAATGAATTCAGGGCGAATACTGCCGCCAAATTGCAGACTCAGCGGCGCTAACAGCGCATTGCTGTCCTTGTTCTTTTCAAGGATGGTTATTTCAGCGTGTGCTGAATTGGCTACGGCCAGCAACGTGGCTGTGGTGAGACATAGTGATGTGGTGAGTTTTTTCATAGTATCCATTTCTTATTATGATAACGCTTAGAAAAAGCGGGCTGAAATTTTTACCATGATTGAAATGTATTGAATATATAAAATTCTTATATCATTCGACAGTGATAAGAATAGTTCTCAGGAAGGACATGACCCAGAAGATAATATGTGAACAAAATGACGAGGTATCGAACTTGTTCAGGTTGAATTACATACAGTGGGGTTATTTATTAATCTAAATTACCAATTTATGCGAAAAGACGCTTTAGGCTCGATATCATAAGACTTCCTGCGTCTGGCTGTCATTTTTCTATGTTATGCGGGTAATTTTATGAATAAAAACTGGTCAATTAGTGGTTGAAAAAATGTTAATTAAATAGAATGAAATCTGTATAGATTTCACTTAATGTCGATAAAGAATTTATCATAATGATAAGCGTCTCATAATGCCGTCAATCACAATCAGGTGTGATTGGATTAACGAATGTCAGATAAATAACCCATGAAAAACAATGGCTAACATTTCCTGCGGGTTCTTCATGTAAATTTAGATATTGATAAATCTCAATATGACGATTAGGATGCTTTCCACACCAGACACATGATTGCTCTGGAGCAGCGGATGATCACCCTGGTATGTCATTCAACCTGTTCTGATTTTAATCGTTTATTCATATTCAATAATATAGATATATAGGTATCATGATGGATAACAACGCTCTCTTCACCACCACCCATCTGGGTCCGTTCACCCTGAAAAACCGTATTGCATTGCCGCCTCTGACCCGCTCACGTAGCTCACAGCCGGGAAATATTCCGAATGAATTAATGGCGGAATACTACAGCCAGCGCAGTAGTGCGGGTTATATGGTCACTGAGGGCACGCAGATAGAGCCGCGTGGACAGGGTTATGCATGGACTCCGGGAATCCACAGTGCTGAGCAGGTTGCAGGCTGGCGCAAAGTCACCCGCGCGGTTCATGACCGTGGCGGCATCATTTTTGCCCAGCTGTGGCATGTAGGCCGGGTTTCGCATACGTCATTGCAGCCGGGAGAAGCCGCGCCCGTGGCTCCTTCCGCCATCCCTGCGGGTGATAACGTTAAAGTCTTTATCGAGACAGGACCCGGCGCAGGTATGTTGGCTCCGGCCTCTGTGCCGCGCGCGCTTGAAACCAGCGAAGTGAAGGACATTGTGAAGATGTACGCCAAAGCTGCGCAGAATGCGCTGGATGCCGGTTTTGACGGCGTCGAGATTCACTGTGCTAACGGTTATCTGGTCAATCAGTTCATGTCCATCCACAGCAATCAGCGTGAAGACGAATATGGCGGCTCGCTGCAAAATCGTCTGCGTTTTCTGCGTGAGGTAGTGCAGGCGGTTGCCGATGTCGCCGGGAAAGATCGCGTCGGTGTGCGTTTTTCGCCGCTGTTTAACGACACAAAAGAAGAGCGTGTCTATCTGGGGCTGGTCGAGGATAACCCGCACGAAACCTATACTGAAGCAGTTAAAATCCTGCAGGAAATTGGCATCGCTTATCTTTCGCTCGCTGAAGCCGACTGGGATAACGCACCAGAGTTGCCAGTCGCGTTTTACCAGCAAGTCCGCGATATCTTTGGTGGCACCATTATGTATGCGGGGCGTTATACCAAAGAGCGCGCAGAGCGCATCCTTAACGCTGGATGGGGCGATATCTTTGGCTTTGGCCGTCCCTTCATTGCCAACCCTGATTTACCGGCGCGTTTAGCCAATGGCTGGCCGCTGAACGCTGTCGATGCTGCCACTATGTACGGTGGTACAGCGAAGGGTTATACCGACTATCCGCAGTACGAGTGATCTGCTGCTGATTCTGCCCCGCCATTCCTAAGGATGGCGGGGTTTTTATTGTGATATCCTGCGATAAAAATAACTCCAATAACCCTAAAAGTGTTGTTGTGTGGAGTTATTGGAGTTATTATTTTTTTATCAGAAAACAACAGGACCGAGGGATGGACAGCAGGAAGTTAATTGCAGAAATCAAGGCTGATGGCTGGATTCTGATAAGGGTAAACGGTAGTCATCACCATTTTACCCACCCGACAAAACCGGGTCTGGTAACAATACCGCACCCCAAAAAGATTTACCGGTTGGTACGGTAAAAAGCATCAGGAAACAAGCAGGGATCTAACCCCGCTTACTCGAAGAGGCTTAATTATGTTTTATCCCATTGCGATCGAGGCTGGCGACGACAAACACGCATATGGCGTGACAGTGCCCGATTTACCGGGTTGCTTTTCCGCGGGTGATACCCTGGATGAAGCGATAGCAAATGCAAAAGAAGCGATAACCGGGCATATCGAGTTATTGGTTGAGTTGGGGAAGGATATTCCCTCAGTGTCTAGTGTCGGCTCACTTGCTGGTAATCCTGATTATGCAGGTTACACATGGGCTGTCGTTGACGTGGATGTCACCCGTTTGCTGGGTGGCTCTGAGAAAATCAATGTTACGTTGCCCAAATCACTGATAGACCGGATTGATCGTTGTGTTGCTACGCACCCGGAGTTTAAAAGTCGTTCGGGCTTTCTGGCTCAGGCAGCTCTTGAGCATATCACCTCATCACACTAATGCTGAAAATGCTCCCCTAAAAGAGGGGGGGGCATTTTACCATCGCTGCTTCAGGGCTGAAGAAGTGCATCCCCCATCGGGATATTGTAATATCGTGATATATCGACGTGATAAGAGAACGAGTGCCGGGTAATGTCTGAAATCAAATTAAATGATGTGCTAAAAGCGCTGAGCAATCCGGTTCGGATGGAAATCCTGCAGTGGCTCAAAGAGCCCAAAAAGCATTTTGATCAGCCCTATGCGGATGCCGATGAGGTTGGCGTGTGTGTCAGCATCATTCAGGAGAAGGTAGGATTGTCGCAGTCCACGGTGTCACTTTATCTTGCAGCCCTGCAACGTGCACAGCTGGTGACTTCTCGTCGCATCGGCCCATGGACCTATTACAAACGTGATGAAGAGAAGATTGCCGAGTTTTTCCGTTTACTGGAAAAGCAGGTCTGACCGGGGAGTCAGACGTCACTTTCTTACCTTTGAGCTTTTTTCATCAATTGTCGCGCCTCAATGATTTGCAGCAGGGGCGAACTGAATTTTCTATCATCCCACTTAACATTCATCACTCTCCCGACAACAGGATTTGTTCTTTCATCCAGCTATGGTTGGCGGTATTGACTCTGGACGGACTGATGGCAAGCTCATTGGCGGCTGAGATCACACTGCAAACAATGCAGTACGTTCATTATTTTTCCGCTGTAGAATAGCCGCCCATTTGTTCCTGTTCAAACCCGGAGGAGTTATGTCACGGTGGGAATTCCGCCAGGCCACGATGGCCGATCTTGACCATTGCCACGAAATTGAAGCTGCGGCGTATCCCGCAGATGAAGCTGCCACACGCGAAAAAATTGCCATCCGTATCCGTGATTACCCGGAGGGATTTCGCTGTCTGGTCGTGGAGGGCTCCCTGATCGGGTTTATCAATTGCGGTTGTGCCTGGGAGGTTGAGATGTCAGCAGAGGAGTTCAAACAGCTGATTGGTCACGATCCACAGGCCCCGAATGTGGTCATCATGTCGGTGGTGATTCATCCTGATTATCAGGGGCAGGGCTGGTCGTCAGTGATGATGAAGGAGTTCGTTGCTCTGATGGCCGCGACGGGGAAAGAAACCATTCACCTGATGTGCAAGCAGGGCTATCTCGGCCTGTATGAAAAAGCCGGATACCGCTTTACCCGCCAGTCTGAATCCACACATGGTGGTGAGGAATGGTACGAGATGATCATGGACCTCAGGTCTTAAAAACACTGCCACTGCGGATGAAATAAGCCCCGCAGTGGCGAGCAGGGCGTTAATGTTTGATCCCCAGCCAGTCCATCATACCTTGTGCCGCATGGCGGCCTTCCGCCATTGCCGTCACCACCAGATCGGCCCCACGCACCGCATCACCCCCGGCGAAGATCTTCGGATTGCTGGTCTGATATCGATACGCGCTGTTGACGCTGGCAGCGATACGCCCCCGGTTATCCAGGCGCACATTCTGGCCTGCCAGCCATGGCATGGCATGCGGATTGAAACCAAACGCCATAATCACGATATCAGCAGGCATCACAAACTCACTGCCTTCAATCGGTACTGGCCGACGGCGTCCCGTTGCATCCGGTTCGCCGGGTTGTGTACGCAGCAGACGAATGCCACACACCTTGCCGCTGTCGTCCAGTTCCAGCTGTACTGGCTGCACATTAAATTCAAACGCTGCACCCTCGTCGCGCGCGTTTTTCACCTCTTTGCGTGAGCCGGGCATATTGGCCTCATCACGCCGATAGGCGCAGGTAACTTTGCTGGCTCCGTGGCGCAACGCCGTGCGCACGCAGTCCATCGCGGTATCGCCACCGCCCAGTACCACGATATTCAGACCTGCGGTATTGATAAACGGTTGTTCTGCACTCTCCGGCAGGCCCATCAACTGCCGGGTATTGGCAATCAGAAACGGCAGCGCTTCACAGACACCGGGCGCATCCTCGTTGGGCAGGTCGGCCTTCATCGAGCGATAAGTCCCGACACCAAGAAATACCGCGTCATAGTCGTTAAGCACTTTATCCAGCGCGATATCTTTGCCAATTTCGCAGTTCAGCTCAAAACGGATGCCCATCGCACTGAAGATCTCACGACGTCGCGCCAGCAGCGATTTATCCAGCTTGAAGGAGGGAATACCAAAGGTGAGCAGACCGCCGATTTCCGGGTGGCGATCATAAACCGTCGCGCTGACGCCATTGCGTGCCAGCACATCGGCGCAGGCCAGCCCGGCAGGTCCGGCACCGATAATGGCAATGCGTTTCTTCACTGGCTGCACTGCGCTGAGATCGGGCCGCCAGCCCTGCGCCAGCGCCTGGTCAGAAATATAACGTTCAATATTGCCAATGGTTACCGCGCCATAATCGTCGCGCACCGTGCAGGCACCTTCACATAGCCGATCCTGCGGGCAAACGCGGCCAGTGATCTCCGGCAGGCAGTTGGTCTGATGAGAAAGCTCCACGGCGGCAGCAATGTTGCCTTCTCTCACCTGCGTTACCCATTGCGGGATATGGTTATGCAGCGGGCAGGTCCATTCACAGATGCTATGTTCGCCGCAGGTCAGGCAGCGTTGCGCTTCACGCAGTGCCTGGTCGGCACGAAAGGGCAGATAGATTTCGTCAAAGCCGGCTTTGCGTGCGGCCAGCGGCAGTTTATCCGGTTCACCACGCGGTGGGGTTTTACGCATATGCTGCACTTTATGATCGTCAGGCACCGGCGTTGCCGCTGCGACTTTATGCCACGGCTGCGCTTCCTGGCAGGCCGTGTGCAGGCGGCGCGCTTGCACCAGGTTTGTCAGTGCCGCGTCATTCACCAGGCGCAGTGCATCTGCCGGGCAATGTTGCGCACAGGCCGGGCCGTCCGGGCGCTCAAGGCAGAGATCGCATTTGTGCGCAGTGGCTTTCACCTGTCCTCCCTCCAGCGGGGTGACCAGTACCTGCATGGTGCCGAAAGGGCAGGCAATGGCACAGGATTTACAGCCAATGCACCTTTGCTGATCAACCTGCACCGAATCACCCATGCGGCTGATGGCACCCATCGGGCAACTGCGAGCGCAGGGGGCATCTTCACAGTGATGACAGGTGATGGCATTGCGCTGCTGCTGATGTTTAATCACCGTAATGCGCGGATGAAACTGCTCGGGGCTTAGCACGTGTTGCTCATCGTTATGCGCCATCACGCAGGCGACTTCACAGGCACGACATCCTATACATTGCTGGCTGTTCGCCACAATAAAACGGTTCATGACAACCTTCTTGCTGGCTTAAGAAACCATGGGTTTTATGTGGCTATTAAATTTACCGGGTGCACCTGAGTCAGGCAATGTTCATTTGCCCAAATCAGGTGAACTTACCGCAGTGAGGCAGGGAGGTGTTCAACTTTGCCAGCGCGACTGGCGGATCACGTTGCAGAAATTCATCGGCGTAAATCCCGCGTCCTTGTCTTTCAGCACATCTGCCTTGACGTTACCAAAGGTAGTTGCGGGTTTGTGTTTAATGCCATCGTAGAAGGCCTGGATAATATCCTCCTTAAAATCAGGCGTGCGAGGATGCTGCATAACCACCGCTTCCCGATCAGCATCGCTAAAGGTTTCATAGCCCATTCCCAGCACATCCATTTCCACACCTGCGGTAACAAGGGCGATTTCTGGTGCCATAAACTCAGGAATCCCCGGCGTGGTATGCAGGGCGATGGCGGTCCACACTTTGTCGATGTCTTGCTGTTTCACGCCGTAACTGCGCATAAATTCACGCGCCGCATTGGCTCCATCGACTTCAAAACGCTTATCGCAGCTGCAATGTTCATGAGTCAGTCCGATGTCATGGAACATACACCCCACATACAGCAATTCATGATCGACTTTGATATCCCGCTGCCTGCCCGCCAGTGCTGCCCAGTAAAAAACCCGACTGGAGTGGTTGAACAGCAGGTCCGATTCTGTGTCACGAATAAAGGTGGTGGTATCACGGGCCATTTGCGTATCGGGAATGCGGATCCCCTGAAGAGTGAAGTTCATGTTATTTCTCCGGTTGAATGTCTGTCGCTCATTCTAAAAGAGAAGCGGAATGTCTATAATAGTATTAGTTGGGCAATATCGGACATACAGACATAAACCGTCATGAGGAAAGAGGATGCTGCATCACGTCGTGATCCTGGCAGTGCCAGGCGTACAATTGCTCGATGTTGCCGGGCCGCTGGATGTTTTTGCGGAAGCCAATCGTATCCTGCGCCGTGAGGTGTATAAAACCAGCGTCATGTCACTGGCCGGGGATAGCGTTCAGTCTTCTTCCGGCGTCAGGATTGCAACGGATAGTGCGCTGGCCACGTTTGCCACGCCAGCGGGATTAACCTTTCTGGTGGCGGGTGCGCCCGATATTCACGATCAGGTATTGGATGAGGGACAGATTGCCGCCATAACCCAGCTGTGTCGTCAGAGTCACCGTTATGGCTCGGTTTGCACTGGTGCGCTGTTGCTGGCGCAAACCGGTTTGCTGGATGCACGGCAGGTCACCACGCACTGGTCGGTGGCGAAAGAGTTGTCACGACGTTATCCCGCGACCCGGGTTGATGCCGATGCCCTCTATATCGCCGACGGCCCGGTGCGTACCGCGGCAGGGGTGACATCGGGCATGGATTTGGCGCTGCGTTTTGTCGAGGAAGATGTCGGGCGGGAAGTTGCGCAGGATGTGGCAGCCAACCTGGTGATGTTTTTTCGCCGACCCGCAGGTCAGGGCCATTTTATCCGTAAACAACAGACATCCCTCGCTGGCCGTTCGGCGTTACAGGATTTACAGCGCTGGGCGTTGACCCATCTTGATGAAGTCAAAAATGCGGCGCATCTGGCGCAGCACCTCAATCTGAGTCCCCGCCATGTGAATCGCCTGTTTAATCAGGAGATGGGCCTGGGAACCGCAGAATGGCTGGAGGGGGCGAGGATTACCCGCGCCCAGGAACTTCTTTGTGCCGAGACCCCGATGAAATCCATCGCTTCCTTGTGCGGCTACAGCAGCAGTGATGTGATGCGCAGAGCCTTTATCAAGGTGACCGGTCTGACACCCACGGTCTATCGGAAGATCTACGGTGCGAAAAAATAAGGTCAGGCTGCTCTGCGGCCCCGCAGCATAATAATCACCAGATAGATCCCCCCAGTCAGGGATGCAATCGCCCCGGTAGCGATTTCCCTGGGAAACAGCATCCATCGACCCATCCAGTCGGCAGCCAGCATCAGCAATGCGCCAAAAGAGGCGGAGGTGAGAAGAAAGGGCAGCGGTTTATCCGCTCCCTGCATTCTGGCCATATGCGGCGCAACCAGACCGATAAAGGATAAAGGCCCGACGATCATCGTCGCCATGGCAGTGGCAGACGCGCTGAGCAGCCATAACACCAGGCGTGCAAAGCGAATGTTGATGCCCAGCCCGTAAGCAACCTGAGCGCCCAACGGCAATATCACCAGCCAGCGTTGAATCAGCGGCAGGATGGCAACCAGAGCGATAGCCGAGAGGAGCACAATTTCAGCCTGATGCGGTCTGACGCTATAAGTGGAACCGATCAACAGACTAAACAACTGCATGACGCGCAGGTCACCACTCGCCATCACTACGGTTGATACCGCTTGCAGGATAAGCGTCAGTGATACCCCTGCCAGTAGCAGCGTCTCCGGGGCATAGTGGGAACGGCGGCCGAGCAGCAGCAACAGCAGTAACACCGCGCCGCAACCCAGGGCACAGCCCATCACGATATTGCCGGTATTGGCTGGCGAGAGAAAAAGGGTGGCAGTGATCCCCAGCGCGCCACCGGCGGTGATCCCCAGCAGGTCCGGGCTGGCCATGGTGTTTCCTGACAGGTTCTGGATGATGCCACCGGCAATCGCCAGCAATACCCCGACGGAAATGGCGGCGGTGAGCTGTATCAGGCGCAGCGAGACCCGTGGGGCGGAATGCCAGGGAAATTCAAGTTGCCAGCCATGTAACCCTTTCCCCAGCACCAGGAAGACCAGGCTCAGCACCAGCAGGCATACCAGATTAGACGTCAGCAGCGCCCAGCGGGACTTTTTCTTCTCTGCGGGCACCGTCATGGCGGGGAGCACACGGGTTTCACGCGGCATCACAGACGTTTTAGCGCGTGACAGATAACCCAGTATCACTGGCGCGCCAAGTAAAGTCGTGACCGCACCCACCGGGATCATCAGCCCCCACAGCCCGGACAGGCGACGTGCCAGTTCATCGGCCAGCCACAGAAGGACCATGCCAAGTACTGATGCCCACAACAGGCGATCCCGTAATCGACGGGCACCGGCAAGACGCGCCAGATGCGGTGCGCCGAGACCGACAAAACCGATGATGCCCACAGAGCTGACAATCAGCGCAGTGATCAGCAACACCGCACCCATGGTCGCCGCCAGCAGCCATGGAACAGAAATGCCCAGGTTCTTTGCCTGAACGTCTCCGGTTCCATAGATGCCCATTGGCCGGGCAAACAGCAGACAAAACCCAATACAAGGCAGCAGATGCAGGAAAAGTTGCGTGGTACTGCGCCAGTCATACTGTGCCAGAGAGCCACCCCCCCATAGCGCCATAAAACTTAATTGCCGGAAGTACAGAATCGCCAGTATGACCCCGACTGCGCTGCAACACAGGTTCAGTATCATTCCCGCCAGAATCAGGGAGACCCCCGAGGTGCGCTGACGCAAAGCAATCAGCATGACAAAACACAGCGCCAGCCCGCCCCCGACAAAAGCAACCCATTCTCTTCCGGCGATGAAGAGTACCGGGAAGAATACCGTCACCAACGATAGAACCAGATAAGACCCTGAGGCGATGCCCAGCGTCATGGGTTCCGCGAGCGGATTACGCAACATCTGCTGGCTGACCACGCCGGAAAAAGCCAGCCCGGCCCCGCAGATCCCGGCCATCGCCAGGCGTGGCAGATCGTTATAAAGAAAAATAAGCACCCCGATGCTATCGGGCCTGGGGGTTACAAGGGCGGCGTACCATAACGATAACGGCAGATAGTGGGATACTCTGAGCCAGAAAAGCACAGCGGCCAGCGCGCAGACCATAAAGATGATGAAAATAGCGACAGGGCGCTTCATGAATTTACCCAGGAGCATGGTGGCCCGGCATGGCTGCTGGCCGCCGAGGTAATGGCGCAGGCCAGTGCGTCAGTGAACGCTATCGCCGAAATCACGCCGCCATTGGCCGGTGTGGGTGGAATAAAAAGATGGTGGCCGGGCTGCCGAAAAGGCAGCGCCTGCCATACCGGGTTGTGCTGCAACATCAGCCTGACGCTGATGGGCATCGGCGAAAAAGCGATCAACAAAGCTTCAGGTTCAGCGTAAAGCGCATCATAGCCGGTGGTGGCGAAACCAGAGACGGCGGTGGGGGCATGGCAGGCGTTAGTCACCCCAAGCCGGGCAAGCAAATCACCGTACAGACTTCCGGCACCCGCCAGGCGGACGAAGGCTTCATCAATAAACTGCACAATGAACACTTTTCGCTGTGCCGCCCCCGGCAGCATCGCGAGGCGTTTGCGCGCGGTTGCGAACAGGTGCTGCGCCCTGAAAATCACCGCCTGTGCAATTGCCACCCGGTTGAAAAAATGACCCAGAGTCATCAATGCCGCACTGGCTTGATCAAAGGCGTATCGTCCATAGGAGTCGGCTTCACCCACGGTAAGAATCGGCGCGATGCGCTGCAACAGCGGAGCGATGACGGCATGAGCAGGCGTGATAATGATCAGTTCCGGGCGTAACAACGTCAGCAGTTCCAGATTGGGTTGATAAATCAACCCAACGTCTGCCACCGCCGCAGGTAATGTCACGGCGTGAAAAGTCTGTCGGAATCCATCGGGATTGGCGACCGCAACAGGGGTGATCCCTAACAGCAGCAGGGATTCTGTCAGCATCCAGTCGAGAACGATAATTCGCTTCCCGCTGGGTGGCACCTCAGCAGCACGTCCCTGTGCCAGCGTGAATTGCAGCCCGAGCAAGGCAGACAGCCGCAGAAAATGACGTCGGCTGACTGATGCGCATCCGGAACTTACCATTGGTATTTGATACCCGCCAGGACCATGCGGCCCGCACCCCAGTAGCAATAAGACTGACCGGTACAGCTGGCAATATAGTGTCGGTCAAACAGATTGCTGGCGTTCAGTGACGCCATCCACCCTTCCAGCGAAGAACTGAGCTGGCCCAAATCATAACGTAGCGCGGTGTCCACTAAGGTTGCAGAGGAGGTTTTGAAGGTGTTGTTAGTGTCACCGTAAGAACCACCGATATAACGTACACCAGCCCCGAACTGCCAGCCCGCCAGTGCGCCGGAATACTGGGTGTAATCCGCCCACAGCGAGCCGGTATTACGCGGAATCCCCACCGGGGCTTTACCTTGTGCGGTGTTGCTGTTTGTATTGGTGATGTCGGTGTAGGTATAGCTACCGATTAACTGTAAGTGGTCTGTCAGGCTGGCGTGTGCCTCGGCTTCGACTCCCCGGGATCTGACTTCACCGGTCAGTACGCTAAAACCTGAGTGTTCGGGATCGCTGGTCTGGACATCGGTTTTATTTATCTGGAACAAAGAAAGCGTAATGAAGCTGTTGCTGTGCTTCGGCTGGAACTTAACACCTGCCTCATATTGTTCGCCTTTCGACGGTGTAAACGCCTTACCTTCATAATCCGTTCCCAGCTGTGGCTGGAAAGACTGTGAGTAGCTGATGTAAGGGGCGATACCATTAGCGAACTGATAAACCGCACCGGTACGCCAGGTAAACGCACGGGCCGACTGATACTGTGTCTCCTGCGTTTTAAAGGAATGCGTACTGTTATTGGTCCAGTCTTCCCTCATGCCCAATAAAAACGACCAGTTACCGACATCAATCTGGTCCTGTCCGTAAGCACCGAGCTGCTCCAGCGTCGCCTCTGTGGAGGTGGCGTACATGAAATTTGGGCCAGGGATAGTCTGCCCATATTGCGGGTTACTGATGCTCAGCGACGGTGCGGCTGCGCTGTAAAACCAGTGGCTGAAGCGGATGTGCTGATAATCAACGCCAAACGTTGCCTTGTGAGACACCGCACCGGTGGTGAATGTTGCCAGTGCCTGATTATCGAGCGTATGCGCGTCAACATCGCCATAGTTGAGATAGGCGGTGCGATTCAGGGTTTTGCCATCAGCATTAAATCCGTCATTCCCGACATACTGTAATTTCTGGCTGTTGCGCAGGAAGCGATAGCTTTGTTTCACTGACCAGACATCATTAAATCGGTGAGTTAACTCTTCACCAATCGCACCTTGCGTCTTGCGGAAGCTGTCGAAGCTGGGATCGCCAGGGTTCAGGCTGCGTGGCACCTTGATGTTCCCATTGATGGGGACAGAATTATAATATCCGGCATCCGGGTCTGTCTGATAATTACCGTACAGCGTGAAATGCGTGTCGTCGTTTATTTGCCAGGCGAGGCTGGGCGCGATGGAAAAGCGACGTTCCTTAACAAAATCAGTCTGGCTACTGGTATTAAAGCCGTCTGCTGCGATGCGGTAGAGCACAGTCTGGTCATTATTCAGCGCGCCACCCACATCAACAAAACCCTGAGCTCGGCCATAACTGCCCGTTTGTACGCCTGCCTCATTCAGCTGATTTTTCTGCGGCAACTTGCTGACCATATTCACCACGCCGCCCGGTGATCCCTGCCCATAAAGGACGGAAGCCGGACCGTGTAATACTTCGATACGCTCAAACATATAGGGATCGAAGCTGGTCACGTTATAGCCGAAGCCACCGGACGGGCCGGGGGTATACAGGCCATTCCAGAGTTCGTCGATTAAAAAACCTCTGCCATAGAGATATTCCAGTGAATCCGTATTCGCCCCGCGCTGTTCCGACGCGATACCGGAGGTGTAACGCAGCGCCTGGGCCACACTCTGGACATTCTGAATAGACATCTGATCCCGTGTGACGACAGAGATGGCCTGGGGCGTTTTAATCAATGGCGTGTCAGTTTTGGTTCCGGCCGAGCTTTGATGAGCAACATAACCGTACACCGGCCCGTTACCGGTTTCTTTATAGTCCTGTGCATTGACCTCCATGACGTTTTGATCCGCCTGGGTGGTTTGTTGCTGCGTAGCGTGAGCCACCACCGGAAGTAATAAAGTGATTAACAGTGGATATTTCCCTGATGCAGGTGAAATGACGCAGGTAGCCCCATAAATTTCCGAAGATTTCATTTCATCAATTCCGATTCAAATGAAGATGTCGCTATGTTTTTTTGCGTATGCAAACAAGAATGAAAATCATTTTTATTTTCATATTTAATCATATCAGATGGGCTGCTAGGGTGTATTGCCAATAAGTTTTGCAAAACAGACATGTTTTGGCGGAATTTGCCGTCAATAAGCGGAGATAGTGTGGAAGAGACATGGCATTACTTTTCGCAGGGACAATATCAGCAGCAGTCTCGTCCGGTGATCGCTAATACCTATGAATACCGGAACGGCGATCGGCAGGCGTGGCATTCTCACGAGCAATTACAGTTTATTTTCACCACCCGTGGCGTACTCAGCGTGATCACCAGCCAGGGCTCCTGGACGCTGGGACCGAATCGCGGATTATTATTGTTACCCCGTACTGGTCATGAACTGTATGCATCCGGTGAAGCCCTGATGCACAGTATTTATATTGAACCCGATGTATGGCGTCATGAAAGAAAAGAATGCTGTGTTTTGCTGGTTTCTTCCCTGCTGCGTGAACTGGTGCTGGAAATGGTGAAAGAGCGCCGACAGGAAACTTATATTCTCTCCGAAATGATTGTGCCGTTGTTGCTAAGAGGATTACACGAGGCACAGGAACTGCAGCAGGGGTGTTTGCCTCTTCCCGAAGATCGACGACTCCAGAAAATCTGTAAGGCGCTGATGCTGGCACCGTCAAATAATGAATCACTGGAAATATGGGGTGATCGCATCGGCACCAGCGACAGAACGCTGAGTCGGCTGTTTATCAAACAGACCGGTTATACCTTTGGCCAATGGCGACAACAGTTACGGCTGGTGGAATCGATGACCCGGCTGGCGCAGGGGATGTCGGTTGCCACCATAGCGACGGAACTCGGCTATCGAAGTTCCAGCTCTTTCATCACCATGTTCAGAAAGGCGATGGGGGAAACACCGCAAAATTACTTCAAAAAGGGATAATCAGGGAAAATACGGGCGAGGATCTCCTCGCCCGGTAACAATCAGAACTGGTAAACCATGCCGACTGCCACAACATCACTGGTGCTGATGCCAGCAGATTGAGAGAACTCACTGCTATCCATCAGGTTGATCTGGTAGTCGACATACGCATTCATGTTTTTATTGAAGTTGTAGGTCGCACCGATATCAACAAATTTCACCAGATCCTGGTTGCCATAGGTATTGCCATCAGCGGAGGCACCCAGATGTTTGCCGCGAGTCTGGTTATAACCAATGAACGGTACTAAACCGAAATCAAAGGTATAGCCAGCATAGGCTTCAAACAGGTCTGACTGGTTCGCATAACCATAAGCGCTGTCGTCAGAAGAAGCAGAACCAAAGCGAGAGGCGTTATAGGCGCGTGCATACATCACGGCCAGATAAACATTGTTGGCATCGTATTTAATCGCGCCAGTATAGGCTTCCGCTTTTGAACCATGGCCCATGATGCCGCTGGTCAGGCTGTTCTGCTCGTTGGTACGGTCGCCGCTCATGAATGCGCCAGCAATGCTGAAGCCTGCGCCTATGTCATACGATGCTGACATACCAAAGGTATCGCCATTCTGGCGCAGCACATCACGCACGCCCGGCTCACCGCCGCCATCGTTTTTACCCTGATACTGCAGGGCAAAATGCAGGCCATCTACGAGGCCAAAGAAATTATCATTACGGTAAGTCGCCAGACCATTACCACGGTGGAACAGGAACTGGTCTGAGTTATAGGTCAGGCCATCAAACTCAGGCTGCATATCGGTATAACTGAACGCGTCATACATGATGCCGGAATTACGACCGTAATCGAACGAACCATAATTACCGTATTTCAGACCTGCGTAACCAATACGGGTATACATTTGATTGGTCTGATTTTCAGTCTGATTCAGGTTCCATTGCGCCTGCCATTGGCCATAGCCGGTGAGCTGGTCGCTAATCTGCGTTTCGCCACGGAACCCGAAACGCATATAGGATTGGTCACCATTTACGCTTTTATCATTACTGATATAGTTCTCACCAACCACCATGCCGTTGATGTCTAATTTGTTACCATCTTTGTTATATACTTCAGCAGAATGTGCTGCGCTTGCAACAATAAACCCTGCGATAGCTAAAGAAAGCTTTCTAATAGGCGTTTTCATTTTATTCCTCGTATAAACCACTGCTTGTTTTTGTATGGGCGCGGGAAAAGTTCCCCGGCGATAAATTTTCTAACATTGAAAGCATTTTTAGTAAATCTGCTAATGCAAATAAGGCACAATCGGGTAAATGATAAAATTAATACTGAGAAATGCCTAAAAGAGCACAATTTCATAAATAGTTCGCCTGCTAACTTATGGTATTTGATAACGCAGGCTTACAAAATGCTATTCAAAACTTTACAAAAGTTAAATATAGAAAAAACTTATGAACTGGATCTTAACCGGTGTTGAAGCCGGAACGGGAAAAGAGGTTGCCAGGCAGATGCTCCGCAAAGGGCATCATGTTACGGCTATTGTCAAAAATTATTTAAATGTTACAGACTTAACCTCTTTATACCCTGATAATTTCATAGCTGAGGAAATGAGTAGTTATGAAAATTCAAATATAATCAGTTGCTTAAAGGTTGTTTTTGGGCGCGAGTCTGAAGTGGACGGGGTGATATTATGCGATAGTCATAATTTAGCTCAGTCGGCCGAAGAAATGACTTCTCTGGATGTTAATTCCGCACTTATTTCAGGAATCAATGAGCCTATCCTGTTGGTTCGTGCATTAATCCCATTTTTCAGAAAACGAAAAAAAGGGCAGATCATTTTAATTTCAGCACCAATTGATAAAAAAATGCCGGGTAGTGTTGCGATTAGTTATGCAATCAAAAAAGGATTGAGAGCATTTATTGATTCAATAACGGATGAAATTTCCGCTTATGGCATCAGGACGCAGGTTATTAATGTCAGATCTGACGATGAATTATCCAGTTTTGAACTCGTTCGTCCGACGAGTACAATTCCTTTGAGTGACAATTGCAAACCGGACGGTCTGATGAGTAAAACTGTGGCAGAGGATGATTCCCGCAGACTACTCACTCAGAAAATTAGCGATGGGATTAAACAGAAATATATGACTGAGAGATATTCATTGCGCTGATGCTGTGCCCGTAGTTGAGTAAAATAAAATCTCACCCTCGTCTGTGGTTCTTTTACCTTCCGCTCTGCCAGATATCTCACTTTTCTTTCCTGTGTCTATAACGTAATCAATCGGTCATCGTACGGATAAAAAAAACCAGCCGGTAAAACCGGCTGGTTTGATGATGCTAGCGGGTGACAAGCAGGCTAGTGGGCGATGTATTCGTCCTCATCATCGTCCTCATCATCGTCCTCATCATGCGCCTTACCACCAAAGCGGTTGCGCACCACGACGAAGAACACCGGAACGAAGTAGATTGCCAGCAGCGTCGCCGCCACCATGCCACCGATCACCCCGGTGCCCACCGCGTTCTGCGCGCCGGAACCGGCACCCGAACTCAGTGCCAGTGGCAGTACGCCGAGGATAAACGCCAGTGACGTCATCAGGATTGGACGCAGACGCATACGGGCGGCCTCCAGGGTGGCTTCCACCACGCCTTTACCTTCTATCTCAATCTGGTCTTTGGCGAATTCCACAATCAGGATGGCGTTCTTCGCTGACAGACCTATGGTCGTCAGCAGGCCAACCACAAAGTAGACGTCGTTATTCAGACCACGCAGCATGGTGGCAACCAGCGCGCCAAACACGCCAAGCGGCACCACCAGCATCACCGAGAACGGGATCGACCAGCTTTCATACAATGCGGCCAGGCACAGGAACACCACGATCAGCGAGATAGCATACAGCGCCGGGGCCTGCTGGCCGCTCATCCGTTCCTGGTACGACATCCCGGTCCAGTCATAGCCGATGCCTGGTGGCAGCTGCTTCGCCAGCTGTTCCATCAGCGCCATCGCCTCACCGGAGCTTTTACCCGGTGACGGCTGGCCGAGAATTTCGACCGACGACAGGCCGTTGTAGCGTTCCAGACGCGGTGAACCAAACACCCATTCTGCGCTGGCAAAGCTGGCGAAAGGCACCATTTTGCCGTTGCTGGCGCGCACGTACCAGTTGTTCAGGTCCTTCGGCATCATGCGGTAAGGCGCATCACTCATCACGTAAACGCGCTTCACCCTGCCCTGGTCAATGAAGTCGTTGACATAGCTGCCGCCCCAGGCGCTGCTCAGGGTGGTGTTGATGTCGGTGAGATCCACGCCCAGCGCGGTGGCTTTTTCCTGATCGATATTGACCTTATATTGCGGGCTGTCTTCCATGCCGTTCGGACGCACCGCCGTCAGCACGTCAGGGTGTTGACGCGCCAGTTCCAGCAGTTTGTTACGCGCGGCTGTCAGCTGCTCATGGCCGAGGCCGCCCTGATCGATCAGCTCAAAGTCGAAGCCAGTGGCGTTACCCAGCGCAATGATGGGCGGCAGGTTAAAAGCCACCACGTTACCGTCCATGATTTTACTGAACGATTTCATCGCACGGCTGACGATACCATCAACCGAGTTCTCGCTACCGTCACGTTCTGACCAGTCTTTCAGGCCGACAAACAGGATGCCCACGTTCTGACCGCGTCCGGCAAAGCCGAAGCCGTTGATTGACAGCACGTTCTCAACGTTCTTTTTCTCGTTGGTCAGATAGTAATCGCTCACCTGGTCCAGCACGGCCTGGGTGCGTTCCTGGGTTGCGCCAGCTGGCAGGATCGCCTGCGTGGCCAGCACGCCCTGGTCTTCCGACGGCAGGAACGAGGTGGGCAGACGCATAAACAGCACCGCCATACCCGCCACCAGCACGCCGTAAATCAGCAGAAAGCGACCGCTGCGATTCAGCATGCGCGCCACGGAATTGGTGTAGTGATGGGCGCTCTGATCGAACTTGCGGTTAAACCAGCCGAACAGGCCACGATGCTGACCGTGGGTACCCGGTTTTACCGGTTTCAGGATGGTCACGCACAGGGCTGGCGTCAGGATCAGCGCCACCAGCACGGACAACGCCATCGCCGACACGATGGTAATGGAGAACTGACGATAGATAACGCCGGTACTGCCACCGAAGAAGGCCATTGGCACAAATACCGCCGACAGCACCAGCGCGATGCCGACCAGCGCACCCTGGATCTGCCCCATCGATTTTCGTGTAGCGGCTTTCGGTTTTAGCCCTTCCTCGGCCATCACACGTTCGACGTTCTCCACCACCACGATGGCATCATCCACCAGCAGGCCTATCGCCAGCACCATGCCGAACATGGTCAGGGTGTTGATCGAGTAACCAAAGGCGCTAAGGATGCCAAAGGTGCCGAGCAGCACCACCGGCACCGCAATGGTCGGGATCAGCGTGGCGCGGAAGCTCTGCAGGAACATGTACATCACCAGGAACACCAGCACGATCGCTTCAAACAGCGTTTTCACCACTTCGTGGATCGAGATGCTGATAAACGGCGTGGTGTCGTAGGGATAAACCACCTTCAGGCCCGGCGGGAAAAAGGGCTTCAGATCATTGATTTTGGCGCGGATGGCATTGGCGGTATCCAGCGCGTTAGCGCCCGCAGCCAGCTGAATGCCGAGTGCGGAAGCCGGTTTGCCGTTAATTTTCACCACAAAGTTGTAGTTCTCACCGCCACGCTGAATGCGGGCCACGTCATGCAGGCGCACCTGTGAGCCGTCGCTGTTCACCTTCAGCAGAATGTTGCCGAACTGTTCCGGTGAGGTGAGGCGCGTTTGAGCAATGATCGAGGCGTTAAGCTGCTGACCCTTCACCGGTGGCGCACCGCCGAGCTGGCCAGCGGCGATCTGCGCATTCTGGGATCTGATCATGCTCATGACATCGACCGGGGTCAGCTGGTAGTTATCCAGCTTGTTGGGGTCGAGCCAGATACGCATCGCGTACTGGGAACCGAACAGGGTGGTGTCGCCGACGCCGTTGATACGGCTGAGAGGGTCCTGCAGATGGGAGGCCACATAGTCCGCGATATCTTCCATGCTCATGTGGCCGGATTCATCGACGAAGCCCGGCACCAGGAAGAACACGCTGGAGGATTTACGCACCGAGATGCCCTGCTGCTGAACTTCCTGCGGCAGACGTGGGGTGGCGAGCTGCAGCTTGTTCTGCACCTGCACCTGGGCGATATCCGGGTCCGTGCCGTTCTCAAACGACAGCGTGAGCTGCAGCGTGCCGGAGGAGTCGCTGTTGGAGGACATGTACATCAGGCCGTCCAGGCCACTCATGTTCTGTTCGATCACCTGCGCCACGGTATTCTGCAGCGTGGTGGCGTCAGCGCCGGGGTAGGTGGCGCGGATCTGCACCGAGGTGGGGGCGACGTCAGGGTACTGTGCCACCGGCAATTTGAGGATCGAAATCCCCCCGGCCAGCATGACGATAATCGCCAGCACCCAGGCAAAAATGGGCCGGTCAATAAAGAATCTGGACATCAGTCAGCGGTTCCTGTGGACGAAGAGGAGGAAGCGTTTGCAGCAACAGGTTTAACGGTCATGCCTGGTTGAGCCCGCTGGATACCGGACACAATCACGCGCTCCCCGGCCTGCAGGCCACCATTCACACGCCATTTATCGCCTTCCGCCTGCGAGACGCTGATGGTGCGCACTTCCACTTTGTTATCACTACCGACCACCAGCGTGGTGGCTTCACCGCGCGGGGTACGCGTAACGGCCTGCTGCGGGATCAGCAAGGCCTGGGGATCGGTGCCTTCATCCAGACGTGCGCGGACGAACATGCCGGGCAGCAGGGTATGATCCGGGTTGGGCACAATCGCACGCAGGGTGATGGAGCCGGTGGTCTGATCGACGGTGACGTCAGAAAAAGCCAGCGTCCCGGTGCGGGGGTAGACGGCACCGTCACCCATAATCACGCTGACGACCGCTTTGCCCGCGTTCTGACGCAGCTTGCCGGAGGCCAGTTCCTGTTGCAGGCGCAGGAAATCGCCGCTCGACTGCGTCACATCGACATACATCGGATCAAGCTGCTGAACGGTTGCCAGCGCATCGGACTGGGCATTCTGCACCAGCGCCCCTTCGGTCACTGACGAGCGTCCAATACGTCCGCTGATCGGCGACGTGATGGTGCTCCACGCCAGATTGATACGGGCGGTTTCCTGTGCGGCACTGGCGGCTTCCACTGCTGCGCGCGTCTGGGCGGCGGTCGCTTCAGCCTGATCAAAATCCTGACGGCTGATGTAATTAGTTCCGGTCAGTGAGCGGTAGCGGTTGAGCGTCACCTGAGCAATACGCGCATTGGCTTCGGCCTGTGATACGGCGGCTTTGGCATTGTTAAAGCTGGCACGAAACGGTGCGGGGTCGATTTGATACAGCGTCTGACCCGCCACCACATCGCTGCCTTCGGTGAAGGCACGTTTCAAAATGATGCCAGAAACCTGCGGACGAACTTCGGCCACGCGGAACGCCGAAGTACGCCCTGGTAATTCAGTTGACACGGCTAAAGACTGGGTATTGAGCGTGAGGACCTGCACTTCTGGCGCTTCCTGCGCCTGAGCAGTTTTCCCTGAGGAGTCATCACATCCTGTTAAACTTAAAATGGTGAAAGCGCATAGCAAAGCCAGAGGCTTAAGTGCCACGTTATTGGGCATTGTTATAGTCTCCCGGAAACCGGCAATGACGTTGAATTAAACCTGGAAATTTAAGTTATGTGTTTTCATGCGACGATAAGTCGCAGGCGGCACATTATATTTCCGGGCGAAAGAGCGGGTGAAAGACTGCTGAGAGTCGTAACCATACTTAACGGAAATTTCGATGACGGCTTCATTGCTATCAATGAGATCATGTGCGGCAAGTTCCAGCTTCTTGTCACGAATATAATTGCCAAGGCTGATATTCATGATGCGATGGAACATGCGCTGAAGATGCCACTTTGAATAACCAGAACGTTGTGCAACATCCTCAATTTTGAGTGGGCTGCGAATGTTTTCATCTATCCATGTCAATAGCTCACAGATAATGGTTTCATGTCGGTCCATTCTTACACCTGTACAATCGAATAATGATGAGAGATGAAGAAAGACGAAATAAAAACAAGCATTTATGCAGCGGAACACACAAAATTATGCGCAGAAACGATAATGGTTTCTGAAAGTGGGCTTGCCAATGTCTATTTCGTCTTCGCGGGATTATTTATAAATCTCAGCCACGCCATACAGTTTGTTTACTCCACCTGCTGAGATTACTTTCATTGCGGTTGCACCTTTGGCCTGGGCTTTATCAGACAGCATGTCAGTCAGTCCATCGAGCGAATAAGCACCTTCGGCAGAAACCACGCCAAATTTCTGTTTGCCAGAGATATCGGATGAAATTTCAGCAGCGAGCGCGCTGGTAGCAGTCAATAAGCTCGCAAGAGCAATGACAGAGACAGTTAAAATCTTCATGTAAACCTCAATTCAAATCCGTTAATGGAGGGAATAGCCTAACGACAAGGTAATAGTATCATTGCGAGATACATTTAATTAGAGGGGATTACCGATAAGCGTTATGAGTGATACTCATCAATTTTGACCCGAATCGTTAACAATTCGCAAAGGTACCGTTTACTATTTGACCTGAATCACATAATTTTCGGGTAATCGGATAAGACATGTGAGTATTTCACATATATCAAAGTCCGGGCGAATAGAAAAGGGGAGAGATAGCCGGAATATGTATTGCGGGGAGGTGGCAGAGCACTTCCCCGGCATGATGGCGACTACGCTTTCAGCGAGGCAATATCGATGACGAAACGATATTTCACATCGCTTTTCAGCATACGTTTCCAGGCATCATTGATGTCCTGCATGTTGATCATTTCAACATCGGAAGTGATGCCATGCTCACCACAGAAATCCATCATTTCCTGGGTTTCAGCAATGCCACCGATCACTGAACCGGCGACAGATTTACGGCCCAGTACCAGCGGTGCACTGTTCAGTACCGGGTCCAGGTCACCGAGATAACCGACCAGCACCAGCGTACCGTTCAGCGCCAGGGTTGGGATATAAGGCTTCAGATCATGGACGTAGGGAACGGTGTCGATAATCAGATCAAACTGGTTATAGACCGCCTTCATCTGCGCTTCGTCGGTGGAAATGACGATATGTTCTGCACCGAGGCGACGGGCATCTTCCGATTTATTCGGTGAACGGCTGAATAGTGTGACATCCGCACCCAGCGCTTTAGCCAGCTTCAGCGCCATATGGCCGAGACCGCCAAGACCTACCACCGCAACTTTGCTGCCCGGACCCACATTCCAGTGACGCAGCGGAGACCAGGTGGTGATACCGGCACACAACAGCGGGGCGGCGCTTTTTAAATCCAGGCCATCCGGCACTTTGACCACGAATTTCTCGGTGACGACGATTTTGTCAGAATAACCACCGTAGGTCGGCATCTGGTCATGACGATCAACGTCGTTATAGGTGAGGGTGTTGCCCTCTTCACAATACTGCTCCAGACCCTGCTCACACGCGCTGCAATGCTGACAGGAATCCACCATGCAACCGACACCAACATGATCGCCAACGTTGAATTTGGTGACGGCTTTGCCAACGTGCGTGACACGGCCAATAATTTCGTGCCCGGGCACCATCGGATATTTTGCACCGCCCCAGTCGTTATAGGCGTTGTGGATATCGGAGTGGCAAACACCGCTGTAGAGAATCTCGATCACCACATCATTGTCACGCGGATCGCGACGCACGAAATTATGTGGCACTAAGTCTTCTTTGGCGGCAAAGGCTGCATAGCCTTTCACGTTTAAGGTCATTCTCTGTCTCCTGGGATAAAACCATGCGGTAAAGAACCATAAGGTAAATAGCAGATTACGCCAGACAAAATTACCTTTATGGGGATGAATGGCCTTATGAATATAGCTCATCACTAATGACGCAAAATGCTAATCTGCAATAAATTATTTTCTGCACTGTCTTTTATGATTCTCCTCTGGAATTCTGTATTCGGATGCTATTTATGAATGCTGACAGAATGAGCAAATTATTAGATGTCAGAAAAAATGAGTTCAGAATACTCGCCTGGGCCATGTTGTATGTCTTCTCGCTTTTTCTGGCGTATTATCTGTTGCGCCCGGTTCGCGATGAGTTAGGTGTGGCGGGTGGAGTCAATAATCTCCCCTGGCTATTCAGTGGCACGCTGATTGCTATGTTAATTCTGACGCCGATATTTTCATTTTTAGTTAAAAGATTTTCCCGCATCACAGTAATTAAATTGAGTTATCATTTTTTTGCTGCGCATCTGCTGATGTTCTTTATTTTGTTGTTGCCTGCATTCAGTGAATACCGTATCTGGACGGGCAGAATTTTCTTTATCTGGGTATCGGTGTTTAACCTGTTTGTGGTATCGATTTTCTGGTCACTGATTGTTGATGTTTTCAGCCCGGAGCAGGGGTTGAGATTATTTGGCATCCTATCTGCCGGGGCTACCCTGGGGGCGATGGTCGGGTCCCTGGTGACGCTGATGTTAGTGGAAGTCATCGATCAGCGCGGATTGATTCTTCTGGCATTCCTGATGCTGGAGCTAAGCTTGCTGTCGGCACATCGCGCTGTCAGCCATGCCGAAAATATCAAACAACAGCAGGACGAGAGCCATGCATCTGAACGCCCGGTGGGTGGTTCGGTCTTTGCCGGTATCACCCACACCCTGCGCTCGCCTTACCTGTCAGGTATTGCCGTTTTTATGATTCTGTACAGCCTGACATCGACTTTTCTTTATCTGGAACAGGCGAGGATAGCCGCCAACGCTTTTTCAGACAGAGCCGCGCGCACGCAATTTTTCGCCACCATCGATTTGTGGGTCAATATATTTACCCTCATCTCTCAGCTGATGTTAACGTCCAGAACCCTGAAAGGGTTAGGCGTATCATTTACCCTGGCAATTTTACCGCTGGTGACGCTGGCAGGCTTTTCATTATTACTGGCGTTTCCCTCGCTGATTATTTTTGTGGTGTTCCAGGTGGTGCGCAGAATCAGCAACTTTTCATTCGCCCGTCCTGGCAGAGAAATTTTATTTACCCGGGTGAATAAAGAGGAACGCTACAAGTCGAAAAATTTCATCGATACGGTGGTTTATCGACTGGGTGACCAGCTGGGAAGCTGGAGTTATGCCGGATTATTAAATTTCTCAGGCAGCGCCGGTGTGCTGGCTTATATCGCCATCCCTCTTTCACTCATCTGGCTGGCTCTCTCTCTGTGGCTGGGCAGCAAATCTCCTTTCATTCCTCTCAAATCAGGAGGTGACTAATGTCTTTTTCCAGACGTCAACTTATCAAATTAGCCGCAATCACCGGAGCCATCGGATTAACCGGCGGCACGATGCAACTCGCCAGAGCTGAAGGCACCGGCACGGGACGGACGCTGAAAATCGGTGTCATCGGTGCCGGCTGGCTGGGCGGTACGGTGGCGAAACTGTGGGTAAAAGCCGGGCATCAGGTGATGTTTTCCACCCGTCATCTTGATGAACTGCGACGCGAGATCGCCCCGCTGGGTGCCAATGCCCGTGCCGGTACGCCAGCCGAAGCCGCAGCGTTTGGTGACATCCTGCTGTTTGCTGTGCCTTACGATGCGCTACCGCAACTGGGCCAGCAGCTCGCGCCATTGATGAAAGGAAAGATTGTGATTGATGCCTGCAATCCTCCGGGCTCGCAAATGAGCGAGGATGGCGTCGCTGAGACCAGCCAGAGATTATTGCCCGGTACGCGCTATGTCCGCGCCTTCAGCGCCGTTGATGCCACGGCAATTGAGGCCTCTGCCAGTGCCAGCCAGAGCAATAAACTGGGGGTGCCGATGGCCAGTGACGACGCAGCGGCATTAACTGTCGTGGCGAAGTTAGTGGAGGATGTCGGTTCTGTCCCGGTGATCACCGGAAATCTGGCATCGGCGCGAAGCTTTCAGCGCGGGGGGCCGGGTTTCCGTGCCAACACCAACGCTGCGGCGTTACGTAACATTCTCGGCTTACCGGCAGCGGGTTGAGCACCGGTTGAACGCGCATCAGGTGTCTGATGCGCGATCAATCCCACCACTACTGCGGTTTTAACTCACCGTATTTTACCGATGCGGTGACACCGCCATCGATTAACACATCGCTGCCGCTCATATAAGCGCCGTTAGGACCAAACATAAACTCGGCCAGCGCACCGATTTCATCCGGTGTGCCGCCACGTCCTGCCGGTGATTTGCCTAACATATTGCGGTAGTAATCACCGCGTTCCGCGCTATTCAGCTCGTCGTAGGCCAGTGGGGTGAAAATAATGCCTGCGCTGATGCAATTAATACGCGCACCGCGTTTCCCCCATTTCACCGCTTCAGACATCACTCGCAACGCATTGCCGCGTTTTGAGATCTGATAGGCATACAGGCTGTCATCAATCGCTTTGACCCACGGAAGTTCCAGCAGTTCTTCAGGAGGCAGTGTGGCCAGTTGATCGGCGGTTGCCTGTGAAATCGCGTCACAATCCAGGCGATGGCTGGACTGCGATCCCAGCACCACGCAAGATCCACCCGCCGCAATCACTTTGCCAAACTCTTCAAATACTACGGCGCTGCCGTACAAATCGACATGCAGCAGATCCTGTGCTTTCGCCTGCGAGGGGGAGAGTCCCGCCGTCAGGATTACGCCTTTGATATCACCCAGGGCTGTGGAAGCCGCGACTAATTGCTGGATTGATTCTCGCGACCTGACATCGACCTGGGCGGACTCTACCTCAAACCCGGCTCTTTTCAGGATGTCTTCGACCGCTTTGGCATTATCCAGATGGATATCGGCCAGCAGAATTTTTTTACCCACGCTGACGCGGCGCGCGATAGCCTGCGCAATGGAACCGCTGCCGATAACGACAATAACCTCTGTCATAACTGACCTCATATTTAACGTGTAATACGGGTGGGGGCGGCTGCATGCATGGCTGAAACCACCCTTTCTGGTTCTTCATTCATGGGCATGTTATCCCGGTCATGAATCGCATCGACGCCATCGCCATCCTGATCGACACTGCGGAAAAACGAGACGAAATCCTCCGTTGCCGGACCTGTTTCGGCCACCAGTTCGAAGGTCTTATTCCATGCATCCGGCAAGCTGATGCTGTTAACCAGCACCTGGGCAATCTGGTGACGGGAAATAACACCGTCTTTCGGGCTGCCATCACGTCGGTTATCCCCCTGGAGGGCGACCAGTTTCAGCTGATTCGCGGCGTTGTAATCGAACCAGCCGGGGCGCACGATGGTGTAGCGACAGCTACTGGCCCGCACCAGCCGTTCTGCCCGGCGTTTCCAGTCGTGCATGGTGCTTCTTACCGTGACACCAATCGCCGTCATCAGCGCGATGTGCACCGGACGTCCGCCCAGGGCCTGAATAACATTTCTGACCCCACCGTAATCGACCTGCTCAAAACCCTGTTGCTCATAGCCATGGGTACCATGAGTAAAAATGATAGCGTCCACGTCTTTTACTGCCAGGTACAGCGAGTTGATATCAGTCAGGTCGCCTGTCACCTGTTCAATATCAGCAGGGAATTTACGGATATCCGCGTTTTTACGTGTCAGCACTCGGGCCCTGTGTCCGTTATTCAGTGCTTCACTGACGACATGACGGCCAACGGAACCCGTTGCACCAATGATAAGTACCAGACTCATAAAGGTTCCTCGTTTATATATTAAGAGCCATGTCATTAAGCTGGATTAAATATTTACGCTTAAATTTCAGATGTGATTAATTAATGGCAAGAGGCCAATAACTAATAAAGTAATATTGTTTTTTTCGAATGAGGTTAATATAGCGGCTAATGAACAAAATTACTTTACATGTAATCCGCAAAACTCTATGAATTTTGCTCATGAATGCCAGTATTGGCATTCATGAGTCCTGTCTGACGACAATAATGATGTTAATCAGGCTTTTTTGTCCGCCCCATCACCGTTAATACCAGCAGCAAAGAGAAAGCGATCAGCACCGCACCGGCGGTGAATGCCTTACCGGTCTGATGTATTAATAAGGGGACCGCAGCCAGATTCTCGCCACCTGCTTCCGCAGCAGCCACCAACACGCTAAGACCCAGTGCTCCGCCGATTTGATGGGCAACATTCACGATGCCGGATGCCGCACCTGCATCCTTTGGTGCGACGCCATTAATACCGGATGTGGTCAATGGACCCATGGCTCCGCCAATACCGATGCCGATGAGGATTGTGGGTAGCAACAGACCGCGAATAAAGGTCGAAGACGCATCCAGACGGCTAAGCATCAACATACCGATCAGGGCAAACAGCAAACTCAGAATTAATATGCGGCGGCTTCCCATGCGTTGAACCAGTTTAGGTACATTCAGCGCCACAACGAAATTGGTCAGCATTGCAGGCAAGAAAGCCAACCCTGCCTGAATGGGAGAATAATGTAAGACGCCCTGCATAAATTGCGTGCTGTAGAAAAAAAAGCCCATGGCAGCACCGATATAAAGCAGACGTGCGGCATACGCGCCCGAACGTTCGGCACTTTTGAACAGATGCAGTGGCATTACCGGCTCATCAACTTTGCGCTCAATCAGGATGAACAAAACAAGTAATAAACTGCCCATCAGAAAAGAAAGCTGGGTAACTAAAGAACCCCAGCCCAGCGTACCGGAGGAGACGGTGCCATAAACAATCCCGGTCATGCCCAGAGACGATAAGATGGATCCGGGGATATCCGCCTTGCCACTTTGTTTATCGGTTTCCTCGATATAGCGGGAAGCGGCGAAAATCAAGACGATGCCAATCGGGACATTAACCATAAACCCCGCTCTCCAGGATACCAGTTCGGCTAAGACTCCCCCGATAACCAGACCCACGCTGGCGGATAACCCTCCGGCGGCTGCATAGAGTGAAATCGCACGGGTTCTGGCTGGACCTGCCGGAAAGGTGATTTGCAGAATGGCTAAGGTTGAGGGGGCGAGGATTGCCGCGCCAACCCCCTGAATTGCGCGGGCGATAACCAGAAATGCAGCGTCAGGAGCGAGGCTGATCGCCAGCGAAGCCAGAGTAAAAATGGTTAACCCGATATTCAGCATTCTTTTGCGGCCAAAGAGATCGCCTGCTTTCGCGCTAAGCAACAGCAAACCGCCAAACGTCAGTGCATAAGCGCTGGAAATCCAGGACAGACCTGCAAGACTGAAAGAAAGCTCCTGATGGATTTTTGGGAGTCCGGTTATTACCACCGAGTTATCAATAACTATCATCATATAACTGATGAGGATCAGGCTTAAAATGATAGTGGGGTGCTTTTCATGATGGCGAACAAGTGTTTGCTGAGCGGGCATTATTAATTCTCGTTTCCGAATCGCTGAGGGATTGAGAAAATTATACGGATTTACCCCCGCAGAAATTAGTCCGATAATTATGCATTCCCTTATAACCCACATTCATAAATGACGTTGCGGCTTTTTATTAATCACTGCCAGTGAACGCTTATGAATCTGATTCATAGGCCCTATGAATCACTTCAACCAGTGATGATGTCATCATAGCGATATCTAAAATTCCATGATTTGAAAACATGTTTAAAGATGATTTGGCTGACCTCAGTGTGTTTGCACTGATAGCCGATGAGCAAAACTTTTCCAAAGCGGCGATCAAACTGGGTCTGTCGCAATCAGCCTTAAGTTATACCCTCAACAGATTAGAAGGGCGTTTAGGGGTTAAACTGCTCAACCGTACCACCCGAAGCGTCTCACCGACCCAGGCAGGAGAGAAGCTGCTTAGCACCTTAAGACCGGCATTAAATGCAATCGCCGATGAACTGATTTCGCTGGATCAGCTACGTGAACGACCTTCAGGGTTAATTAGAATCACGGCACCCAAATACCCGACGGAAAAGTATGTACTGCCGGTGGTGAGCGCTATGCTGCAAAACCACCCTGAAGTTTCGTTTGAAATTGATATCAATGCCTCCCTGAAGAACATTATTGATGAGCGGTTCGACGCGGGCATTGCCTTACGTGAGCAGGTTGAAAAGGATATGGTGGCGATTCCGTTAGGGGGTGACCTGCGTATGGCTATTGTGGCGACGCCTGATTACTTTATCGACAAACAAATCCCCCGTGAGCCCGGTGACTTAAAAGATCACCGGTGCCTGGCCTATCGCCGCGACTCAACCGGGCGCATTTATGGTTGGGAGTTTGAAAAGCAGGATAGTAAATATAAACACCGGATTGACGGGAATTTCACCGTTAATGATATCGACATCATGCTGAAGGCGGTGGGATCAGGAAAGTGGATTTGTTGTATTCCTGAGCATTATGTTATCGACGAAATCAACGCAGGAAAGTACGTTCGGGTACTTGAAGACTGGTGCCCAAACTTCCCAGGTTATACGCTCTACTATTCAGGGCGGAAAGAATTAACTCTCGGATTCAGGTTGTTTATTGACATGATGAAAGAGGCTTGTCAGAGCTAATCGCTCAAAATGATATGCACCATGATGTTGCGAGAAAACACGTTAGCAGTGCAGTGTGATCAGAGAATTGTGTGAGAATGCCCTTTATTGAATCTCTTTCTCAACGGGTATTAAGCCTGCCTTAAAACCCGGTGAGAATGGCATAAATATTGCTGTTTAAAAGAGTTCATGAAAAGGGCAGTGATATGATAAAGCAGCGTCTGGAAGAAAATCATTGGCGAGTAGATACGAAAGATTTCCCGGCAGAGAGAAAAAGTGATGTCTGGAAGATGGCAATGCAGAAAATATTTCTTGCGGCGCAATATTCAGAAGAGAAAAGTCTCAGCGGAGAGATTACCTACTTTAAAAGCCATATGGGGGTTGATTTTGTTAATCTGGCAGGATCGCCGCAAACATTGACGGGTAACTATCCCTCTGCATCTGAAAGCCTTTGGCTCGCCATTTTGATTAAGGGTGAATCTCTTCTGGAGATTAATCGTGATCACCTCGATTTCAGTATAGGCAGTATACTGTATGGATCATGCAGTAATATTGACCATATTTGCCTGGAAATGGGAACAGATTTTAAAATTCTGACTATTGAGATCCCCAATACCGCTTTTTATAAGCGTCTGGTGAATCCGTTATCAATCAGAGCAGGGGTACTGCGATCAGAAAATGGTGTCAGCAGATTGCTTTACGCGTTTCTGGAGGCGGTGAGTAATGAAATGGAACATCTGACACCTTCCTCCTTCCGCTCACTGGATAGCGCGTTGACTGAGCTGTTTCTTACCAGCCTGGCAGAACATATCTCGTTAAATAATTTCAGTAACTATGCAAACGCGCATGCATTTCAACGTCTTTGTGATTCTATCGAGCAACATATCAGCGATGAAAGCTTAAGCCTGGGGAAACTTGGCCTGCTTAATAATGTTTCAGAACGCTATATTCAGAAAATTTTTCAGGAGGCGGGCCTTAAATTCAGCAACTATGTCAGGGAAAGACGAATCGATCTTTGTAAAAGGGACTTAGCGAATCCTAACTATAGAGGGCTATCAATATCAGAGATTTGCTTTCGCTGGGGATTTAGCGATATCGCTTATTTTAGTCGCGTTTTTAGTCAGAAAATTGGCGTTTCCCCTCGGGTGTACCGGGAACAAGCCAGGAAAATTGATTGACGCCTGCGAATGACAGGCGTCGCAGATAGCGGTTAAATAAATCTTCCCTGATGATAAATCATAGGAGAAACGTCAGGGTAGGACACCAGAGATAATGGTTCACCGATAATAATATTATGGTCACCTCCCTCAATACTTTGGTGAACTTTACATTCAATATGGGCAATACATCCGTCGATCAACGGGAGTCCGTACCTGCTCATAGTATGAGGTATTTGGCTAAACTTTCCTTTATCCCGTGACCCACATTGAAAGGCGACAGATTGCTGTGGCTGGGAAAGGATATTTACGGCAAATACCCCTTGTGTCAGCAGGCTACTAAGGGTGTTGCTACGCTTGTCCAGACTCACGAGTAATAACATCGGGTTGAGGGAAAGCGAGCAAAAGGCACTGACGGTGGTCCCGGTTGGCATACCTTGTGAATCAAGCGTTGTGATGACGGTGACACCACTGGCAAATTGCGCCATACCCGCACGCCACTGTTGCGGTGAGATATCAGGGCTGGTATCCGCGATACCCGGCGTTGCCATGGCGAGCTGTGAATCTGGGCTCATATAATTACCTGAAATAATTGATTGAAAATATTAGGCTCGTCCGCAGATGGCCAGCATAGACAGTGCGTAAATCAAGGTGCATTGGCGCAAATCCTCTGGCGTGGGTGACTGCCGAGGGAAGCCAAATGTCACTGCTGGAATGTCATTCATATTGAAGACGTTATGATCCCGCCACATGCTTGAATAAACAGAATGTGCCAGCTTGAGCGGTTGACCCTGAACCTGTTGAACGGACGCGCCAAGCGCATGAACAAGCGGATAAACCTGCTCATCAGCACAAAAGCCATGCCTTACCACACTGGGATATAAGGAAAAACGTCCGGGCGAGCGCTCAAGTAAAAGCGCCTTCAGGGATCTTTCAATCACACTGGCTTTAACACCAGGAGGCAGTACGACATCCAGATAAATATGGCAGATCTCAGTCCCTGCACCGAAAGTATGAGGCACGCCCCCCCGGATAGAATCAATCTGCGCTTTACCCACTGAAACACCCCCAGGCGTTTCTACGCGGAAGTCGCGCTCATAAGCCTGACACCATTCATGCAATGCTTCGGTGAGTATACCGATACGGTGCAGTGGATTTGGATGGGTACTGGATTCACCCTCATGGAAAAGGGCTGGAGTAAAAACACCTTCGCCATAAAGGGTGATTCGGAATAATGCATAGCCGCTGGCTTGCCAGGTCACGCCAAAATCTGTGCCTTCTGCCACCACGGCATAATCCGGGCAAACACCACCATGATTAAACAAAAAATGTGTGCCTAACTCTTTACCCAGAAATTCAATCCCAGAACATGATTCGACAGGTTCAGGGCCAATTTCGCCAGGTGAGGCCGTCAGATACACTTTGCCAGCGAGTTTTATCCCGGCTTTTTTCAGGGCCTTCGCGGCCATCAAAAAACAACTCATCGGGCCGCGGTCATTGGTTAATGCGTAGCCATGAAAATGACCGTCCTCAAGCCAGCATTGTTGCCACTCCGGCTGTGCCAGTGTTTCCGCTGTGAACTTGTCATTATCCAGCAGGTTGTCATACAGCGGGCTCTCTGTATCCAGATGCGCGTTGAACAGCAGATTAGCCCCTGCGCCATCACCGCCATATTCGGCCACAATATTAGGTCTGGCGGGATCCAGCGCGATTTTTCGCGCAGAAAACCCCTGCTCAAGACACCACTGATAGACGAAATTTGCCGCTTCAAGTTCGTGGCCCGAACGGCTTGGTATATTACTTAATGTTAAAGCAAGGTCGGTTAATTCCTGTGAATCAATGGCCTGCTGAATGGCTAATAATTCTTCTTCACTGGTTTTATGAACCTCAGAATAATTCTGTTTTAGAATATCCTCAATCATCGCAGCCTCCGCGTCCCCAGAAGATGAAATGCGTCAATCGTTTCATCTGTTGCGACATTTATCGCAAAACTTTCCTCAAGAATTTCCAGGCTGACGTCATGAAAATCCTGCCGATAGGCGGCACATGCATCACCGATGATAAATACTGAAAAATCCCGGTGGTAGGCATCCCGAATGGTGGAGTCAACGCAGCATTCGGTGGTTAATCCACAAACTAACAGGGTGTCAATATTCTGTTTCTTTAATCTCTCAGCGAAGTCAGTTTCATAAAATGCACTGTACTTAGGTTTGTGAATAATATGGTCCCCCTGCTGAGGCAGGATTTCATAAAACTCTGACCCTTTGCTGTTATCACGGCAGATTGCATAGAGCTCATCCGGATCAAAACCTTTGCGCAACATAAAGTTCTTCCAGGCTTCAGAATCCGTATCCGGATGTGTTTTAAGGCCGATAAAATAAACCTGGATATTATTATCTCTTGCAGAGGAATATAAACGCTTCATATTGATAATGGCGGCGTTTACACTCGCCATATTCATATTGTATTTTGCACACTGGCCGTCCTCACTGGCAAAGTCAAACTGTAAATCCACAATGCATAGGGCGCTGCGTTCCGGGTCCAACCAGTCTTTTAGTTGTTCACTCATAACGTTCCTTTAGGTAATGCAAGTGATGCTTTCAGAGGCTGATAAATATCACGACCAAATCGGGTAAGACCTTCGACATAATCCGGGAAAATCAGCATCACACCATCGAGATCACAATCCCGAATAAGCGACTCGATTTGTTGCTGGCAGGTTTGCGCACTGCCAATTGCGGTATGGCTCATAAAGGCATTGCTGGCGCGTTCAAACATACTTTTTGCACTTTCAATATCCACGCCAAAGCTGCGCATCATGCCCTCAACAGCACCTATATCGAGTCCGTCGCGATAATATTGCGCCAGGGATTGTGCCTCTTCATCGGTATCCGCGATGATCACGGTACACATGCAAAAAACTTTAATTTCGCTTTTATTCTGCAAGGCTATCTGGCGTGCCATCTGACTCAGTTTTTTTGTTTCAGACTCATCTTTACCACCAATAAAACAAGCATCAGCATTTTTTACCGTAAACGTCATTCCCTTCTCTGATTGGCCCGCACAGATTAAATAGGGCCGTGGGGAAGAAACGGGTTTTGGATTAGAAACACAGGATTCAAGCTGGAAATATCGTCCCTCCATCGTCACCTCAGGTTCCGACCACAACCGTTTAATCGCCGTGGTCCATTCCTGTGTCATATCATAACGGTCATCGTGTGAGAGCGATGCATCCCAGGCTCCCATCTGCTTAAATTCGTCTTTGAATGAACCTGAAACAATATTCAACCCTGCGCGACCTTTACTGATTTGATCGAGGGTGCTGATCATCTTCGCAGTCACTGCGGGATTGTGTAATCCCGCATGCATGGTGGCGATTAGCTTCGCATGCGAGGTACATTCGGCCAGACCCGCCATCATGGTGACTGATTCAAGGGATGTGCCCCAGTGATCCGTTTCACCGCCAAAACCCCGCCATTTGCCCATCGACATAATGAAGTCCAGCCCAATCTGGTCGGCAATGATCGCGGCCTGGCGGTTCTGTTCGTAGGATGCCGTCAATGGAGGGGTGTTTTTTGAAATGATCCATCCACCATTAGCAATCGGCAAAAAAACACCGAATTCAATTTTCTTCTCTGAATGT